>DASVDU010000143.1:0-2090 GCA_036380915.1 Hyphomicrobiaceae bacterium | reverse complement strand
GGTCGTTCCAGGCGAGGCCGCGCTCACTGTCGGCGTCCCAGAACTCCGTCACCTTGTAATGCACTTCCGCGCTATCCGAGAGCACCAGGAATCCATGGGCAAACCCCGGGGGAATCCAGACGAGCTGCACTTGCGACAGCTCGATGCCAATCCAGCGGCGGAAGCTCGCGGACGAACGCCGCAGGTCGACGGCCACATCGAAGATTCTGCCGCTGACGACGCGGATAAGCTTGCCTTGCGGCCTGCCCACCTGATAGTGCAGGCCGCGAATCACATTCTTGGCCGATCGTGAAACGTTATCCTGCACGAAGTCCGGCGCTATGCCGGTTGCCTTCCTGAAGGATCGTTTGTTGTAGCTCTCGAAGAAAAGACCGCGCTCATCCTGGAACACCCGTGGCTCCAGCACCAGCACCTCGGGGATATCCGTACGGATAACTTTCATCCAAAGATGCGGTCCGAGAGGACTCTCGTCAAATATTCACCGTATCGGCTGTTCGCGAGAAGCTTGGCGAGCGCTGCGAACTGGTGCGCGTCGATGTAGTTCAAGCGGTAGGCAATCTCCTCGGGACAGGCGATCTTGAGGCCTTGCCGGCGCTCAATTGTCTCGATGAAATGCGCCGCTTCGAGGAGCGTTTCATGCGTGCCGGTATCCAGCCACGCCATTCCCCGCCCCATGGGGATGACATCGAGCTCGCCGCGCTCCAGGTAGGCGCGGTTCACGTCGGTGATCTCGAGCTCGCCGCGGGCCGATGGCCGCAGCCTGGAGGCGATGTCGACCACCCGGTTGTCGTAGAAATAGAGCCCGACGACCGCATAGCGCGACTTCGGCTGCTTGGGTTTTTCCTCGATGCTGATGGCATGGCCCTGGGCATCGAATTCGATGACGCCGTAGCGTTCCGGATCGTTGACCGGGTAGGCAAATACCGTGGCCCCCGCTTCCCTGCTGACGCCGCGGGCGAGCAGCGACGAGAGCTCATGCCCGTGGAAGATGTTGTCGCCGAGCACGAGCGCGACGCGGTCCGCGCCGATGAACTCGCGCCCGATGATGAAGGCCTGCGCCAAGCCTTCGGGCCTGGGCTGCACGGCGTAGGAAAGGCGCAGCCCCCACCGCGTGCCGTCGCCGAGGAGCTCCTGGAAGCGCGGCGTGTCCTGCGGCGTCGAAATCACCAGGATGTCGCGAATGCCGGCAAGCATCAGAGTCGACAGCGGGTAGTACACCATCGGCTTGTCGTACACCGGCAGAAGCTGCTTGGAGACGACCTGCGTCACGGGGTAGAGGCGCGTGCCCGAGCCGCCGGCAAGAATGATTCCCTTCAAGCCGCGCCCCGGAACGCGTAGTTGGTCTCGACCCAGGTGCGATAGGCACCGCTCGTCACCTCGCTCACCCATTCCTGGTGATCGAGGTACCACTGCACCGTCTTACGCAGACCGCTCTCGAAGCTCTCCTGAGGCTGCCAGCCGAGCTCGCGGGCGAGCTTGCGGTCGTCGATGGCGTAGCGCCGGTCGTGGCCCGGGCGGTCTTTCACGTATGTGATCTGCTCGGCATAGCGGCCATTCGCGCGCGGCTTCGCCTCGTCCAGGAAGGCGCAGAGAGTGCGCACGACGTCGATGTTCTTCTTCTCGCTGCGGCCGCCGATGTTGTAGGTCTGGCCGATGCGCCCTTGGTCGAGGATGCGACGGATGGCGGCGCAGTGGTCGAGCACGTAGAGCCAGTCGCGCACCTGCTGGCCGTCGCCGTACACGGGCAGCGGCTCGCCGGCGAGCGCGTTGCGGATGACGAGCGGAATCAGCTTTTCCGGGAACTGGAACGGCCCGTAATTGTTGGAGCAGTTGCTCGTCAGCGTGGGCAGGCCGTAGGTGTGGTGATAGGCGCGCACCAGGTGGTCGGACGACGCCTTGGAGGCGGCGTACGGGCTGTTGGGCGAATACGGCGTGGTCTCGGTAAAGGCCGGGTCGGTCGGACCGAGGGTGCCGTAGACCTCGTCGGTCGACACGTGCAGGAAGCGGTCGACCCGGTGCCGGGTCGCCGCCTCGAGCAGCGTGTGCGTGCCAAGCACGTTGGTGGCGACGAACTCCCCGCCCGACGCGAT
>DASVDU010000142.1:0-3052 GCA_036380915.1 Hyphomicrobiaceae bacterium | reverse complement strand
AGGGAGGAACGTCGTGCAGCAGCAGGGGCACCCTGAGGAGCACCTGATCCACGTCGAGGATGCCGAGGTAACGATCGAGCATCACGCCGAGGATTGGGTATCATTCGCGCTATTCTGGGCGCTCGCGCTCATTGTCTTCCTGCAGTTCTTCACACGTTACATTCTCAACGACAGCCTCGCCTGGACCGAGGAGATCGCCCGCTACTTCCTCATGATCCTGACCTTCATCGGGGCGGCAATCGTTGCCCGCAAGGGTGCCCATATCTCGGTCGAGGTCCTCCTGCATTTCCTGCCCGAGCGCGGAGCACGGATCCTGCTGGCCGTCATCGAGGTGATCCAGGCCGCATTCATCGCGCTGCTCTTCTATTTCTCTCTCACCATTACGCAACGGATGCACGCCCAGCGCATGACGGTCTTCGACGAACCCATGAGCCTCGTCTACGGACCGATCGCCTTTGGCTGCCTGCTGATGCTGGTGCGCGCGCTGCAACGCCTTTGGCGGAACGCGAAAGACGGCTGGCGCACGGCGTACGCCAGCATCGGCAGCTCGACCGTGGAATAAGGTGCACGGACATGGTGCTTCTGGTCGCCTCGTTCCTCGTCCTGCTCCTCGTCGGTGTCCCGATCTTCATTTCGCTGGCCGCCTCGTCGCTGCTCTATACGCACTTCGTCTCGGGCATTCCCGACTTCGTCGTGCTGCACCGCATGGCCGGTGGCGTCGACAGTTTTCCTCTGCTGGCAGTGCCGTTTTTTATTCTGGCCGGCAATCTCATGAACTCGGCCGGCATCACGAACCGCATCTACGATTTCGCGGTAGCCGCGGTCGGCTGGCTGCGTGGCGGCCTCGGCCACGTCAACGTCGTCGGCTCGGTGATCTTCGCCGGCATGTCAGGCACGGCCGTCGCCGATGCCGGCGGCCTGGGCACCATCGAGATCAAGGCGATGCGAGACCACGGCTACAAGGCCGACTTCGCCGTCGGCATCACCGGGGCCTCATCGACGATTGGCCCGATCATTCCTCCGTCTCTGCCGATGGTCGTCTTCGGCGTGATGGCCAACGTTTCGATCGGACAGCTCTTCGTAGCCGGCATCGTCCCCGGCCTGCTCATGGCCGCCTTTCAGATGCTCTACATCACCTGGTACGCCCGGCGTCACGGCATCGGCCGCGACCAGGTGTTCCGCTGGGATGTCCTCGGACGCACGCTCGTTGCGGCGATTCCTGCGATGATGACACCCGTGATCATCATCGGCGGGATGTCTTTCGGCATCTTCACGCCGACGGAGGCGGCGATCGCCGCCTGCGCGTGGGCGCTCATCCTCGGCGTCTTTCTCTACCGGTCGCTGACGTGGAAGCGGTTTTACAAGATCTCGATGGACACCATCGAGACGACGGCTGCCGTGCTGATCATCGTCGGCGCTGCGTCGTTGTTCGGCTGGGTGCTGACCACGACGCAAATTACTCAAGCGGTCACCGATGCGCTGCTGTCCATCTCGCGCGATCCCCTGGTCCTGCTCCTGATCATCAATGTCCTGCTGCTGATCGTCGGCTGCTTCATGGAGACGATCGCGGCCATCTCCATTCTGGTGCCGGTCCTCATGCCGGTTGTGCTGGCGGCCGGGATCGATCCCGTCCAGTTCGGCGTGGTGATGGTCCTGAACCTGATGATCGGGCTGCTGACTCCACCGGTCGGCATGGTCCTCTTTGTGCTGAGCCGCATTGCCAACATCTCTTTCGACCGTACGGTGCGCAGCATCCTGCCATTCCTTATACCGCTGGTTCTCGTGCTGATCCTGATCTCCGCGTTCCCCTGGCTCACGCTCGCGGTCCCAACCTACTTCTACCGGTGACGCCCCCCTTTTGGGAGCTCAGAGTTTGACAGTGCCGGATTAGGTTGATATCAACTCTACCCAGCCGAGCCTATCGATAACGACTGCCAGGCGGAGGTGATCTTATGCCGACCGGTCCTTCATTCGGGCAAGGTGCGAAGGAGCTGAGCGATCTGGATTCGGCCCACGGCTCAAATGTATCGATATGCCGGCGGACTTTCGGCAAAGGCGTTGCAGCAACGACATCGGCTCTACTACTCATGGGCAGCCAAGCAGCCAAAGCCTCGGGCGGTTTCGATGAGCTCGATGCGGCGCTCGACGGCTATGTCGCGAATGGGTCTGTTCCGGGGCTGGTCGCCCTCGTGGCTCGCGGCGACACCGTTCACGTCCATGCCGCCGGCGTGCAGAATGTCGAAACGGACGTACCGATGCAGCGCGACACCATTTTCGCCGTCGCGTCCATCGGCAAACCGATCACCGCCGTATCTGCGCTGATCCTGGTCGAGGACGGCGTATTGGGTCTCGACGATCCCGTCGACAAATGGCTGCCCGAGCTCGCCGACCGGCGCGTCATCCGCAGCCTCGACAGCGCTCTCGACGACACCGTTCCAGCAAACCGCCCGATCACGCTGCGCGATCTCCTCACTTTGCGCATGGGGCTTGGCGCCGTTTTCGCTGATCCTTCCAGCTCTCCGCTCCTGCAACGAATGAATGAGCTGCAGGTCGCCCCCGGCCCCAAGCTGTTCGGGCACAGCTCGGACGAGTTCATGCGCCGGCTCGGCTCGCTTCCCCTCGTGCACCAGCCGGGCGAGCGCTGGCTCTATCATACCGGCATGGACGTCGCGGGCGTGCTGATCGAGCGAGCCAGCGGAATGAGCCTCGGCGATTTCCAGCGCAAGCACATTTTCGAGCCGCTCGGCATGGCCGATACGGGGTTTTACGTGCCGAAGGAAAAAGCGGCCCGGCTCGCGACCTGCTATTGGCGCGATACGGAAACGGGAAAGCTCACGGTCTGGAATCCCGCCTCGGGCGCGAGCTTCACCGAGCCACCTCCGTTCGAGGCCGGGGGCGGGGGCCATGTCTCGACCGTCGAAGATTATCTCGCATTCGGCCGCCTTCTGCTCGGAAAAGGCGCATACCGCGGACGACGGATCATTTCCGAGGAGAGCGTGGCTGCCATGCTGACCGACCAGATTACCGCGGAGCAGAAGGCGGTCTCACCGTT
>DASVDU010000141.1:0-3640 GCA_036380915.1 Hyphomicrobiaceae bacterium | reverse complement strand
TGCGGCCGGAGTGGCGATGACACCAGTTCTGGAGGCGTGGTTGGCGGCTTGCTCGATGGCGGAGTGCGCCGTATTTTGGCGTTCGGTTTTGGCTGCAGTGGCAGCTTAAGCGGTAGCTTCGGGTGGTCGAGCAAAACAATTGGCTCCCAAACAATAGCTTCGGGAGCAAACCTGTGCGATTCGAGACTCACTTGGCACTACGCTCGCACGCGCTATCCACTGGATCAACACCGACGAGAAGGAATCCACAAGAGTTGCGGTCCGCAGCGGCGGTTCGCCAGTCAGTGTGCGTTGTAAATTTCGTTGAAACAGCTTCTATTTTTTGAGCTTCGTGCCGGCAGGCAGGTCGAAGCCGCGTAGGAACTCCTCTGCCGACATCGGCTTGCGGCCGGCACGTTGCAGGAGCGTGAGACGAACCGCGCCCTCCCCACAGGCAACCGTGAGGCGATCGTCGAGCACGGTCCCGGGCGGTCCGTCGCCGTCGGCCAGCTCCGACCGCAGCACCTTGATCCGCTCGCGCCGCCTCTCCGGTCCTGCCTCGAACCAGGCACCCGGAAGCGGCGACAGCCCTCGGATGAGATCGTGGACTTCGCGCGCAGGCCGGGTGAAATCGATGCGGGCCTCGGCCTTGTCGATCTTGGCGGCGTAAGTCACCCCCTCCTCGGATTGCGGGGTGGCATCGAGACTGCCGCGCTCCAGCGCCGCGAGCGCACGCACCATCAGGCTCGCGCCCACCCTGGCGAGTTCATCGTGCAGCTCGCCCGCCGTAGTGTTGGGTCCGATCGGCACGCGTTCCGCCAGAAGGATCGGCCCGGTATCGAGCCCCTCGTCCATCTGCATGACCATGACAGCCGTCTCTGTATCGCCGGCCATGATCGCGCGCTGAATGGGCGCTGCGCCACGCCAGCGGGGCAAGCGGGAGGCATGCAGATTGAGGCAACCGTAGCGCGGCGCCTCCAGGATGGGCTTCGGCAGGATCAATCCGTAGGCGACGACCACGCCGACGTCGGCATCGAGAGAGCGAAAGATCTCCTGCTCGGCCTCGCCCCTCAGGGACTTCGGCGTGAAGACAGGAATGCCGTTGCTCTCGGCGTAGACATGAACCGGCGACTTCCGCTCGCCCATTCCGCGGCCCGCCGGCCGCGGCGGCTGGGTGTAGACGGCCACGACATCGTGACCCGCAGCCAGAATCTCCGCGAGCGTCGGCACCGCGAAGTCCGGGGTCCCCATGAACACGATGCGCAGCGGCACGGATCGCCTTTCACTTGTGCTACGGCGGGCGTCCGCGTCAGGCGGCGACGCCGCCTTTCGCCTGCTTCCTGAACTTACGAACGATGATGTCGCGCTTCAGTCGCGACAGGAAGTCGATGATGAGCCGGCCGTCGAGATGATCGATCTCGTGCTGGATCGCCGTTGCCAGCAGTCCCTCCGCTTTCAGCTCCTGCAGCCGCCCTTGCGCATCGAGGAAGCGCACGTGCACACTTGCCGGTCGCTCGATCTCGACCCGCACATCGGGAATCGAAAGGCAACCCTCCTCGTAGGGCCGCTTTTCGTCTCCGAGCGAGACGATCTCGGGGTTCAGCATCGCGATCGGCCGCCGCTCCTCGCCCTCCTCGGTGGCATCCACCACAATAAGGCGCCGCGGAATGCCGACCTGAACCGCAGCGAGCCCCACGCCCGGCGCCGCGTACATGGTTTCGAACATGTCCGCGATCAGCCGGCGCGTCTCATCGTCCACTCGCTCGATGGGAGCGGAAATCTCGCGCAAAATCGGATCAGGGAGCGTAATGATAGGGAGTTTTGCCATGTCTGTGAGATAAGCGACGGCGCCGAGCCGGTCAATCGCGTGAAATCCTCGCGGTTTCTGGCCGCTGGTACAGTCACTGCCGTCGTCCACACGAGTTGTACGCACCGGCAATTGCCATGAGATCTAAGCCATTCACACTTGGCTGGGCGGAGTGGGTCGCGCTGCCGGACCTCGGTTTGCCAGCCATCAAGGCGAAGGTCGACACGGGCGCGCGAACCTCTGCCCTGGATGCGTTTCAAATCGAGCCGTTCGGCCCGGCGGAGGCGCCGATGGTGCGCTTCGGCGTCCACCCCATTCCGGGGCGCACGGATGTCGTCATCTACAGCTCGGCACCGGTCATCGATCAAAGGGAGGTCACGAGCTCCAACGGTGAGCGCGAGGTGCGCTGCGTCATTGCCACCCGGATCAGCATCGGCGAGCGCACCTGGCCGATCGAGGTGACGCTCACCAACCGGGAAACCATGACCTACCGCATGCTGCTCGGACGGCAGGCGATCCGTGGCGATATCCAGGTCGATCCCGCGACCTCCTACCTACAGCCGAAGCTGTCCTACCGGCTCTATCGCCATGCTCCCCGCCACGACCTCGTGCACAGGCCGTTGCGGATTGCGCTCCTTACGCGCCAGCCGCGCAGCGCCTCCAATCGCCGGTTGCGGGAGGCTGCGGCGGCGCGCGGGCACGTGCTGGAGTCGCTCGATCCCGGCCGGATGTCCCTGGTGATGGATACGATGGAGCCGGTGCTGCTTGCCGGCAATGCGCCTGTCGGGCACTACGACGCCGTTATCCCCCGGCCGACCGGTGGTGATGGCATGTTTGATGCCGCGGCCGTGCGGCAGCTCGAGCTGACGGGCAGCTATGCCGTCAACCCCGGCGATGCTCTCGACCGGCTGCTCAACCCGATCGCCACCCGGCAGAAGTTGATGGCGCGGTCCGTGCCTGTGCCGGTCGAGACCGTGACGACCGAAGCTGCAGCGAGCAACAAAACCGCGCGGCGGACCGCTCCGGTTCTGCGGTTGCTGGTCGTCGGCGGGGAGGTCGTGGCGGTGATCGAGCGCCGCCTCGGCCGCGAGCACGACGCCAGCGCACGCGCCCTGAAGGAGGAGAGAACCATCGCCATTGCGGCCGCCGAGGCGCTCGGCTTGCGACTGGCGAGCATCGACATCGGCGAAGCCAGCACCGGCCCGGCCGTGCTGCATGCTTCGGCAGCCCCCGCGCTCGGCAAGTTCGAGGCGATCACCGGCGCGCGCGTGGCCGAGGCGGTCATAGCCGATGTGGAGACCAGGGTCCGGTCCTGGAGGCGCGAAAGGCCCGCTGGGCTGACAGGTCTCCCGAACGGACAGGAGCCACAGAGGGGCTGATCGGATCCCGCCAAGCGCGGGCTGGAGAACATGTGCCAGCCGGCCTGTAAGCCGGGTTCTGTCTGGAGGACTGCTCCTCCGCGACGGCCATTCATCTGGGACGCGCGTTGCCGCGCGCCTCGTGCAACCAACCCGGGTGGCGGGCCTGGAAACGGGCCTGGCGCCGCGGGATCACCCCCGCTCGCCCGGCCACCCCTATTTGGTCTTGCTCCCGGTGGGGTTTGCCCTGCCGCTCCTGTTGCCAGTCGCGCGGTGCGCTCTTACCGCACCCTTTCACCCTTGCCTGGCAAGCTCCGAAGAGCCGCCTTCGGCGGTTTGCTTTCTGTGGCACTTTCCCTGGGGTCGCCCCCGGCGGCCGTTAGCCGCCACCGTGTTCCCATGGAGCCCGGACTTTCCTCTGCCGGTCCTGTTCGCCACAAAGCGAGATCACCGGCAGCGGCCGTCCGGCCGGCTGGCATAAGTGAATAAGGGCGCG
>DASVDU010000140.1:0-6275 GCA_036380915.1 Hyphomicrobiaceae bacterium | reverse complement strand
GCCGGCGAGGTCGAGTTCCACCAGGCTGTGAGGGAGGTGCTCGAAAGCATCGGCCTCGTGATCGCCAAGCGCCCCGAATACGCCGATCAAGCATTGATCGAGCGGATCTGCGAGCCTGAGCGCCAGGTTATTTTCCGCGTTCCGTGGTTCGACGACAGAGGTCAGGTGCAGATCAACCGCGGCTTCCGGGTGGGCTTCAACTCGGCGCTCGGCCCCTACAAGGGCGGCCTCAGGTTCCACCCCAGCGTCAATCTGGGGATCATCAAGTTCCTCGGCTTCGAGCAGACGTTCAAGAACGCTCTGACAGGCATGCCCATCGGCGGCGCCAAGGGCGGGTCCGATTTCGATCCCAAGGGGCGCTCCGAAATGGAGGTCATGCGGTTCTGCCAGTCGTTCATGACTGAGCTTTACCGCCATCTCGGCGAATATACGGACGTCCCGGCCGGCGACATCGGCGTCGGGCAGCGCGAGATCGGCTATATGTTCGGCCAGTACAAGCGCATCACCAACCGCTACGAGTCCGGCGTCCTCACTGGAAAGGGCCTGACTTGGGGCGGCTCGCAAGTCCGGCGGGAGGCGACCGGCTATGGCGCCGTCTTCTTCGTGGAGCAGATGCTGAAGACCCGCGGATTGGATTTTGACGGCAAGAAGGTCGTCGTTTCCGGGTCTGGCAATGTCGCCATCTACACGATCGAAAAGATCCAAGAGCTTGGCGGGCGCGTGATCGCCTGCTCGGACTCGGACGGCTACGTGGTCGAAGAAGGCGGCATCGACCTCGAGCTGCTGAAAGAGATCAAGGAGGTGCGGCGGGAGCGTATCTCGGTCTATGCCCGCCTGCGGAAGGACACGGCAGATTACGTGCCGAAGGGCAGGATCTGGGATGTCCCCTGCGAAATCGCCATGCCTTCGGCGACGCAAAACGAGCTCAATGGTGGTGATGCCCGCAAGCTCGTGAAGAATGGTGTGATCGCCGTAGGTGAGGGGGCCAACATGCCCTGCACGCCGGAGGCGGTGCGCATCTTCCAGGATGCCAACGTGCTCTTCGGACCCGGCAAGGCGACCAACGCGGGCGGCGTTGCGACGAGTGCGCTCGAGATGCAGCAGAACGCCTCGCGGGACTCCTGGACGTTCGAGGAGACGGAGCAGCGCCTCGCCACCATCATGCGTCAGATTCACGACCGCTGCGCGGAGACGGCGGATGAATACGGGATGCCGGGCAACTACGTCGCTGGCGCCAATATCGCCGGTTTCATCCGGGTGGCCGAGGCGATGCAGGCGCTCGGGGTCGTCTGAGTTGCAAGGAGCGGGCTTAAAACGACCAGCCCGCACCTGGGCTCGCGGGCTCAGCCGCTTGAGGAATCGGAGCGCAACGGCTGCCAAATTGTGATCTTGCGCTCCTCACGCAGGATCGCTGGCAAGCGATCGATGTAGGCCTTGCGATAGGCTCGCTGCAGCTGAACTTCGGCGAGCTCGTTCAGATCAGCCCACGTCTCGTACAGCATGAAGCGGGTCGGATCCTCGGGATCGCGGTGCAGGATGGCGTTGATAAACGTCGTCTCATGCCGCATTTCGTCGAGTACCGGGGTGAGCAACTGCAGGAATTCCTCATCGTGGCCCCCTTTCACGCGGATCTCCACGGTGACGGCGACACCGGTACGTTGAGCAGCATCTCGCGGTTGCATTGCGAACCTCCTGGTAAGCGGGTCAAGCCGTCGCAACGCGCGATCGACGAAGCGCCATCATCTGCAACTCGGCGAATCCGCCAACGACGAGTGCCTGGGCGCTGATGAGGACGTATCCGGCGGCCGTCGGCTCCACGAACCCGGACACGAGGAGCATCAGGCTCGCGGCGACCCAAATGACGTTGGCTGCGATGACCAGCCTGACGGCACTTATCGGCGCAGGCTCCTGGGCTGCCATCCAGCCGACGAAGACGACAAAGGCAGCGAGGATCAGGCCGCTTTCCCGCAACATCGCAATCGGCAATCCCAGCAAGCTGGCGAGTTGCTCCGCACCCATCAACAGGAGAAGGGCGGTGGCCCCGGTGGCGATCGTGTCGAGGAGGAGGACCCGGCGAAGGCTCAATGATCTGATGATTTGCGGCATGGCTTTAAGTCCCGTCTGATTGGTGCGCCGCGGCCCCGTAGGGCCTGCGATGGTCTCGAGGCTAGGGAGGGGACAGAACCGCCGCAATTACCTCGCAGGTCATTGGATGTAGGCGGTGGCCGCAGGTATCGTTCGCGAATGAGCAGCCATCCCCAGTCCGTTGGTGAGCACTTGCGCGAATGGCGCCAGCGCCGGCGCATGAGCCAGCTCGATCTCGCTTTGGCCGCCAATGTTTCCGCACGGCACTTGAGCTTCATCGAGACCGGTCGCGCGCGGCCCAGCCGCGAGATGGTGTTGCACCTGTGCGAACGGCTCGGCGTTCCGTATCGGGAGCGGAATTCGTGCCTGCTCGCGGCCGGTTATGCGCCCGTTTTTCCGCAACGCTCGCTCGACGATCCGGCGATGATCCATGCGCGCCGGGCGGTCGATCTCGTCCTCGCGGGCCACGAGCCCTATCCGGCGCTGGCGGTCGACCGGCACTGGCAGCTTGTTGCGGCCAACCGCGCCGTCGCCCACCTGATCGCAGGTGCGAGCGACGAACTTCTGGCGCCACCCGTGAACGTGCTGCGCCTCAGCCTCCATCCCCGGGGGCTCGGATCGCGGATCCTGAACTACCGGGAATGGCGCGACCACATCCTGTCCCGGCTCAACCAGCAGATCGATGCCAGCGCCGATCCGGTTCTGATCGCCCTCTGCGAGGAGCTGTCGTCCTTCCCTGGCCCAGCGGAGCGCAGAAGCTCGGCCGCCGGCCTGCTTCCGAACGCTGTCGTGACGCCCCTGCGACTTAAGACTGACGCCGGCATTCTTTCGCTCTTCAGCACCACGACGGTGTTCGGGACGCCGGTCGACGTGACGCTTACGGAGCTGGCGATCGAGGCATTCTTTCCCGCTGATGCCGAAACGGGCGAAAGGCTGCGCGCCCTTAGCGCGAGGAGCTAGCAGCGGGGTGTGACGCCGACGCGAGGGGCTATGAAGCCCTCAGAAGGAGTTGGCCTGAATGGGTGGCAACCCGTCTGACGATTGACTATTACTGGCACAGAATTTTCCCGCCAGCCCGGATCCATTCCGAGGGGTGATTAGGAGCGCTGCCGGTGTCCGATGCCATCCAGCCACTGCTCAGAAGCCTGCGCGTCCTCGAGCTTGGTCACTTCATCGCGGCCCCTTTCTGCACGCGTGTTCTCGCCGACCTCGGTGCGGACGTCATCAAGCTGGAGCCGCCCGGCGGCGATCCGGTGCGCGGCTGGGGTATGCAGGCCGGCGGGCGTTCCATCTGGTGGAGCGTGCACGGCCGCAACAAGCGGTGCATCACGCTCGATGTACGCAAGCCCGAGGGGCGAGAGATCGTCCTGGACCTCGTCCAGAAATGCGACGTCGTCGTCGAGAACTTCCGCCCCGGCCAGCTCGAGAAGTGGGGGCTTGGTCCGGAGGAGCTCGCGAAGGCGCGCCCCGGCATCGTCCTGGTGCGGATTTCCGGTTATGGCCAGACCGGGCCCGATGCGCACAAGTCCGGGTTCGGCGTGATCGGCGAGGCCAAGGGCGGGCTGCGTTACATCGGCGGCTACCCGAAAGATGTGACCGATCTGCCGCCGCCGCGAGCCGGCGTGAGCCTGGGAGACAGCGTCGCCGGTCTTTATGGCGCGATCGGCGCCCTGGCCGCCGTGCTCGATCAGCGCAGCTCAGGTGCCAAGGAAGCGCGCGTCATAGACGTGGCGCTGGGCGAAGCGGTGCTGACGCTGCTCGAAGGCGCGCTGCCCGAATACGGGCTCACAGGGAAGATCCGGGAGCCCATGGGCTCGGCGATCAACACGGCGGCCCCCACCAATGCGTATCCTTGCGCCGACGGAACCTGGCTCCTCATCGCTGCCAATTCCGACCCGCTTTTCGCGGCGCTCTGTCGTGTGATCGACCGGCCCGACGTGGCCGCCGATCCCCGGTTCAAGGACAATCGCGGTCGTGTCGAGCACGTTGCGGAGCTCGATGCCATCATCTCCGAATGGACGCGCAAGCTGTCGAGCGAAGAGGCCCTGGAGCGGCTCGAGGCCGCGAACATCCCGGCGACCAAGATCTACACCATCGCCGACGTGGCGAACGACGCCCAGTTCAGGGCCCGCCGCATGGTCACCAGCGTCGAGGACCCGCTGCACGGGACCTTGCTGCATCCGGGCGTCGTGCCGATGGTTGAGGGACTCGACCGCGATGCGCAGATCCGCTGGACCGGCCCGGCGGTTGGCCACCACAATAGCGAAGTCTACGAGCAGCTCCTCGGCTATTCTCGATCCAGAATAGCGGAGCTGAGGGAAAAGGGGATCCTATGAGCGCAGTCACTATCGTCGAGGTCGCCCCGCGCGACGGCTTCCAGGCCGTCAAGGAGTTCATTCCGACCGAGACGAAGATCCGCATCGTCGAGGCGCTGGCGGCAACCGGCGTCCCCCGCATGGAGATTGGCTCCTTCGTCAGCCCGAAGGCCGTTCCGCAGCTCGTCGACACGGGCGAGGTGCTGAAGCGGGCGCGGCTGCCCGAGAGCATGCGCGTCCACGTGCTGGTGCCGAACCGCAAGGGACTGGAGCTCGCCAAGGCTGCGGGCGTGCGCGAGGTCGGCTGGGTGCTGTCGGTCAGCGAAAGCCATAATCAGTCCAACGTCCGCCGGACCGTCGACCAGAGCTTTGCCGATTTCGAGCAGGCTTGGGCGGAACTGGGTGAAGGCATGCGGCTGCGGTTCAGCTTTGCGACCAGCTTCGACTGTCCGTTCGAGGGCCGCACGCCGGAATCGCGCGTCATCGCCTGTGTCGAGCGGCTGCTGCGGATCGTGCCTGAGGTCGAGATCGGCATCGCCGATACCACCGGACGGGCGGCCCCGAACCACGTTCGCGGGCTCTTCACAATCCTCGTCCGCGATTATGCGAGCGACAAGGTCGAGCTCTGCTTCCACGGACACGACACGTACAACCTTGGCGTCGCCAACGCGATTGCGGCCTACGAAGCAGGTGTACGGATCATCGACGGCGCCGCGGCGGGACTCGGCGGCTGTCCATTTGCACCGGGCGCGACGGGCAATACGGCGACCGAGGATCTGGTGTTCGCCTTCGAGCACATGGGGATTTCGACAGGGATCGACTTCGCCAAGCTCCTCGAGGCTGCCGATCTCACGCAGACGGTGGCGCCGGAGCAGGCAGGCGGACGTGTGCGGACCGTCTCGCGCAAGCGCGCCCTTTCAGGGTTCGGCGCCGATTCGCATGGCGTTGCCGCATAGATCGCCCGGGGGAGCATTCGATGTACGTCGTTGCCGTGTTCTTCGAGTCGCGGAAGGAGCACACGGCCGCCTTCCGTGCCGCCCTGCTCGCGCAGGCTCGCAACAGCCTGGAGAATGAGCCGGGCTGCCGTCAGTTCGACGTGGCGCAGGACCCGCTCGATCCCAATACCTTCTTCCTTTACGAGGTTTACGACGACGAGGCGGCCTTCAAGCTCCACTGCGAGACGCCGCACTTCAAGGCGTTCAACGACACAGTCACGCCGATGACCGCCTCCAAGCGCGTGCTCACCTATGAGCTGATTTCCGGACACGGTCAGGCCTGATGGGGACTACGGTCGAATGTATCTAGCCGGCACGAGCTACACTGAGGTTTACAGCACGTTCCGGTGGGGCATTCCGCCCCGGTTCAACATCGCCGAGGCGGTGTGCAGCCGATACGCGCGGACGTCGCCCGATGCTCCGGCACTGATCTATGAGCAGGACGATGGCAGTGTGCGGGTCTGGAGCTTCGGCGAGGTCGAGCGGGCGGCAAACCGCTTCGCCAACGCGCTGGCTCACCTCGGGGTGGAGCGCGGAACGATCGTCGGCATCCATCTTCCGCAGTGCCCGGAAAGCCTGATCAGCCACGTCGCCGTGCAGAAGCTCGGCGGGATCTCGCTGCCGATGTTCAACCTGTTCGGGCCGGACGCCATCGAGTACCGCCTGCGGGACAGCGGCGCCCGCGTGCTCATCACCACGTCTGGCGGGCTGGAGCGGCTGGCGGATTCGCTCAAGGGGATCGAGACGCTGGCGCATGTGATCTCGGTCGGGAAATCAGCAACGGGCTCGGCACAGGTCTTCTGGGATCTGCTGGAGCAGGCCAGCGATGCCGAGCGCGCGACCGATACGGGTCCGGATGATCCGGCGATCCTGATGTACA
>DASVDU010000139.1:0-18484 GCA_036380915.1 Hyphomicrobiaceae bacterium | reverse complement strand
CGCTCCAGCTTGATATCGTATTCGCCCTGAAGCCGATCGAGTTCGGCCATGCGCTGGCGATAGACCGGTCCCCGGCCTTCTTTGCCCGTCCCCTCAACCCCGCGCGCCTCGGCCATCGCCTCGACCCGCTTTGCATCGACCTCGCGCGCCTTGGCGTCGAGCTCGCTCTTGTGCTGAGCATATTCCGCCGCGAGGCCGGGCCGCTCGCTGCGGGCGCGCGCCAGCTCTTCGATGAGCGCCGTTTTGCGGGTCAGCAGACCGGCCTGCCCGCTCTGGGCGGTGGCCTTGCGCTCGAGTTGCTCCGCTACCAGACGGCGGCGCTGCTCCAGCTCCTGAAGGAAATAGGCCTTGAGCGCGCTCGAAGAGGACTGGGCCAGCTGCGCAAGCTCGGTGAGCTGGGCATCGTAGGCCTTCCATTCGGCGGTCTCGAACAAGCGGGCTGCTTCGGTGACCCGGCGAGACGCGATCGTCGCGCCCGTATCGGCCAGGATACCGGAAACCTGGTTCTGCGCCCGCAATTCCGCCGAGCGCCGGCGCTGATCCTCGGGGAAGATCGAGCTGAAAAATGAGTCGAAGGAGAAGAAGACCGAGGTGCCCATGCAGGCCAGGAGCATCACCCACAGCACGACGTTGCGCGCGATGACGCGTGTCCCGCGCACATAGGGTACCGCGAGTTCGCCGCCGCGGCTGAAGCTGAAGGCCAGCGCCCCGACCACCAGCAATGCGATGGCAAAATACATCGCGATGGTCGCGAACCGGCTCCAGTCGAAGGCCAAATCGGCCGTTCTGGTCCAGCTCACCGCGCCGAAGACATGCAAGAGCCAGTAGAAAGCCGCCCCGGAGATCGCGAGCCCCAGCACCATGCCGATCGCGCCATCCATGGGCTTCCGAATGCGCTTGGCGCCGTCTACCTGCTGGCTCATGCCGGTGGCGAAGCTTTCACCGATGAGCCACGCGACGATCAGCATCACGGCCTGAATGCCGAATGTGATCATCAGGGACAGCGCCGACTCCCCGGTGAAGTTGCGCATGCCATCCCAGGTGCGCCAGCCGGAGGCGAGTGACAGCACGATGGCCGCGGCGCCGAGAAGCGCGAGCTGCCAGTTGGTGAGGATTGTGTCCTGGACCGCTCGCCAGACCCGGGCAAGAAAGCCGTTTGCACGCAGAGCATAGAGGATGACCGCAAGGACTGCAGCGAAAGCGGCTGCATTCTGCCAACTGTCGGCTCCCAGCGCCCCCACGGCCGCAAGCACGCTGTCCGCACCCGCCACGAAATCCATGACCGATTACCCCGCACCACCGCAAAAAGCCGGGAGTATCGATGCACTGGAGCCGCGGCTGCAGTGCACGTCCGTCTCCCTCTCACACCATTCTTCCGTATGCATGCGACTGCCGGCACTTTCGCGGCCGGAATTGGGCAGCTATGGGATGAGCGATGTTAGGGACGGTCGCTCTCGACTTGTTCCGGGGATAGAATGACGCAGACGACGGACAGTTCCAAGATCGCGCAGCAAACTTGTCCTGAGCCTCGCAGCAGCATCAGGCAGGCCCCTGTCACGGTCCGTCGTGGGTCCGATCCAAGGAGAACTCGAGCTGCGACCGTACCGGGCTCTCGAGGGGGCTTTTATCCCACAGCGGCGCGCGGGCGCGGAATTCGGCGATATTCTGCTGCACGACCTGTTCCAGCGAGCCTGTGCGGGCGTAGACCGCCCGTTGACGCATCGAGCTGTTGCCGTCAGCCAGAATCTGCCGAAGCGTCGCAAAATAGGGCTCGTAGCCGAGCGCAGCCACGTTGCCGGCGATCCGCTCGCACCAGTCGAGCACATCGTCACGCAATGGCTTGACCGTGCCGTCGAGGCTGGTGATCAGCTTGGCATCGAGGCCGAAGCGCACGGCCCGCCATTTGTTCTCGCGCGCCAGCCAGCGCGGCGGCGGCGGCACCTTCTCCAGCCAGGTCGCATGATCGCCGAACCAGTGCGCCAGCGCATGGACGAACGCGACGACGGCCAGCGTTTCCGACAAGCTCGCCAGGCCGTCGCAAATGCGGATCTCCAGCGTCCCGTGCGCGGGGCTGGGGCGCAGGTCCCACCACAAGTCCTTCAGTGATTGGATGGCATCACACGCTCTCAGCGTGCTGCAGAGTTGCCCGAACTCCCGCCAGGAGTGGACCACGTATGGCTGACCGGCCGTCGGCAGCGCTTCGTAGGTGGTCGGCCGGCACGATGCGAGCCCCGTATCCTCGCCTTGCCAAAACGGCGAGCTGGCGGACAGGGCCAGCAGGTGTGGCAGGAAATGCAAGAAGAAGTTGTTGAAGCGGATACACTCGTCGCCGCTACTCATGCCGAGATGCACGTGCATGCCGTAGACGGTCATGCGCCGCGTCAGCCATTGGTTGCGGTCGATAAGCTCGTTATAGCGTGGCGTCGGCGTTATGATGCAGTCGGCGTAGCGCGCGAACGGATGGCATCCTGTCGTTGAGAAAGAAATGCCAAGCCTATCGCCGATCTCGTCCACCCGCTCCAGGATGGCGTGAAGATCGCTACTGATTTCATGCACATCGGCGCACTTGCGCGAGTTGATCTCGACGGTGCTGAGATAGAACTCCTTTGTCAGGTTGGGCAGATCGCCGGCGCACGCCAGCACTTCCTCGGCGCGCGGGGCAAGGTTCAGGGTAGTCCGGTCGACGAGTTGCAGCTCAATTTCGACCCCCAGCGTCAACTGACCGCTCGACTTGAAACTGATGAGATCCTCGCAGCCGGTAGCGGGCCGCAGCGACAAGTGCTCGAGGATCGTTTCGAGTGGTGCAGTGCGCCGAGACTCCACCATGCCGGTAAACCTCCAGGTCTGTTGGCGATGCAAGCGCCGTTAGCTGGGGGCCAGACGGAACCCTCGAGATGATGCACGAGGCCGCAACGCGTGGAAACTGTTTAATGAGCAGCTCATAAACGCGGTTTGCGTTTACGCCTCGACGCGAGGCGGGATTCCCGCCAAGTGATGGACGCTGTCGAGGAATGATCAGCGCTGTTCCGACCCAGGTCGAGATGGCTGGAATCTCGGCAAACAGCAAGTAGCCCCAGCCGACGATCCACAGCCCGCGAAGTCGCACGCCTGCGATCGGCGGTTCGCGGCGCATGTGTAGGGTGGAATTGCCGATCCCTGCCAGCACCCGTGACGGCACCACACTTCCCGGAGATAGGCTGTCAGTGAGCAATTCTGATTTCTTACTGCACGAAATTTCCCGAAACATCGGTATCGACTTGAACAAATATCAGTAAACATTGCTAATACTTAGCTTTTCTGACAACGATCCCTCCAATTTCGCAAGCGTTTCGAGATTTTCATTGGCCAGATCGGTCGCACCTGAGGAACCCGCGCTTTCCAGCCCGGGTTGACGGAGTGATTACGCCGAGAGCTGTCAAGGAGGATCTATGAAAAGCTTGTTCTCAGCGACCATCTTAGCGGGATCGGTCCTATGCGGCGCATCAATGAGTGCGAATGCGCTGCCGGCTTCGCCTGCTCCAGTGAAAGCACAGCCCCAGATCGAGAAGGTGCACGGGTTCCACCGTTCCTGCCGCGGTGCACCAGCTTGGAGGCACCGGCATGTGCGGCGCGGGCGCACGGTGCGCTGTGGCCCCCGGTTCTATCGCTACCCGGCCCCGGGCATCACACTCTACTTCGGTGACAACGATCGACGCGGCCACCGGCACTATCGCAAGCACAGGCACGAGCGCCGCCGACATCGCCGTTAGAGGCGCACTTTGGGCGGAGGGCGGACCACCCGCTCTCCGCTCGAGCTTATCGCGAAAATCCGCAAATTCGCTTGAGCGCTATTTCCCTGTCGGAATCGACGGTCGCTAGGAGGTCACAGGTTCGTCGTCCCACACCTTCTCTGGCATGGGTAAGCCGCGGAACACTTCGCTATGCAAAGGCTGCGCCGGGGCGATACCCATGCGCTCGAGCACCCAGACGAGCTGACGGGCATGCTGGCCGCTGTGCCATGTGGTCCGCTCCAGAAATTCATGAAGTGATTGCTGACCGTAATAGACGTCCGCCTTGCGTGCCCAATCCGCAGTTTCGCCGTGCTCGGCAAACCAGCCGTTGAAGCGCTCGCCAACCTTCTCGCCGTACTCGGCTAGGCCTTTCGGGGTTCGCATTTCTTCGGGCGGCACGCGATAGTAGGCCTCATAGGCCAGCGGAATGCCTTCTTCGTGCTCCACGAAGGCGTCTACGATGTTGAAGATATGATAGACGAGGTCGGCATAGCTGCGTGGTCGATTGGGCAACTGTGTCTGCATCGAGTCTTCCGGCAGATGAAGGACGTTGGCCTGCGTCGCTTTGATGATTGCGTTTACGCGGCGGCATAGCTCATCGGGAGGCAGGATTTTCTCGTTCCCCCAGGCAATGCCGCACAGCTTCGCGACGTCCCGGAGGACTTGCCCATCCGCCCACTTGTCGCCGCGCACGACGATCGGCACCCGGCGCAATCCAAAGCGAGCGAGCTCGTCGAGAGCCTCCTGATCCTCCAGCACGTTCCGCGAGCGGAAAGCAACACCATGCCGGGTCAGAAATTCCTTCGTCCGGAGGCAGCTTGTGCACCCCGTCTGCCAATAGACTGAGATGACATCGTCTTCACTGGTACTAGCCCTCGTCATAGCCCCTCGCTTTCTCCTCTAGGCTGCAAGGCTGCGCCGCCCGCCTTTAAAAGCGAAGTGAGAAAAAGAGCCGGACTGGCGCTGGCGCTTAAGAACAGGACATGTCAAGCGCATTAATCCTAATGGCGATCCCAGCAGGACTTGACCCTGGGTGCACTTGCTTTCAAGAGCTACAGAGATGGCGAGGACACGCGAATAATCCCGCTATCGGCATACCCCTTCACGACGAGCCGGTCCAAGGTTTGGCGGCTCAATCCTCTTCGACGAACACTTCCTTCCGCTTGCGTGAGATCGCCGGCAGGCTGACGACTATAAGCGCAACTACGGCGACGGCGAGTAGGGCAGCGCTGATTGGTCGGGTGACAAGTATCATCGGGTCGCCCCCCGAAAGGCTCATCGCGCGCCGGAAATGCTCCTCCAGCATTGGACCGAGAATGAACCCGAGAATAAACGGAGGCAGCTCGCAGCCGAGCTTCACCAGGATGTAGCCGCCTACACCGGATACGAGGAGGATGTACATAATGAAGGAATTATTGGCAAGGCTGTAAATGCCGATGCAGCAAAATGTGACGATCGCTGGATAAAGGATCCAAGAAGGAGTGCTCAACAGCTTGATCCAGATCCCAATAAGCGGGAAGTTGAGCAGCACGAGCATTGCGTTTCCGATCCACATCGACACGATTACCCCCCAGAACAATTCTGGATGTGTCGTAGCGACATTGGGTCCGGGTGTAATGCCCTGCATCATCATCGCACCAATCATCAGCGCCATGACGACGTTCGACGGCAGCCCAAGGGACAACATCGGGATAAACGATGTTTGGGCTCCCGCATTGTTGGCCGCCTCTGGAGCTGCGACTCCCTCGATCGCGCCTTTGCCGAATTCAGCAGAATTGCGCGAGACCTTCTTCTCCACGTTGTAGGCAACGAAGGACGAGAGCAACGCTCCGCTCCCGGGAAGGACGCCGAGAAAGGATCCGATGGTGGTGCCCCGGACCGTTGGGCCGACCATTCTCTTGAGGTCTTCTATAGATGGCCAGATGCTCTTAACGCTAGCAATGGTACTCCTGGCGATGACGCCTGCTTCGGAATTACGGATAATTTCGCCGATGCCGAAGGCCCCAGCCGCGATGGCAGCGACATCAATACCACCTTCGAGCTCCGGCAAGCCGAACGTCAGGCGCGGCATAGCGGTGTAGATGTCCGTACCCGTCATGCTGATGAGAAGCCCAAGGCAAATCATTGCCAGCGCGTTGAGGATCGAGCCGGACGCCAGCGCTACGGAGGAAACGAGCCCGACGGTGACCAACGAAAAATATTCTGCCGGACCGAAGCGCAGGGCTATGGCGGTGAGAGGCTGCGCCACCGTGAGGACCAAAAGGGTCGCTACCGTTCCGGCGAAGAAGGACCCAAGCGCTGCAACCGCCAGCGCCGGGCCGGCGCGCCCTCTCCTGGCCATCTGGTAGCCGTCGATCGTTGTCACAGCGGACGAGGCTTCGCCAGGCAAATTGACCATGATCGCAGTCGTTGATCCACCGTACTGGGACCCGTAGTAAATGCCCGCGAGCATGATCAACGATGAGGTCGGCTCCAACTGAAATGTGAGCGGCAGAAGCATGGCCACCGTGGTCGCCGTGCCGATTCCGGGAAGGACGCCGATCACAGTCCCCAATAGCACTCCCAGAAAGCAATAGAGCAAATTCGAAGGCGAGAACGCTGTGGCGAAGCCGATGGCGAGATGAGTGAGGAGCTCCATTATCTAAATGAAACCTCCGAGCCAGGGGCCAACGATGGCGATCGGCAGTCCAATAATGAAACTAAAGATCAACGTGCATAGAACAGCGATTGAGAAGCCGGCAATGGCTGCTTTCGTCATCGAAACATTGGCGCTCCCAAGACAGCTAAGAGAAGCCGTCAACATCACAGTGGGAAATAATCCGAGCGGCCTGATTAGGGAGGCAAAGCAAAGGATCGCAAGGGTGTTCATAGCGATTGATCGCCAGGGGATTCCTTCGAAGGCGACGCTGTACTCCCCCACCACGCTGCGCACGGCGATTGCAGCCCCCAGCAATACGAGGAGCATTGACAGCACGATCGGAAAGTATCCTGGCCCCATGTTGACGGAGTCGCCCACCGGAAGCGACCACCAGGCCGTGAGGCCATAGATGCAGCCCACGGCCACGAATATCCCTCCCGCAAATAGCGATTTTTGATCCTTCAACGGGCCTCCTCCTCATGCCCTGGCCGGATTGCGCGGCGCGAACTCGGGGCTTCCTGGTTATGGGATGAGATAGATTGGGCTCGACCACGCTTGGTGACCATCTTCCTGTGTCACCCTCACATAGATCGGATTATCCCTATCCCTTCTTAGTTCAATGTGATGGGTGAATGAAAGCTGGCGACTGCTGTTGACGTCCGGGAGACGGAAGATCCGCAGGCGCTTGCCCAGCCCACCGGCGTCAACGACCTTATCCTCCATCCCGATCTCCGCGATTGGTACTCGCGCATCGAGAACGTCGCTTGCGAATATCAATTCCCCAGCTTCCCTGTCGTCCAGCCAGAGGTCAAATCCCGCGAAGTTTCCGGTCGTAACGGAATCGAAATCCACCCTGGTCCCATCCTCAGCCACGCGTAGAGGCTTATCAACGTTGAACAGATTGAAGGATTCGGTGCGCGTAAAGCGATTTCCCTCCAGCCGGCAGTGGCCGCGCCAGTAAACCTCCCGAGCCCGTCCCCGATACTCGGCACCCTCCCAAAGGACACGGATACGATGCCCTAGCTCGCTGGAGTCGAAATTCCGGTGAACGGCGATTGGCGACTTTCCGTTGAAGATAGTCACCCGTTCTATTGGCGCCGAACCGATGACCTCAACAGCGAGTTTAACCGAGCTGTCGGTTGTACGCACGATGTCGCCCATGGTCGCGGCACGAACGGATTTGCTCTGCGTGGGCCCAAGCGCCGGGTCTGTCTCGAAGCGTTCGGCGATGCCATCAAACTGCGCTTTCACGTCGAGGTAGAGCCTGGTGCCGGTCGTCCCATAGTGACGGCGCGCACGCAGCGCCTCGAATAAATTGTCGCGGTTGAGCTCAGGCATGATGTAACACGTCAGGCCGCCGATCGCGCCGAACGTCGAAGCGCCCGGATATGCGGCGCCCGGCCTCCCCTTGTGATCGTCGCTGTGGCAGACGAGGCCAACGCGGTAGCCCAGATCAAACGCGTCGTGGAGCAGCCACTCAAATGTTCCCCAGCAAGAATGGATCTCGACCGACTGTTGGATGCGCCCGGAATGCCCGATGGAGATGTCAGCGTAACGCCCTCCGACATGGGCAATGACGACTGCGTCCTCCTTTTCGAGTGCCGCGAAGAGCTCGTTAACGTTGAGGCAAACCGGATCTTTCGTTTCCGAGCTGATGAGCACTTTGGACGACCGGTAGATCGGCCTTCCTTCCGCGCGATAGTAGACGTTGTGGTCGCCGCCCATTCCGGTATTCCCCGACCATTCGTACGCCGGGAGTGCAACGAACCGGCCCGGTTCGTCATATTGCGCCGATAGATCGTTGATCTTGGCCCACAGCTCATCATCAATCTGAAAATCGTTACCCTGATGCGCCACGATATCCAGGAATGCGCGATCTCGTGCGAAAGCGAAATACTGTTCAACGGTATTGGTGCCCACGGTTTCATTGCTCTGACCGTGGAGATCGCCCCAATAGTGGAGCATCGGGACATCCTCCGCGAGCCGCAACGGATTGGATGAACCGAGCGGCGAGCCGTCGGCTCCCATCAGGCTAATCTCGAGTACGCCAGCCTTGTCGACTCTGAGGCCATCTATCACCCGAGGACCGTCGCCCCTGGCGAACACTACGCGGTCGGGTAACCCCTCTACTGGCATGTTCGACGAAAGCAGGATCGTCTGATCAGCCTGGTCCGACGGATTGCCCCAACGGTCCTCAGGAACAATCACCAGTCGGAATGCATCGCGCGTGCGCCGTAGGGTCGGCAAATAGGCTTTCCAGCGCGCGGGTTTGCCTGAAATCAGCTTTATTGCGGGCGACAGAGGGATCGGAACGAAATCATACGTGGCGAACGCGTCGACGAACGTCTTGAATTGGAAATCATCATCGCAACACGTCTGTAAGCGATACCCCGGCGAACCGTGCGAGGGGTCTCCGAGTTTCACAATGATTTGGTCACCTTCACGCAGAAATCCGGCGACCACCCGCACAAACAGGGTGTTGACCCAAGGGCGAATATTGTTGCGGTTATATTCAATGTGCAGCTTGGCGCCGTTGGTGGCATAGGCTGTGGTGTAGTTGGGCGCACGAGGATCTGTGAACTGCGGTTTTCCCGAATCTGAAGCGGTGCGCCAGCTGAATTTCAGGGCGCCGCTATCGTCAATGCCAACGACGCCCGCAGTGTAGGTGAGCACCAGGGGAACATGCGATCCCGCTACGTGCGGACCTTTTGGCGAGATTTCCGCCCGGCCGAGACGATCATACAGGTAGTGAGAGAACGGCATTCACAGGTCCTTTCGAGATCTGCTGGAAAGTAAAAGTCTTGGTTTGGAGGCCGGGCGGGGAAGTGGGCAGGCTCGCGTGCGCGGCTTCCACCCTGCTGCGCGGGATAAGAGCTGATCTACTGCCGGGGCCCGTGAAAGGATCTAATCGTCTTTTCCAAGATGCCACACGACAGGCACGCTTCCGCGAGGCGCACTTCGCCCAAGTTTGCCTTCACTGGAGGGAAAACCACATCCTCCCCCCAGTGAATGTCAGCTCATTTCTGCAGGTAATCTTTGAGTCCGGCAGCGGATTTGGCGACCTCCTTCATTCTTTCAAGATAGGCGTCACCAGGCATCCACTTGAGGACCAGATCAATTTTCCGAAATCGCTCCTGGACCGCGGGATCCTCGATAACCTCTTGGAGCGCCGCGCGTAGTACCTTAACGCGCTCAGGAGGCGTATTGGAATTGATAGCTAGGCCGTAATAGAAGTCCACGACAAAGTTTGCACCGGCACTTTTCAGCGTCGGCACATCCGGAAGCCCAAAATCGGCAAGGCCGCCCGGTGTCAGAGTTGCCAGGATCTTAAGACCTTTATCTTTGGACGAAGTCCAGGCTGGAGTTCCGACGCCCGTCTCAGCAAGCATGACATGTCCGCCGAGAATAGCGGCTGAGCCTTCCGCGCCGGATTTGAAAGGCACGAGGCGCATTTTGAGGCCGTTCTGCTTCGCGAACGCCTCCATCACGCGCGCCGACCAAAATGAGCCTCCATCAGCAAAGGTAACATTGTTTTTTTTCGCATAAGAGATCAGCTCATCGAGAGAGTGGAAGGGATTGTCCTGCCGGCCAAATAGCACGCGCTCCTGGGGCATGTAGCCGCCGAGCATGGTCCAATCGTCGAAATTCAAAGACTTGCCCTGGTAGGCGGCGGTGAACGGCGAATCCGAAAGAAAGGTTACGATGGTATAGCCGTCCGCCGGTTCGCGCTTCACAGCATCCAGCGCCAGAAGACCACCAACCCCCGGCTGGTTCTGGACTACGATGCGCGTTCCAAGCTTCTTGTCCAGTTCCTCCGCTATCATCCGTGACGAGGTGTCGGTCATACCGCCGGCACCAAACCCGACGACGAGTTTGATGGGTTTCGAAGGATAGTCCTGCGCACTGGCAGCGACCCCGGTGCCTATGGCAAGAATTGCAGCGCAGATACTCTGAATTATGGGCCGTTTCCACATAATGTCATTCCCCTTTGCTTATTTGCATTCTATCTGTCTTCTATTTGGCTTCTACTTGGCTTTTTCTTCCCTTTCGATCAGCGCCTCAATGTAGGGCGAAACCTCCTTCCATCCATCATCATCCGGCGAGACGCGTTGTGGGTCCGACTACACCTAGTCCGACGCGCAACGCTTCGGTCGCGATCAGATCTTCCGCATGGATGTTTGCTAAATTGACGTCTGGGCCGAAGCTGGCAATCAGCGCCTTCTTGAGGTCCTGAACAATGGACAACGTAATCCCGCTTATCCAGGGACCTGGCAGCTCAATCATGACTTTGGTGAGATCCAGCGCTTCGCGCAGGGCGTCGAGCTTATCAGCCCTTGGCTTGCCCGCCTCGACCAGTTCAGCCGCTTCCACAAGCACAAACTCGGCGCCGGCTTCGAAAAGCTGGCGCGCCTGCGCGATCAAGAGCCGAATGTCACTATCGTCGTTCTTCGACCCAACCTCGCCCATGACCGCCAGACCGTGCTTCCTCGCCAATTCGACTGCGGAAACACGCTCGTCGTCCCCGAGCGGTATGCAGTTGTCAGAAATTTCAATCGTTTGGAATCCGATTGCCACCGCTTCATCGAAGAAGGCGTCCAGGGCACCCCAGCCTTGGGTGGCAAGGACATACTCGAAGAACTGGCCTCCTATAAAGGACCGGACCTGATGCAACTGGTAGAGCGCCAACTTCTTCTCCAGATAATCGCGCTCATAAAGGCGTGCGGTCCCCGTTACTATCTTCGCAAAATCGATATAGCGGCCGCCCAGCGCGAGAAGGTCCTCCTGATAGGAGATTGGCAGTCCCCAATCCGCCATCATGGTTAGGCCGGTCTTGCGAGGCTTCGCGGCGCTGCGCTCCGGAGGGAGGGTGATCATTGCGAAGGGCGGCTCCCGACTCATGAGCGTCTCCTCAGAAGTTTATTCCTTACGTAACCGGTTGCTAGACTGCCTCCCCGGAGACGGCAGATCGTTGCCGCTGAGCAATTCCAGCTGATTGTCGTTCGGCGGAATGAAGACGCGCTGCCAGGTGATTGGCGCGTCGCGATAGCTGGCCGCGCATATCACCCAGACAAAACCATAGGTGCCATGGGGCACACCGATGACCCGCGCCGCTCGGAGCGGCAGCGGCTGACAAAGCATTGTCTGATGGGTTTTTAACGTGGGAGCGTTAAATCGCTCGGCGAGGCAATCGCGGATCGAACAACCGTCCAGCTCCTCAAATGATAGCTCGGCCAGCGCTCCAAATCGATCGGCCGGGAGGTAGACCTCGCTATAAAGGTCAAACTCGCCGCCAACATCGACCTTACGCTTGATGCGCACGTAGCCTTCGTGCGGTTCGCCGAGAAAATCGGACCAAGGACCGGTATCCTGGATAATAGTTACATCGATTACCTTGACGAATACCGGGAGCAGCCGCACTCCGTCCTCGGCCAGAAAACGGAAATGACGCAGATGGCGAAATGGTGCGCGCCCGCCGACCACGAAGGTACCCAGCCCGTGGCGACGCACCACGATCCCGAGTTCAACGAGATTCCTGAGGGCTCGCTGAATTGTTCCCAGACTAGCGCCGGTCTCCGCGACGAGCTGCTCCTCCGAAGGAATGCGCTCGCCCGGCCCCCACCGACCGGCTTCGATCTCCTGCAGCAGGAGGTCGGCGATGGCCCGATGCTTAGGGATATCGGTTTCCGCTGATTGAGCGACCAGCTTCAACCGGGATGAAGTCCGTTTCGCCTTCATGACCATTTGCTTCGATGGATCTTACATTCGCTATTCCCCAATCGACAAATTGTCAACACCTATAGAGGACTGAAAGACGGCCTCACTGAGGCCAGGGGGTGAGCCTGACCCCAACTGCCCACCGCCGGAGGGTGAAGTGGGGTGTTGGAAAATTCTGTCTCGGTTCAATCATAATTCGATCTTTTCGGTGCAGGATTTGTAGCGAGCGCCCAGGCGTTCGCGATCGGCATCCATTTCGGATGAGGTGACAGCGAGCTGATCGACGCAATGCTCAAGGTGCTTCAGCAGAAGTGCAGACGAATGACTGACCGCGCCGATCAGACCTATAGCGTACAGCAGCACGCTTCGACGTGACAAAGCACATGGCTGAGGCCGGCATGCTGGCATGACTCGGCCTGCAGCTTTGGATTGGCCAGCGTCATCCCGGTGCCATTGGCACCGCCTGGATGTCGTCCCCCGTCAGCGGCGCAAGATAACGAGCTGACCGAACCCGCCACCAAATTCCCAAACCAGCAAGATGGCGGGTATGGTTTCCGGAACAAAGCCGACGCAAAAGCCTTATTGTGGGCCGTTGCAGTAAGCCGGGAAGGACGGCACGGCCGTAGTGCCGATCGTCGTTTGCAGCGTCTGTGACAGATCCTTGACGACGAATTCAGAAAAGTCGACCTGCTTGGCGTAATACCCGAACACGCCGATTTCGGCCGAAAATAGGTCATGGAAGGGAGTGCAACCGCGTTCCGGTCATCCGCACGCGCAAAGCCAGGCTCGATCGGTAGCAGATCGCCGTTTTCCGACAGGACGAGATCGCTTTTCGGTCCCGCGGTGCGTTCGTCTGATAGCGCGTACCGGCGAAGATGAAGACGCGCAGGGCATCCGCTGTTGCATCCGCTGTATCAGTGTCTGCCTGCGTCAGAAGCTGGCGGGCGGCAGCAACCGTTTCCGGAACCGCGCCTGGCGTTGTCAGGGCCTGCTCGAGGTAGCTCTGCGCGACCTGATTGCCGCCAATGCGGAGATTAAGGCCGCGCGAGCTCGACTTTCACCTCAGCAAGATCCGGGTTGTAGTACAGTACCCGCTCGAGCGCCCCGATGGCCGCTTCGTAGTCCCCGAGCCGCGTGGCGACCTCGAGGAACCTGAAGGTTGTCTCCATGTCCTGCGAGTCGGTGTACATGCGCTGGAGCAAGGATTGAAATTCGGGGTCGGCCGCGGCAGCTGCGGCAGCCGATTGCGCCTGTGCACCGTCTCCTGCAGAGGACAGGCACGCCAGGACCGTCGCGGTTATCGCAATGGTACGTAGTCTTATCATGGGCGGCCCCCGAATCCCCTCGACTGGATTAAGTCTTCAGGGTTTGACTAGTAACTCTCGGTTGAATGACCGATCATCCCACAACACCGATGGTCTTGAGTCTCGGTGGAGCGACCCAGCTCGGAGAAGAAGCCGACCTGGAGGGCGCGACATTCGACAACTCCATCGACATCGGCACGGCTTCGAGCGGCGATTCCCTTCCGCAACTCTGCTCGGCGTGATAAAGCGCGGCTGGCGGTTACAGGTATCACCTACACCGAGGTAGGAACGTGCCCCGCACGCTCTATGAGAAAATCTGGGACAGTCACGTGGTTGAGGAGCGGCCGGACGGATCGGCGCTTCTCTACATCGACCGACACTTGGCGTACGAAATCACCAGTCCGCAGGCTTTCGCCGCCCTGAGGAAGGCAGGACGCAGAGTCCGGCGACCCGAGTTGACGCTCGCGGTGGCCGACCATGGCGTGCCGACCATCGGATCCCGCAGTCGGCCGCTGGCCGATGCCGGGAGCCGGATGCAGGTTGAGACTCTGCAGGCCAACTGTGCCGCATTCGGCATCACCTACATCCCTATCGACGACCAGCGGCAGGGCATTGTTCATGTCATCGGGCCGGAGCAGGGCTTCACCTTGCCTGGCGCAACGATCGTCTGTGGAGACAGTCACACCTCCACCCACGGCGCTTTCGGGGCCCTCGCGTTCGGTATCGGGACCAGCGAGGTCGAGCACGTCCTCGCCACGCAGACCCTCGTCCAGGTCCGCTCGAAAAGCCTGCGGGTCGAGGTTGATGGCGAGCTGCCACGCGGCGTCGCCGCCAAGGATCTGGCGCTCGCCATCATGGCGAAGGTGGGCCCACACGGGGCAACGGGTCACGTCATCGAATACTGCGGGTCCACCATCAAAAACCTCTCGATGGAAGGCCGGATGACGGTCTGTAACATGTCCATCGAGGCAGGTGCGCGTGCCGGCCTGATTGCGCCCGACGAAACCACGTTCGCATGGCTCAAAGGGCGGCCCATGGCGCCAAGGGGCAGCGATTGGGATGCCGCTGTGCGCTATTGGTCGACGCTCAAAAGCGATGATGGTGCGCATTTCGACCGCTCGGTGGCGATTGATGCGTCCAGTCTGGCTCCTTGGGTCACTTGGGGAACACGACCTTCGCAGGGCGGAGCGGTGACCGGCAGGGTGCCGCGGCCGGAGGATGCTGAAAACGAGGCCGAGGCAGCCGCCATCTCGCGTGCGCTCTCGTATATGGATCTTCAGCCAGGAACGCGGCTCACGGACATAAAAGTCGACCGCATATTCATTGGCTCCTGCACGAACTCGCGGTTGGAGGACTTGCGCGCGGCGGCTGCCGTAGCGAGAAAGGGGCGCGTCGCAGATGGCGTGCGGGCCATCGTCGTCCCGGGTTCGGGACTGGTGCGCCGGCAAGCCGAGGAAGAGGGGCTCGATCGCGTCTTTCAGGAAGCGGGCTTCGAATGGCGCCTCCCAGGCTGCTCCATGTGCGTCGCCGTCAACGGAGATCAGGTTGAGCCCGGGAAGCGATGCGCTTCAACCTCGAACCGCAATTTCGAAGGCCGCCAGGGACCGGGTGCGCGCACGCATCTCATGAGCCCGGCTATGGCCGCCGCCGCGGCACTCGCAGGCCGGATTGTCGACGTTCGCGATTACCTCTGAGTGAAACGGCATGGAAGCGTTCACGGTCCTGAAATCGCGTGGTGTCGCCGTGCTGCTCGACGACATCGATACCGACATGCTTTTCCCGGCCCAGTACTGCAAGACGCTCGAGACGACCGGTCTTGGTAAGTACCTCTTCGCGCGCGAGCGGTTTCCAGAATACAACCCCGACTATGTCAAATTCCCTCTCAACCGACCCGAGCATGCCGGCGCGCAAGTGCTGGTGAGCGGCAGGAATTTTGGCTGCGGCTCCTCTCGCGAGCATGCGGTATGGGCGTTGCGCGACTACGGGTTCCGCTGCATCGTGGCGGAGAGCTTCTCTGACATTCTTTATGCGAACTGTTTCAAGAACGGCATGCTGCCGGTTGTCCTGCCGCGCGAGACCGTAGACGACCTGGCGAGGCTTACCCAGGCTGCTCCCGATGCCGTGTTCACGATCGATCTTTACGAGCAGACGGTAACGGCCGGGGACCTTGGGCCATTTCGATTCTCGATTGAACCGCACCGCCGGCACATGCTGCTGAAGGGGCTCGATGAGGTCGGGCTCACGCTGGCACAGGCTCAGGCCATCGAAACCTTCGAGAAGAGCCATTTTGCCAGCCAACCCTGGCTCCTTCGCGCTGGCTGAAGCCGCTTCAGCTCGCAATCGTTGATCGGCCTCGAGGCCCCCCGCTTGTCTGCCAGTCCGTTAAATGCTTGATGGGCAAGCACTGATAGTAAGACGTGGCCAATCGAGTAATGGTGACCAGACGAGCCGTCATGCTAAGAACGCGTCGATGGTGCTTCGCGTGGAAGGGGGAGATTGATGGGAGAGCAGGCCTTAGTCGGACATATGAGCGATCCGGCTGTGGCTGAGGAGCGGCAACACAATTCTGCAAGCCTGGCGGTGTCGCTGCGCGATATCCGCATCACCTTTGCGGATCGATCTGGCCAAAGCTACACCGCGATCGCGGATGCAGACCTTGACGTAAGGGACGGTGAGTTCGTCGCCATCGTCGGGCCGACGGGATGCGGCAAGTCCACGTTGCTCAATGTCGCTGCGGGACTGCTGAACCCCTCGGCGGGCCGGTGCGCCATATTTGGCAGCCAGCTCAAGGGCCTCAACCGGAAGGCGGGTTATCTCTTCCAGGCCGACGCGCTGATGCCGTGGAAGACCGCCCTCGAGAACGTCGCCATCGCGCTGGAAGTGAACGGGACACCAGCGGCGGAAGCCCGCGAGCGCGCGGTGGAATGGCTCGGTCGCGTGGGGCTGAGCGCCTTCACCGGCCGTTACCCGCATCAGCTCTCCGGCGGTCAGCGCAAACGCGTGGCACTCGCCCAGGTGCTCATCCTCGATCCCAAGATCCTGCTGATGGACGAGCCCTTCGGGCCTCTCGATGCGCAGACCCGCACCTTGATGGGCGAATTGCTGCTCGATCTATGGTCACGCGATCGCAAGGCCGTAATGTTCGTCACGCACGATCTCGAGGAGGCGATATCGCTCGCGGATCGCGTCGTGGTGATGGCGGCTGGACCGGAATCCCGCGTCATCGGCGATTTCAACGTGGGCCTGGAGCGGCCGCGCGACCCCGCCGAGGTCCGACATACCGCTGAGTTCGCGACGATCCACAAGGAGATTTGGCAAATCTTGAAGAAGGAAGTGATCAAGGCATACGCGACAGAGGATGAGGCATGAACCGGAACAAGATCCTCTTCTTGCGCGTCCTTACCGCGATCGGAATGCTTGTCGCCTGGCATGTCTTGACGACCGTACCAGCGCCGAACGAACCCCTCCTCGATCCCTTCTTTTTCTCGACGCCCGTTGACGTCCTGGAGCGAACAGCGGGCGACATCGTCACATACCAGATGTGGTACGACCTCTACATCACTCTGCTGGAGACGGCGCTTGCTTTCTTCATCGGCGTCGTCAGCGGCATCGCGCTGGGCTTCTGGTTCGCGCGGCGGGAGCTGTTGGCGGCGGTGATGGATCCCTTCGTGCAGGCGGCCAACGCGCTTCCGCGCGTGGTGCTGGCACCGATCTTCGCCCTATGGTTTGGTCTGGGCATTTGGTCCAAGGTCGCTCTCGGCGTGACACTTGTTTTCTTCATTGTCTTCTTCAACGTCTATCAGGGCGTCAGGGAGGTGAGCCCCACCGTTCTCGCCAACGCTCGGATGCTCGGGATGAACGACCGGCATCTTCTTCGCCATGTCTATCTGCCCTCCGCGATGTCCTGGGTTTTCTCCTCACTTCACACGTCGGTCGGGTTTGCGCTGATCGGCGCGGTCGTCGGCGAGTATCTCGGCTCTGCCGCGGGCCTCGGCTATCGCATCGCGCAGGCAGAGGGCGTGTTCGACGTCACCGGCGTCTTCAGCGGGATGCTGGTGCTGATGATTTTCGTGGTCCTGATCGATGGACTCGTCACCGTATGCGAACGGCGCCTGCTCGTCTGGCGTCCAACAGCAGCGGCTACGAGAACGACCTAAGCTGAAGCTCAAGGAGGAATAGGATGAAACTCTCTGGAAGACTGCTAGCGGGCGCGGTGCTCTGCGCTTTTGCACTGTCCGGTCCTGCGTTGGCGGAACCGGAAAAGAAGGACGTCACGCTCGGCGTCGGCGGTAAGCCTGCGCTTTATTACCTGCCCCTTACGGTCACCGAGGTGAAGGGCTTCTTCAAGGACGAGGGGCTCAACGTGACCATCCAGGATTTCCAGGGTGGCTCCAAGAGCTTGCAGGCTTTGATGGGCGGATCCGTCGATGTGGTGACGGGCGCTTACGAGCACACGATCCGCATGCAGGCCCGCGGGCAGGATCTTGTGGCCGTGATCGAGCTGGGTCGGTTCCCTGGCATCGTGGTGGGTGTGCGGAAGGAGCTCGCCGACAAGGTCAATTCGGCGGCAGACCTCAAAGGCATGAAGATCGGCGTGACCGCGCCCGGCTCCTCGACCCACAATATCGTGAACTTCGCGCTCCAGAAGGCGGGCCTCTCCCCGCGCGACGTCTCCATCGTCGGTGTTGGTGCAAGCTCGACGGCCGTTGCGGCCATGGAGAAGGGCGAGATCGATGCGATTTCGAACATCGATCCAGCCATTTCGATGATTGACAAGAAGGTCGGCCTCAAGGTGATCGTCGATACGCGCACGGAGGAGGATACAATCAAGCTCCTCGGCGCCCCCTCTCCGGCCGCAGTGCTCTATCTTCGTCCGGAATTCGCCGAGAAGAACCCCAAAACCGTACAGGCGCTCGTCAATGCCTTCTATAAGGGCCTGCAGTGGATTGCCAACGCGTCTGCGGAGGAAATCGCGGCCATCATGCCCGAAAGCTATTATCTCGGCGACCGCGAGATGTACGTGAAGGCCGTGGCCAGCTCCCTGCCGACGTATTCGC
>DASVDU010000138.1:0-18450 GCA_036380915.1 Hyphomicrobiaceae bacterium | reverse complement strand
CTTGCAAGCTGCTTTGCATTTTGCGGCAAGCGCTCGGTTGCTGCTCCCCCCCAAAAGGCACGAGCCCGCCAGGGGAGTGAGCGACCGCTTGGTTAATTCCCCTTCCTGATCTCCAGTCTGCAGCCTGCCGGCAGGCTCGTTCACGCAAATCGATTAACGCTGAACATCAGCTTTCGGCCGCTCCTCACCTGGAGTATAATGCGCTGCGGCTGATCTGGGCCTGCTGTCCAAACTGCACTTGCCCGCATCGGACGGCATCCAGGAAAATTCGCTTTTGCCCGGGCCGGAGTGCCCGCCAAATGGATGGGGACGACCCTTGCCGTCGCATCGCGTGAGGTCCCAATGTCTGAGTTCGAGGTGGCGATGGCGAATGGGCAGCCGCGGCGCACGCGTCAGGACGCAACAAACTCACCGACAGGACTCCTGCCATGAGGCTCCGATCACCACTTCGCGCCTGCCTACGTCCGCTTCGCCTCGAGCGAAAACGATCGCTCATCCTGCTGATTGCGATCGCCATGCTTACATTGGCGCCGCTCTTGGCTCGCAGCACGAAGGCAGACGAGCAGGCGAACCTGGATGTCGCTTTGAGCCTGGCCGAAATGCTGCAAGCGGCCCGAACGGTCATTTCAAGCAATCAGGACCTCATCAACGATCCCTCACGCGGCGACAAGGGGCTGACGGGTGACGTCGTCCTGGCGGCAACCATCGAGGAATATAAGAAGATCGCCGGAGTGGACCCGCTGACGATCGACCCTGCCTCCCAGCACGGCCGGCTGCTTCGGGCCGAAATGGACTCCATCAAGGAGGTGATGGACGAAAACCAGGACCTCATCAATGAGGAGGGGCTGGGCTTCAAGGGGTTCATTCCGGCAATCTTCGGCCGCCTCATAACGGAACGGCTGCAGCAGAAAATGGCGACGGAATTGCGCATAAAGGTCACTGCTCCCCCGCCACTCGTGAGAAACCGGAAGGCCCGCCCCGATGCGTGGGAGGAGAAGATTATCGAGGAGAAGTTCCTCTCCCCCTCGTGGCCTCGTGGACAGATCTATTATCAGACCGAAGACGCTGGGAAGGAATTCCGGGTTCTGGTCCCGGAATACTATTCGGCGTCCTGTCTGTCCTGTCACGGCGGGACCAAAGGCGAAATAGACATCACCGGCTATCCAAAGGAGGGGGCGAGCGAGGGGGACCTCGGCGGTGTCATCAGCATAACTCTTTTGCGGCCTGAAAAATGACACCGGCGCGCTTGCAGAGCTTCGAGCCTTTGCGGCTGTCGCGCCTTTCGATCCCACTGCGCCTCATCATTCTGTCCGGCGCACTGCTCACGATCCTCGTCGGCACCAACATCTTCATGAACCGAGAGTTGAAGCTCGGTGCCGACGCGCTGCTCGCCGAGTCCCGCTACATCGATAATCTGCGCGCCGCGAGTGCTGCCGAGAAAGCCTTCGGGGATCTGAAATACTGGCTGACCGACGCAGCCTTGAGCCTGCTCAATCTGCCTGAGCAAAGGGCGCGCGAGGCGAAAGCGCGCCTCGGGGAACAACTTGCGGCTCTCGAGGCGCACAATCCGGACACTGTAAAGGCCATTCGCACCGAAGTCGAACAACTGTTTTCGCGCTCTCTTGATGCAGTTGAGGCCTACGCTGACGACAGGCGGGTCATCGGCAATACGCTCATGGCACAATCCAAAGTGCACATCGCCGCGGTCGAGAAGAACCTCAATCAGCTCATCGGCACTCTTCGCAGCGAAGCGGCGCGCGCCAGCGAAGCGGCACGGCGGCGGACGGCCGGAGCGGTGGGCATATCCTGGGGTGTGGTCATCGCCGCGAGCCTGCTGGCGTTGGGCCTGACAATACTTATTCTGCGGTCGATCGTGGTGCCATTGGGCGGCCTCACCGCGGCGATGAAGGCACTGACGGGCGGGCGCACGGACATCGACCTTCCGCCCGACGGCGATGACGAGATCGGCCAGATGTCGCGCACGCTGGCCATGTTCCGTGATGGTCTCATCGAGCGCAATCGCTTGTCGGAAGAGCGCGAGCAGGCGTTGAAACGGCTCGAAATCGCCCGCGACGAGGCGACGGCCGCCAACCGCATTCTGCAGGTCACCTTCGATCACATGGCACAGGGGGTCGCGATGTTCGATGGCGACGGCAAGCTGCTCGCCTGGAATCGACATATGCGCGACCTGCTCAATCTGCCGGAGGGTCTTCTCAGCAAGGGCACGACCCATCGGACGCTGGTGGAATTTTTGACGAAGCGTGGCGATTTCGGAAAAGGAGACGCCGAAGAGCTGATCCGCTCCCGCCTGGAGCATCTCGATCAGCCCTCCATACAGCAGCGCACGCTCCCCGACGGCCGCGTGCTCGAAATTCACCGCAATCCGGTTCCCGGCCGTGGCTTCGTCGTGATGTATACCGACGTCACCAGGCGGGTCGAGGCGCAAAGGGAAATCGAGCTGGCTCGCAACCGGCTCAGCGACGCCATTCAAAGCATTTCGGACGGCTTTGCGCTTTGGGATGCAAAAGACCGCCTGATCGCGTTCAACGACCGTTGCGCGGAGTTCCTCAAGCTCGCAAGGCCGCTCGTGCTTGGAATGAAATTCGAGACGCTTCTGCGCGAGGTGGCCGAGCGGCGCGCCGAGGACGGCGACAGGGACAAATGGGTTAACACCAAACTGGCCGCGCACCGGGCCGGGCCCAGTGACGAGGAGCTCCAGCTCGCCGATGGGACCTGGCTCCGCGTCGGCTCGCGGCGCACGCAGGAAGGCGGGGTAGTGACGACGCTGGCCGACATCAGCGCGCTCAAGCATCGCGAGCTCGAGCTCGCCGAGCTCGTTGCACGACTGGAGGTCGCGCGTGATCAGGCGGACGAGGCGAGCCGCACCAAGAGCACGTTCCTCGCCAACATGAGCCATGAGCTGCGCACACCTCTCAATGCGATCATCGGCTATAGCGAAATCCTGAAAGAGGATGCGCGCGATCAAGGGCTCGAGTCGTTTCTCCCCGACATCGAAAGAATCGAGGCGGCGGGCCGGCACCTCCTCGGAATTATCAACGACATCCTCGATCTTTCGAAAATCGAGGCAGGTCGCATGGATGTCTATATCGAGGATATCGATGTTGCAGCCCTGGTGCGCGAGGTGCAGTCCATCGTGCGACCGCTCGTCAGCAAGAACAACAACAAGCTCAAAGTGATCTGCTCGCCGGATATCGGCACCTTGCGATCAGATCTGACGAAAGTGAAGCAGAGCCTCCTCAACCTCCTCAGCAACAGTGCCAAATTCACGGAAGAGGGAACGATCACCCTCACGATCTGGCGCGATGAAACGCCGACCGGCGCCACCTTGAGCTTCGAAGTCGCCGACACCGGCATCGGCATGAAGCCGGAACAGATGAAAAAACTGTTCCAGTCCTTTACGCAAGCCGATACGACGACGACGAAGCGCTTCGGGGGAACGGGCCTTGGGCTCGCGATAACGAAGCATTTCTGCGTGATGCTGGGTGGCGACATCACCGTGGAGAGCACTCCTGGGAAAGGCTCGAAATTCACCATCACCCTGCCGAGCCGCTCGACGGCAGAAGCCTCCGCGCCAGCCGATGATGAGAATGCGCAGCGCCTCGTTCATGGCGCGCCGACCATCCTCGTCGTCGATGACGATCCGGCGGCGCTCCGGCTCTTGAGCAGATCCCTGGTCAAGGAGGGTTATCGCGTCATCGAGGCGCGAACGGGTAAGGAAGCCATCGATCAGGCGCGCGCCCATCGGCCGGCGGTCATCACGCTCGATGTTCTGATGCCCCACATGGATGGCTGGTCCGTGCTCAGCGCGCTGAAGGCAGACGCCGAGCTGCGCGATATCCCGGTCATCATGATCACGGTCTTGAAGGAGCGCGGAATGGCGTTTTCGCTCGGGGCGTCCGACTTCATGACGAAACCGGTCGATCGCGAGGCTCTCAAGTCGATGTTGCGCCGTTATGTGCCGGTCGGCGTGCAATCGCCTGTCCTGCTGGTCGAGGACGACCCGGATAGCCGCGAAACGACCCGCCGGGTGCTGGGGCGGCTTGGGCTCGATGTGGCGGAAGCCGAGAATGGGCAGGAGGGTCTGCGCTGGCTCGAGGACCATCCCAAACCTGCGCTTATCCTGCTCGATCTCATGATGCCCGTGATGAACGGTTTTGAGTTTCTTAAGGAACTGCAGAAGCGGCAGGAGTTTCAAAATATCCCGGTTGTCGTGCTGACCGCTAAGCAGCTCACCGCTGAGGAAATCGAGGCTCTGACCGGGTCCACGCAGCGCATTTTGGCCAAGCATGGAACGTCTCAGGTCGAACTGGCAGTGGCGATCCGTAAGTGCCTTGAGAGGAGCGGCCAGAGACATGGGGACGGGGACAAAAAGAACTCATCACGAATACCGGCTTGACGGCGGAGCAGGGGAGTATTGTTCATGCCCAAGATTCTTCTCGTTGAAGACAATGAAACAAATCGGGATATGCTCTCCCGCCGGTTGATCCGCAAAGGCTTCGATGTCGTGATGGCCGAAGACGGCGAGCAGGCCGTTCGAATGGCTGCCAGTGAAAACCCTGACCTCATCCTGATGGATATGAGCCTGCCGGTTCTCGATGGCTGGGAGGCGACACGCCGCGTCAAGTCGGCTGAGGGGACACGCTCGATCCCGATTATCGCGTTGACCGCGCACGCCATGGCGGGCGATCGGGAAAGGGCGCTGGAGGCGGGATGCGACGATTACGATACGAAGCCGATCGAGCTGCCGCGGTTGCTGGACAAGATCGGGGCACTGATTGCGCGGAACCAAGCCTGAGCCGGATACTTCACGGCGAGTTGGCATCATGAGCACGTCGGCCCCCCAAGCTGCCCTCGATCCGGCCCTGCTGACATACGTCAGGCAAGAGTTCAGCGGCCCGGTCTCCGCCATCATCGGCTATATCGATATTCTCGAGGAGGACGTTCCTGCCAATGGCCTCGATCACCTCGCGCCGGACATTGCGCGATTGCGACGGGCGGCGGTTTCGCTTCAGCAACTCGTCAAGCAGATTATGGACTCAAATGGGGGGCTTTCCCTGGAGCTGAGCAAGCTGAGGCACGACCTGCGCACGCCCCTCAATGCCATTAAGGGCTACGCGGAAATGCTGATCGAGGAGGAGCCGCCTGAGGCGTTCGCTCAGGATCTTCGAAATCTATTGAATGAATCCAGCCGCCTTTTGATCCGGATCGAAGGGTTGACCGAAACGACTGGCAACGCCAGCGCAACCGCTTCCGAGTCCACCTCCGCCGATGTCATCGCGTCCAGCCCTGCATTGAGCATGATTGCGAAATCGGCGCCTGATGATGCCGCCGCCGAAATCCCGTGCACATGCCACATTCTCGTTGTCGACGACCATGAATCGAACCGGGACTTGCTCATCCGGCGATTGACCCGCGAGGGTCACGCAGTAACGACCGCAGCCAGCGGAGAGGAGGCCCTCTCATTAGTTGAACAGGACAGGTTCGACCTTATTCTGCTCGACCTCCTTATGCCGGGTCTCAGTGGTTTTGATGTTCTCACGCAGCTCAAGAACCACCCGAGCCATCGTGACATTCCGGTCATCATGATTTCGGCCCTCGATCAGATCGAGAGCGTGGCGCGCTGCATCGAAGCCGGGGCCGAGGATTACATGCCCAAGCCCTTCAATCCCGTGCTCCTCAAGGCCCGCATCAATGCCTGTATCGAGAAGAAGCGGCTCCGCGAGCGTGAAAAGATGTTCCTGGAGCAACTGAAAGTCGAAAAGGAGAAATCGGAGGCGCTGCTTCTCAATATTCTGCCAATGGCGATCGTATCCCGCCTCAATCTGGGCGAGACGATCATTGCCGACCATATCCCGGACTCGACCATACTTTTCGCCGATCTGGTCGGGTTCACCGGCCTTTCCGCACGGCTTTCCGCGACGCGGCTCGTGAAATTGCTGAACATGCTGTTTTCGGAATTCGATCATCTTTCGCTCGAGTTCGGCCTCGAGAAGATCAAGACGATCGGTGATGCCTATATGGTGGCCGGTGGACTTACGGCCCGCAACTCTGATCATACGACGACCGTCGCGCAAATGGCGCTGAGGATGCTCGAGGTGTCCCGCAGCACCAGCGAGGTATTAGGCCTGCCCCTTCAGCTGCGGATCGGCATCGATACGGGGCCTGTGGTCGCCGGCATCATCGGCACACACAGGTTCATCTATGATGTCTGGGGCGACACCGTGAATACGGCGAGCCGGATGGAGTCCCACGGCGTTGCCAATGAGATCAACGTCACGGAGGCGCTTTACCAGCGGCTGCGCGACACATTTGTTTTCGAGCCACGTGGCACCATTGAAGTCGCTGGCAAGGGATCGATGCAGGCTTACTTCCTTCGTGGCGCGCGGGAGTGACCCGGGTACAAGTCCAGGCAATCCGGGCGCCCTCTGACGGCTACGCGGCCGCGCTTAGCAGGTCGTCCAGGTCGAGTTTTTTCGTGACCATCGCGAGCTCGCCGGAGGGGGTGCGCGGCCATTCTGCCTCCGGCCGATCCCAATACAGCTCGACGCCGTTGTCGTCCGGATCGCGAAGATAGAGCGCCTGGCTGACACCGTGATCGCTGGCGCCGTCGAGCGGCACGCCCGCCTCGATCAGCCGTTTCAAGGCGTCCGCGAGGTCGCGCCGGGTCGGATACAGAATGGCGAGGTGATAAAGGCCCGTCGCGCCGGGTGGTGGCGGCGAGCCGCCTTTGCTCTCCCACGTATTCAGGCCGATATGATGATGATAGCCACCGGCGGCGATGAATGCGGCCTGCCGGCCGTAGCGTTGCTTGAGCTCGAACCCGAGCACACCACAATAGAAATCGAGGGCTCGCTCGATATCGGCCACCTTGAGATGGACATGGCCGATGCGGGTTTCGGGGTGGATCGGCCGCGGGGTGCGGTCTGTCTCGATGCTTGGTAGACGATCCGGCATCTCGTTCATGGACATCTCCTGAAATACTGACGACGTTAGCTGCAACGGAGCAATACTTTTCTGCACACGATCGGCCCCGATGGTAGATTGACGAATAGCACCGAACCGAAGCCCCATCATGACCCAAAATGCCATCCAGATCCGATACCTGTCTCGCGCCGACATCGAGCGACTTGCAATTTCAGGAGGGGAGCTGGCGGACAGGATCGAGGCGACGATCCGGGCCTGTGCGGCCGGTCAGGCACGGAACTTCCCGAAAACGAGCATGGCGTGCCCGGATGGGCGGCTGTTCCAGAGCACCATGGCCGTTGGGGTGGGGCCGCCGGCACCGGCTTTCGCCGCGACCAAAATCGTTGGCCTTTCGCCGGCGAATACTGATCGAGGCCTCCCGCACATCGGTGGGGTCATTGTGCTCAACGACGGCAGTACGGGTATGCCGGCTGCTATCATGGATGCAACCTGGGTCACGGAAATGAGGACGGCCGCGCTGAGCCTCGTTGCGGCCCGCCGCTATGCTCGCCGCGACGCCGACAGCATCGGGTTCATTGGCTGCGGCGCACAAGCCAAATCGCACCTGGCCGTCTTCGTCGAGGCATTCCCGCTCACGCGTGTTACGGCCTACAGCCGCCGCCGGTCGTCAGCCGAGGCGCTGGCCGCCCGGGCACGCGCAATGGGGCTTGAGGCGATAGTTGCCGAAGATCCACGGCAGGTCGTGAGCGGTCAGGCTATCGTGATCAGCACCGTGCCTGGTCATCCGAATCTCGTGCCGTTTCTCAGGGCCGACTGGCTCTCGCGCGGCTCCTTCGGATCGCTCGTCGATCTTGGCCGCTCCTGGTCAACTGAAGGATTTGAGAGGATCGATTACCGGCTGGTGGACGACAAGGCTCAGGCGGAAGCGTCAAAGAGCTACCGAAAGCTCACCCCGGAGGGTCCGTATTCCGCCGATTTGCTGGACATGGTCACCGTTCCGACGCTGGGACGGAAGAACGACGAAGAGCGCGCTGTTTTCACATTCCAGGGCGTGGCGCTCGCAGATCTCGCTGCTGCCGCGCTCGTCATGGAAACAGCTGCAAGGGCTGACATTGGGCAATTGCTGCCGATGTGAGAGTGCGGTTGACAGATCGCACCGATCAGTGCCCCACTTGTAAATGATGTCTGCAACGCAGCATGAGGGCGCGCCCGTATGGCAAATGCGGTTTTGACCGAAATCGCCGATGGCATCGGCACCATCACTCTGAACAAACCGGAAAAGCTGAATGCGTGGGATACACCCATGCGCGCGGACATCCGGAGGATTCTGGAGGCCTGGAACAACGACACTGGGGTGCGCGCCGTCATTCTGACGGGCGCCGGCGACCGCGCATTTTCCGCCGGACAGGACCTAGACGAAACCGAAAAGTTCTCGTCAGGTGAGCATGGTGCCCAGTGGTTTCATTCCTGGCGTGATTTCTACGACAGCTTTCGAAAGTTGGAAAAACCGCTTATCGCCGCTCTCAACGGTGTCGCCGCAGGCTCGGCGTTTCAGGCCGTCATGCTCACCGATGTCAGAGTGGGCCATCCTGGGTCTCGCATGGGGCAGCCCGAAATCAACTCCGGTATCCCGAGCGTGCTCGGGCCCATGTTGATGTATCACAGGATCGGGCTGTCGCGGACGATCGAGCTGACCCTGATGGGCCGCATCATGGAGGCGGAAGAAGCCAAGGCCATCGGGCTCATCCATCATCTCGTCAGCACCCCGGCCGAAGTAATCCCCAAGGCGCGCGAGATCGCCGAGCATCTGGCCAGCAAACCGCCGACGGCCCTGCGGCTGACCAAAAAATGGTTCCGTGAGATGACGCAGGCGGCCTTCGATGAGGCCTTCGCCAAGGGTGGGGCCATCCAGGCCGAGGCCTATGCCTCGGGGGAACCGCAGGCGGCGATGCGCAAGTTTTTTGCCGATCGCGCGAAGCGGAAGAGCGAATGACAAACAGCGCTTCTGCAAGTAAGCGCTTTCGCGAATTTCTTGACGAAACCGGCGGAGTCACGGAAGCTGTAGAGGGCCTTCGCCATAGGCTCTGAATGCCTTTACGGCCACGTTCAACGAAGTCACTTAAGGGAGGACAACAATGGCCAGGGGGAAGCGGCCGAAACGATTCGGCAAACTCGATCTTACGCGGCGCCACGTTCTGGCCGGCGGCGCGGCTGTCGTCCTGGTGCCGACATACTGGAAGCAGGCCTCGGCGCAAGAGAAGCGCATTTTCATCCGCGATCCCGGCGGCCCCTATGCACCGGGCTTCAAGGAGGCTTTCTACGATCCTTTCAAGGAAGCGACCGGAATCGAGGCCGTCGGGCTGCAGGGCCAGCACGAGCCGACGAGCCTTATCAAGGGCATGGTCGATACCCAGACCTATACCTGGGACATGGCGCACCTCAGCCTGGCGGCATGCGTGCAGCTCCGTGACGAGGGGTACCTCCAGCCGCTGAACGTGAAGTCGCCCTATCTCGACTCGACTCCGGCTGAGTACAAGAACGACTACTTTGCCGGCTGCAATGTTTTCGCAGTGGTTCTGGCGTACAGGACGGACGCGTTCGAGGACAAAGGCAAGCAGCCTCCGCAATCCTGGGCCGACTTCTTCGACACGGAGAAGTTCCCGGGCCGGCGCGCGATGCGCAAGCACCCCTTCGATACCATCGAGCAGGCATTGCTCGCGGACGGTGTTCCGCTCGACAAGCTGTACCCGCTCGATTTCGATCGCGCGTACAAAAAGCTCGATACGATCAAGAGCAAAATCGACGTCTGGTGGACCGGCGGGGCACAGACGTCCCAGCTCCTCAAGAGCGGCGAGGTCGATATCTGTCCAGCATGGAACGCACGGGTGCAGACCGCTATTGACGACGGCGCTCCTGTCAAGATCGTTTGGAATCAGCACCTCTGGTCGCCCGAGGGCTGGACTATTCTGAAGGGCACGCCCAAGGCAGACATGTGTCGCGAGTTCATCAAGTTCGCGACCGATCCTGCACGGCAGGCGGTCTTCACGAAACACTTGGCCTATGGCCCAACGCATCCCGATGCCTACAAGTGGATCCCCGAAGATCGAGCCAGAATTCTGCCGACCCATCCCGATTACATTAAGAGCCGGATCCAGTCCGACTTCCAGTTCTGGGCCGAGCATAAGGATGCGGCTGCCGAACGGTTCAATGCCTGGGTGATCAGCTGAAGGGCCTCCCCATTGCAGAACGTCAGGCCATCCCGGCAGGTCGAATGAGGCCTGCCGCTCCCTCTTGATTCAGACCGGTCGTGACCAGGGAAATCCGGAGTGATAACGCCAAAGCTCAAAATTCGTGAGCTTCGAAAGACGTACGGGCCGGTGGTTGCTCTTGCCGGCGCCAACCTTGAAATGCCGGAGGGGGAGTTCCTCACGCTGCTCGGCCCGTCCGGTTCTGGCAAGACGACTCTGCTGATGATGATCGCGGGTCTGGTGCAGCCAGACTCGGGCGAAGTCTGGATCGACGGCAAGCTCGCCACCTACGCCCCACCTCACAAGCGTGACATCGGGGTCGTATTCCAAAACTATGCGCTGTTTCCGCACCTCACGGTCTTCGAAAACATCGCGTTCCCCTTGCGAATGCGTGGCATGCGGGCCTCGGAGATCCGCCGTGAGGTCGGCCGCGTATTGGAGCTCGTGCAACTCGCCGAGGTCGGCGAACGACTGCCACGTGCGCTGTCCGGTGGCCAGCAGCAACGTATCGCGCTTGCACGATGCATCGTCTACCGGCCGTCGATCGTGCTCATGGATGAGCCGCTTGGCGCGCTCGACAAAAAGCTGCGGGATCAGATGAAACTTGAGATCAAGCGGCTGCACGATGAGCTCGGCATCACTGTCCTCTATGTCACGCATGATCAGGAAGAGGCGATGGTAATGTCGGATCGCATCTGCCTGATGAACCAGGCACGCATAGAGCAGATCGGGACGCCGGCCGAGCTGTATTTCCGACCACAAACCATCTTTGCTGCTGATTTCCTGGGTGAATCAAATCTGTTCGATGCCGTAGTGGAACGCGAGGAGGGCGCCGAGGTGGAGCTGAGCTCGGCAGCGGGCGGCACCATTCGGCTGGCGCGCGATCCGCACCGCTCGTTCTCTCGTGGCGAAGCGGTCAAGGTGATGGTGCGCCCGGAAACGGTATCGGTCCTCGACAACGGCAAAACGGCTGACAACATTGTCGAGGGCCGCGTAACCGACGCAATTCTCGTCGGTGGGGTGACGAAATATTACGCGCGTTTGGCCGACGGAACCCAGATCTCAGCAACCGACCTCACGCGCGGTCCGTTAGCGCCGATCGTCCGCGGTAGCGAAATCCGATTTGGCTGGCCCAAAGGGGGAGGGGTCATTCTGCCCGTGCGGGAGCAAGGTTTATGACCCATGGATTCGCCGGCGATCTGCAGGCGGTAGGTGCCGCGAAGTACAGGCCCCGGCCTGCCTGGAAACGGCTCTGGCCGATCTACCCGATCCTGGCGTTCCTTCTTGCGCTGTTCGTCTATCCTGTCGTGCAGTTGCTCTCGCTGAGCGTGTTCACCCCGAACGGTGGGCTGACAGCGGACCATTACGAGCGGCTATTCGCCAGCCCCGTCTACCTGCAGGTCCTGCGAAACACGCTCGAGATTGCTGGTTGGACGACGCTCCTCTGCATCGTCGGCGGCTATCCGATCGCCTACCTGCTGGCGACCACTGAGAGGGGCACGCGCAACAGGCTCATCCTCTGGGTGCTGCTGCCGTTCTGGACGAGCTTTCTCGTCCGGACATTCGCGTGGATCGTATTGCTCGGTCGTCGTGGCGCTATCAATGGTGCGCTGCAGGCGCTCGGCATTACCGATCAGCCGATCGCGTTGCTCTACAACATGACCGGGGTCATGGTCGGCATGGTGCACGCGATGATGCCGCTCGCCGTTTTGACCATGCTTTCGGTCATGGAGAACATCGACCGGAATCTGATGCCGGCCGCATCGACGCTCGGCGCGCGCGGCGGACAGGCGTTCTGGCGAATCTACTTCCCGCTTTCACTTCCAGGAGTTGCGGCGGCGGGCCTGCTCGTATTCATCACCTCGCTCGGCTTCTTCATCACGCCGGCCCTGCTCGGGAGCCCGCGGGAGACGATGATCACGCAGGTGATCATCCAGCAGGTCGAGGAAATGCTGAACTACCCGTTCGCGGGCGCGATCGCGATGCTGCTGCTCGCAACGGCGCTCGTTGTTTTCTATCTCTACGACCGCGCACTCGGGATGTCGACGCTGGCGGGCTCGGCGACGACGGGCCAGCGAGGTGCCGATGAGCGGGGGCGACTCGGGGCCGGCTTCGCTTGGATCGGCACCATCATGGTAGCCGTATTCGGAAAGCTTTCCGATGGCATTGCGATCCTCTGGGAAAAAGCCATGGGCAGCCGCGCGGACCGGCCGCCGCGCGCCTCGGGGCGGGTCGCTTTGCGCATGGCGGTTCTGTTGCTGCTGATCTTCTTGGCCGGCCCGAGCTTCTTCATCATTCCGGTTTCGTTTACGACGGAAGGATTCATAGAGTGGCCGCCCCAGCTCTTTTCGCTGAAATGGTATGGCGCGATCCTGGATCATCCGCAGTGGATTCCGGCCATCACCCGGTCGCTGGTCGTTGGCTTCTTGACGGCGTGCCTTGCCATGGCCATCGGTGCCCCCGCGGCTTTCTTCCTGGCACGGCAGCGGTTCTTTGCTAAAACCGCCGCGCTCGCATTCATCCTTTCCCCTCTTATTCTCCCGCGCATCGTCATCGCGGTCGCGCTGTTCTATCTCTACGCGCGCGTCGGGCTCATCGGAACGGAGCTCGGGCTCATATTCGGACACACGGTGCTGGCCTTGCCCTACGTAGTCATTACTATAATGGCCGTGCTGAAGAATTATGATCAGCGGCTCGACCACGCAGCCGCAAGTCTCGGTGCGTCACCGCCGCGCGTGCTCTGGTACATCACCATTCCGCTGATCCGTTCAGGTTTGATCGCCGCGTTCCTGTTCGCATTCGTAACAAGCTTCGACGAGCTGACGATTGCCCTTTTCGTGTCGAGCGGCCTCGCCACGACATTGCCCAAGCAGATGTGGGACGATGCCATTCTGAAGGTGTCGCCGACGCTGGCGGCCGTCTCGACCCTTCTGCTGGTGTTCGTGACGGTCGTGATCCTGGCAGCGGAATACATGCAGAGGCGGGCAGCGGCAAGGAGCTGAACCGTGGTATGCAAGCAGCCTGATCATCCGGATTTTCCCGAGCTTCATGTGATCTCCGGGTATAGCCGTGATTGACACCAGTGATGGCTTCGTGCCGCTCCTCCAGCGTCGCGCACGCAGCGATCCGAGCGGTATTTTCGCGCTTTACGAGGGCGAGCCGGTCACCTTCGCCGAGATGGACAACGCATCGACGTCGTTGGCCCATTGGCTGCGAAAGGAAGGCGTGCCGAGAGGCGGGCGCGTGCTCGTCATGATGCAGAACAGCACGCTCGCCATTGCCTTGTTGTTCGCAATCGCAAAGGCGCACGCCGTATGGGTTCCGGTGAACGTGCAAAGCCGCGGCGAAAATCTGCGCTACATCGTAGAGCACTCAGACCCGGATCTTATCATTGCCGATCAGGAACTCGTGCCGAGGCTCGAGGCCGATATTCCGGGGCTTGATATGGAACGTGTGCGAACGGCTGCAGCCGGCCGGGGCCCGCGCTCGCTGGAATCGGGTCTGCGCGAAAGCGCGGAGGTTTTGGATTGGCCGCCACCTGCTGCCGATGAGCCATATGCGATCATGTATACGTCCGGCACGACCGGGCGGCCGAAAGGCGTGATCGTCTCCCACCGCATGCTGAGGTTTTCGGGCGAGGGCATCGCCATCGTGTCCGGCGCGGGCGACGGCGACGTCTTCCACATGTGGGAGCCGCTCTATCACGTCGGTGGTGCCCAGATGATCGTGCTGCCACTCATTCGCAATGTGCGCCTCGCCATGGTAGAGCGTTTCAGCGCCAGTCGATTCTGGGGCGAGGTGAAGCAGTATGGCGCGACGCACATCCACTTTCTCGGGGGGCTTCTCCAAATCCTCCTGAAGCAGCCGCCTGGGCCGCTCGACCGCGCGCATGGTGCTCGCATCGCGTTCGGTGGCGGCTGCCCGCGGGACATCTGGCGCCCCTTTGAGGAGCGCTTCGGCGTCCAGATCCGTGAATGCTACGGCATGACCGAGTGCTCGAGCGTGACGACCTGTAATACGGACGGGGTGCTCGGCTCGGTCGGCCGGCCACTGCCGTGGTTCGAGGTCGATCTTTTGGACGACAATGGGTCTCCCGTTCCCTGGGGGGAGCGGGGAGAGATCGTCGTTCGCCCGCGTATACCCGGTGCGCTGACGGTCGGCTACTACAAGAACCCCGACGCGACCGCGCGGGCTGTGCGGCCTGACGGCTTCCACACCGGCGATATCGGATCGTTCGATGCCGCGGGGTACATGTATTTCCACGGGCGCATGACGGACAACGTCCGCGTCAAAGGCGAGAACGTCTCGGCATTCGAGGTCGAGCACGTCGCTGCCCAGCATCCTGCTGTCGAGGATTGCGCCATGATCGGCGTCGCTGCGGACATCGGCGAGCAGGACATCAAGCTGTTCGTCAAGCCCAAGCCCGGCGTTCAGATCAATCCTGCAGAGCTGTCGGTATGGCTGGCCGACCGCCTGGCCCCCTACCAGAACCCCCGCTACATCGTCGTTGTCGACCAATTCGAGCGCACGCCCAGCCAGCGCATCATGAAGCACCGACTGGCACAGCGGAGCGATCCGGTGTGGGACCGGCTAGCTTAGCCGCAACTGAGTCAGGGCTCAGCCGCGGGCCAGCAGTTGCGCCCGAAGCGCCTCCATTTCCGTAAAAACAGTTTCCAGATCGCCGACGTGGAATCCTTTCGCGAGCACGGGACTGACCGCGTTCAGCCGATCGTAGAGGATGCCGGTGTAGCGGACGTGACCCTCTGAATCGACGGTCATTCCATTTTCCTCCTCGAACCGAGCGTTCCAGCGGATTGCTTCCTCCCTTGACAGACCGGATGGCAAGTCGAGATCGAGGTGGCCGCCAGTGAAAGCTACGGGATAGCCGCCCGGCAGACCATTCGGTCCTGGCACGTGGGCCAGGCAGTCGCGGCCTCTGGCCATCGCGAGCATCAGTGGCACACCATTTGCTCCGGAGATCTCGATCACGGGCGCCGTCGTGAGTTTGACGCTGGCGAACCGCGCGAAGACGTCTGCTATCTCGATATCGTCGATCCAGACGCGCGGCGGCGGACCTTTGCGCTCGGCAGCCGGATGCCGGAAGGGCGTGATCGTCTGGTAATGCGCCAACACCTTGAGTGGCCCCTGCTTCCTGAGGCCAAGCTCGGCGGAGAAAGCAGACCAGAGAATTGCAACATTTCCGACTCCGCACGTGACCGGCAGGCCGCGTGCTGCAATGAGCGAGTTGACGACGTCGGCATAACAGCAGTTGACGAGATGTGCGCTCGGCTTCGCAAGCTCTATGGCTTCGGCAACGCGCATGGACAGAAGCGCATTGAAAACGGCAGTTGCGCTCAGCCCACCCTCGGCAACGAGGCGGCTCCATGCGTTGCCTTGTGCGCTGATGACGGATGAAGTCTGTGCCGATGCCGCCTGAACAACCACTGCCGGCTGCAGCGACCCGATGACGTCGCTCGCTGCCGATGTACTCGACAGATCGACGCGCTGCATTGTGACGGTGACGGGTCGCCCGAAAATTGCAGCGCGGGCGTTGGCCGCGAGCCGCAGCCAGTCGAGGCGCTCTTCGTTGCGTCCGGCGATGGCAACGTTCACTGGCTCAGCGGACGTCGCAGCAATATCGAGCAGAATCCGTTGCGCGAAAGCGCCTGTGCCGAATATCAGAATGTCCGTGCCTGTCACCGGCGACCTCCCGTCGATACCGTAAGCGACTCGTCGAATTCCTCGCGCTTGGCCCAGGTCGTAGCCGCGAGCGGGTCGATGAAACGCGAAATCGAGAACGCATCGAGAGGCGTCCGCGTCTCTCCGTCAACGATGAGCTCGCTCATCACGAGGCCGACACCCGGTCCTAGCTGAAACCCGTGTCCGCAGAAGCCGAAGGCATGGAACAGGCCTTCAGTCGTTGCGCTCGGGCCGATGACGGGCAACATATCCGGAATATATCCCTCGATGCCCGACCAAACCCGAATAACTTGGGCATGGGCCAGCTCGGGTACGGTCTCGGCCAGCCGACGCATTGTTGCAAGCGTCTTGGCCGGAGGAACCGGCGCGCGGTTCGCGACAGGATCGGAGGGTCCACGCGGATAGCCGGCGACAACGACATTCCCGCGCGCGACCTGCCGGAAGATGACGCTGCCATCGACGAGCTGCACCGCCGGCTCGATGAAGTACGGCAGGGGCTCGGTCACGAACTGCGGCGGACCCGCGGCGAACATGGGTGCCGTTTCGCCGAACATTTTCGCGATGTCGAGCGCCCAGGCACCTGCAGCGTTGATCAGGAATTCGCTCTCGATCGTGACGTCACAATCCGTTTTGAGGCGAAATCCGGAGGCTCTTTTCTCGACGGATACAACCTTGGTCCGCTCCAGGATTTCCGCCCCGAGCCTGCGGGCGGCACGAGCGACAGCCGGTGTAACCAGTCGCGGGTTCGCGGCGCCGTCCCGGGCGGAGTAGCAGCCGCCAACAGGACGACCGCCAAGCCATGGCCAGCGTGAGCGGATTTCGGCCGGAGTGAGCAGTTCCACCTCGATCCCATGGGCTTGGGCGTCCTTGGCGTATTGTTCGAGCTTGGTTTGTTGGGTCTCATCGCCGGCGACGTAGAGGTGTCCCGTTGCCGCGAATTCACAGCTCTCGCCAATGAGACTTTCGATCTGCTCCCATTGTTCGTGCGCGCGAATGGCCAGTGGAAGCTGTCGGGAATGGCGCCCCTGGAGGCGAACGTTGCCGAAGTTCACGCCGCTGGCCTGCGCCCCGACCGGGCCCTTCTCGAGGACGGCGACCGACCTCCGCCGACGCCGCAGAAAATAGGCCGTCCAGCAACCCATCAATCCGCCGCCGACAATGGCTGTTTCTGTCGTGAGCGTCCGCATCTACTTTCCCGCTACCGACATTAAGAGTGGTTTGACGGGCGCCTGGGCGCGCAAATAGCCGACCTCCTGCAGCGGAATCTTTAACCCGGCAGCGATCAGCTCGGCCAAGGCGAGACCGCAGAACCGCCCCTGGCAACGGCCCATGCCGCAGCGGGTCAGGGCTTTCGCCCTATTCACCTCCCGAGGTGCCAAATCGGCCGAAAGCGCTTCTCTAAGCTGACCCACAGTTACGTTTTCGCAACGACACAGGGTAACCTCGTCAGGAAGCCGCGCGATCTCGTCAGCCGGCCAGGCAAAGGCGCGAGCCAGGCCGCGCTGGAAGCGATGCAAACTCGCGAGCCTGCGGCGGACGTCGGCGAGATCGGGCCTGTTTGCGGATTTCATTCCAAGATCTTGCAGAATGGCGTGGGCGGCCAGTTTTCCGCTCAGCTCGGCCGCATAAGCGCCGCCGATTTTCGCACCGTCTCCCGCGACGTAGATGTCGTCTCCGCACCGGCCATTCGCGTCGGCATCTGGCAGCCACTGCCGATAGAGCGGATCAAAGGCGAGCCGGCAGCCCGCGAGCTGCGCAAGTTGCGTTTCAGGCTTGAGGCCAAACCCGAAGGCAACCGCGTCGCAGGAGATCGTGCGTGGGGGGCTGTCGCCGACAGAATAGGTGACGCCTGTAACAGCGCGCTTGCCCTCGAACGCGTGCAGACGCGCACCGTGGATCACTTCGACGCCAGATGACTTCAGTCCGGCCAAATACGTCAAGCCGCGCCATAGTATCCGCGGGCTGGCGATAAGGTCCTTCACGGCCGCGAGCTTTGCCCGAAAGGGAGTGGTATCGAGGACGGCGGCGATTTCGCCGCCCATGGATTTGAACTGTAATGCAGCCAAATAGAGGAGGGGAGAGCTGCCGCAGAAAATCACCCGTCGGCCGATAAGGCAGCCCTGATCTTTCAACAGCACCTGCGCGCCGCCGAGCGCAAAGACACCGAGACGCGTCCAACCGGGAACAGGCAGCACACGGTCGGTCGCTCCGATGGCCAGCAACAGCTTATCGAAGCGGATTGACTGGCATCCGCCCTCGTTCTCAACGTAGAGTTCCCGATTGAATACGCCCCACGCGATCGCCCGTGCACGGTAGTCGCAGGACGTTCTTATGCGCGCGAATGCCTCGTGAATGCGGCGATGGTTTTGGGCCTCGAAGCCAGGCAGTTTTTCGAGGCTTATGCCCAACTCCGGCACGCTGGTCCGATAAGCCTGTCCGCCAGGCCTTGCACCTTCGTCAATGACTGTGGGGGAGATCCCGTTCGAGACCAGTACGTCGGCCGCAGCTATGCCCGCAGGTCCTGCGCCGACTATTACCACGTCAGCCATTTCGCTGC
>DASVDU010000137.1:0-27142 GCA_036380915.1 Hyphomicrobiaceae bacterium | reverse complement strand
CTTCTGAATTTAGCTCATAGGCGCGCAACCACTGACCGTCGGCGGCGTTGATAGGGCCTGGCGAGTGAACCGCTGATTCACGTCTCGCGTGTATTGTTGATTTATGCACCCTTGAGTAAAGGCAGGTCTGTGATGAAGCGTATCTTCGCGTTCGGCGTCGTTTTCTGTGCCGCGGTGCCATGGCTGATGAGCGGACCCGCCGCACACGCCAATGGCTCGCATGTCAAGCGCGGGCAAGTCACCTCCCACCGCGTGGTCAAGCCCAGGGCTTATGGCTACGTCGTGTGGCCGGGAGGCGGGTACTCCTACACCTTCAGAGACGTGATCAATACCTACCGCAGCCCCCGCACGAAGTGGGGCAGCACCAACTTTTACCGGAACTGGAGGGTCGACCGCCAAACCGAGTTTGGTCCGTTCGACCACGGCTTCTTTTTCGACTCTCCCGTCGCCCCGAACGCTGGATACGCGCCGTATCAGCACTGACGCGGAGTGATCCGATGAGCGCCTGCGATCAAATGGCTACCAGCGTCAGGTGGAGCACTTCTGCAACGCTCGACCTCACGTGATGGTGCATAAAGCGGAGGAAGCTGGCAACGGATGGGACCGGCGGATATACGTCGGCAAAGGGGCTCTTCGTGTCCTGTTGCCAACGAGGAATTTCAGATATGGGTTCCCGCATCCCGTTTGTTGCTGCTTTGGCCTCCGCCCTGCTCCTGACCCAGATTTCGCCGGTTGAGGCCGCCTGCCAGAAACTGGGCTTTTCGGTCAACGATTACGGCAAGGAAGGTCCGACCCGGGATGCCAAGGACCTCCTCGACAAATACATTGCACAGTGGACCGCCGAGCGGGGTATCAAGAAGTACACCGTCAGCAAGAAGACCGTGAGCTGCGAGCTGTTCCTCGACTTCATCGTCTTCGATGAGCACACGTGCAGTGCGGAGGCGACGGTGTGCTGGTCGGGGCCCATGCCGGCAAAGGCGAACTGATCGGCGGCGCGGTACCGAAGCAGCGGGTTCCTCAAACCAGTCCGAGCGCCGCGACGCGTAGGCGATGGCGCGCGTCCGTGATGAGCCAGGCGCCCCCGATGGCCGCCAGCATTACTCCGAATGCGGTCGATGCGGCGATCACGAACATGATCATGATCTGATACTTGGCGGCCTCGACAGGGTCCATGCCGACGAGAATCTGGCCGGTCATCATGCCCGGCAGCGTGACAAGGCCCGTTGCCGCCATAGCATTGAGGATGGGCATCAGCCCCGTCTTTACGCCATGCACGACGACGCTGGACGTCGCACCGAACCGCGTTTCGCCCAGCGCCAGGCGCGCCTCGATGGCCGCCCGCTCGCGCTTCGCCGTCTGGGTGATCGTGTTCAAGACGAGTGAAACACCCGTCAGTGTATTGCCGAGCACCATGCCGAGGATCGGCAGCACATAACGTGGGGCATACCACGGCTCCGGGCCGATGATGACGATCATGCTGTAGATGGTCGCCACCAGTCCGACGAAGAACAGTGTGCCGGTGCCGATGCCGTAGGCCATCCAGCCGCCGATCCGAGTCTCCTGACGCGCAAGCACCTCGTGCCCCGCGACCGCGACCATGACGAGCGCCATCGCTGCTGTCAGAAGCGGCGAGGTCTGCTCGAAAATGAACTTGAGGACGAAGCCGACGGCGCCGAGTTGCACCACCATGCGCACGGATGCCAGAGCGATGCTGCGCTCGAGCCCGAGGCGAAGGGCCCAGGACAGCGCGCCGTTGAACACGATCAGCACGGCCGCCGCCGCCAGATCGATCCACGTCAGCGGAACGTAAGTCATCGAGCGGCGCTCCCGTCGCGCAGCGGCTGCTCAGGGACGGCGGGCCGCGGCGCGAGGGCCTTCAGCTGCAGCCGCTGATGCGCCAGCCTGTCGATCTCGGCCGCATTGTGGCTGACGAGCAGAACGATGCGGCCCGCCAGGAGCTGGAAGCGGATCAACTCGTCCACGAGAGCCCTCGATTGCGCATCGAGCGCCCCGGTGGGCTCATCGAGCAGCAGCACGCGCGGCTCGTCGATGAGCCCGCGCACGAGTGCCATTCGCAGACGCTCGCCGGTCGAAAGCTGGCCGATCGGCTGATCGAGAAGCCCCGCGCCCAGGCCAAGCGCGTCCAGCAGACGGTCGAGCCTTGCCGGATCCACATCCGAAGGAAAGTGATCGCGCGCCGTGGCGGCCCACCATCCGGGCTCGGCAGCAAAATATCTCACGCGGCGCCGCCATTCCGGCGCAGCCAACTCACGGCGCTCCACGCCATCCAGGAAAACGTAACCCTCGGCGTCATCGAGATCCGCAATGGCGCGCAGGAGCCGTGTCTTGCCGGAGCCGGACGGGCCTTCGACCGACAGGCACTCGGACGCCGCCACCTCGAAGGTGAGCGGTGGCAGGTCTCCGACCTTCAGCTTTTCGACCCTGAGCACGATGCGATTGCTCGCCCGTCCGTGATTCTGATAAGAGAAGCTCTATCAAACCGCCTGAGGTTTCGACCATCTGGACTGTGGAAAACGGCGGTGTGCCTGCTTGGGTTGCCAGCATGGTAACAGCCCGAGCCACCGGCAAAACCGTCGCTGCCCTGCCTCGTTACTTTGCTTTCTCGCGGAGGTCATTCGCCCATGGAGCAGCCGAACACCCGGCCCCGTGCTGTCGTTGTGGGCGGCGGAGCCGGAGGCCTGCTGCTCGCGATCCGTCTCGCCGGGTTGCGGCGCGGCAAGCTGCTCGACGTGGCGCTCGTCGATAAAAGCCAAACTCATGTCTGGAAGCCTCTGCTGCACGAGGTGGCTTCTGGCAGCCTCTATCCCAGCACGGACGAGATCGACTATTTCTCCCTCGCGCGCTGGCACGGGTTCACATTCCATCACGGGGCCTTCGAGGGGCTGGATCGCGAAAACCGGCTGATCCATGTCGCTGCCGTGCATGACCGGGATCGCATGATTATCCCTCCACGGAAGGTTCCCTATGATTTCGCGATAATGGCTCTGGGCAGCGTCACCAATGATTTCGGCATTCCCGGCGTGAAAGAGCACACCTATTCGCTCGACAACGTCGAAGAGGCGGCTGAATTTCACCGTACGCTGGTGAATGCCTGCCTTCAGGCCAACTACGCCGAGCCAGAGCGGCGCCCCGAATACCTCAATGTCATCATCGTCGGCGGCGGAGCGACGGGAGTGGAGCTTGCGGCGGAGCTGCGCTCGTCGATTCGCGTCATCACGCAATTCCGCCTCGAGAATCTCGATGCGGACAGCTTCGTCAGGCTGACCATTCTCAATCTGGACCCGCGTGTGCTGGTGCAGCTTCCCGAGCGCATATCCGATGCCATCACCGAGGAGCTGGGCAACCTCGGAATTTCGGTGAGGAACTCCGAACAGGTGGTGCGGGTCGATCAGACCCACATCGAAACGAAGAGCGGAAACCGGTACCCGGCGGACCTCGCCGTCTGGGCAGCCGGCGTGAAGGCGCCGGATTGCCTGAGAAACGTCGCCGGGCTGGAGACGGACCGCCTCGACCGGCTCGTCGTCACCGAGACGCTGCAGACGACCCGAGATCCACGTGTGCTCGCGATGGGAGATTGTGCGGCTGCACCTTGGAGTGGAAAGAATGGAAAGGTTCCGCCACGCGCGCAGGCAGCCAATCAGCAGGCTCGCTATATCGCAAAAGCCATTCCCCGCATTCTCGCAGAACAGCCCCTGAAGCCGTTTCGCTACAACGATTTCGGCTCGCTCGTCTCGCTCGGCGAGGAGAACGCGATCGGCACTCTGATGGGCTATGTCAGCGGCCCCCGCCTGCGTGTGGAGGGCTTCATCGCAAGACTGATCTATCGCTGGCTCTACAAACGGCACCAGGCGGCGCTGTACGGCTGGAGCTTGGCCATCCTCGCGACGATCGGCAACTGGCTCCGCGGCACCACCCGGCCACGGGTGAAGCTGCACTGAAGCTCCGACTTGGTGCGATTGAAGGGGGGTCGATGTTCGCACCTCGGGGGTTAACGTTCGCACCCAAACTCCCTCTCCCCGGCGGGGAGAGGGTTGGGACGAGGGGGTTCCGACGCTAGCTGGCCGGGCAACCCCTCACCCGGCCCTGCGGGCCGACCTCTCCCTCTGGGAGAGGTGAAGAGTGACCGCTGCTGCCGTTTGCCTGACTAATCGGCTGCACGCCAATATCCCGTGCCGGTCACCACCACCTCGACGGCGCCATTCGTGATGACCGGATGGGAGATGCGGACGGCGAGGACACCGTCATAGCCCTTCTCTCGCGCCCGCTCGGCGAGGTTGGCCAAAGCCCTTTTGATCGTCTTGTCGAGCAACGCTTCGTAACGCGTCATCTCGCCACCGATCGTGTTGGTGATGGCCTCGCGCATGTCACGGAGCACATTCGCGCCGCTCACGGCACAGGCATAGATCATCTCGCCGTGGCGCACCGGCTCATCGATCGTTTCCGTCGTCACCAGCCGCACGAAGATGGCCTCCCCCCGATCATGCCGCTGCCCTCCGACGGCGGCCGAACAGAAGACGCTTCAGGAAGAGCAATCCGCCGAATGCAAGCACGGACATCACGATGAGCAGAACGGAGTGCTTCTCCCAAAGCAGCACCGGACTGACCTGGCCATCGAGGACCAGGCCGAAGTCCGAGCTGACGAGTGCCGGATTGGGCAATGACCCTGTCCGCAGCATCATGGCAACCGCAGCATCCTGGTCTCGGCTGGCAATCACCGCGTCCCGCACCCGTGCCGATGCGAGGACCTGCATTTTCGCTGGGGCCTGCGCCACGGCACGAAGGACCCGCTCGCTCGCGCTCTTCCGGAGTCCAGTGAGATAGCGGGCCAGAGTCGTCAGCTCCGGCTCCGTAAGCCCGCGTGCCAGTCTTCTGAGGTCATCGTTCTGCAAGTCGAACAGCACGTCGCGGGACGCGCGGTCGATGCTCGCGAGCCTGACCGTCGCAACGCGGTCATCGAGGGCAAAAAGACGAGAGAGCGTTGCCTTCGTGAAATCATCGGCACTGGCACGCTTGTGGAGCTCGTATTCGGTAACCCGATCGAGCTGATCGCCGGCAATGGCGGTCCAGCGGAGCGCCGCATCGACGGAGCGGGTCTCGCGCGCAATCGTCATGCCGGGCTCGGTCAGATTGTTCACGGCGGAATAAAGCGTTCCGTCCTGGAGGCGCTTGAACACGCCGGGGTCGCCCTCATTGGCGGCGATGAGGCCAACCAGCTCGTCTATGATCGGAAGCTGACGAGGATGCGCGGCGTCGAGGAAGGACCTGAACGGCTCGTTCTGCTCCGCCAGCTCGAGCACCTTTGCATGCGCGCGGCGGAATTCACGCCAGATCTCGACGATGCCGTCGGCCGCTTGGGCCGAGATGTCCTGCACCTGCTCATCGAGCTGTCCGGCAATCGAGCTCGCCAGCTCCTCCCGCACGCGCTGTTTCGTGGCCGGCGACTTCATCTCCTCGGCAATGATTGGCAGCACGCCGCTGCGCAGCTCCCAGATATCCTTGGCGATCAGCACGAGCCCGACCCCGCCCGCGACGATCGACACCAGCCGGCCGAGAACCGCGCCGACGATGCGATGCCCGATGCGCGCCGCCATCCTCGAAAGCTGGCGCCGCACCAACAGAATGACAGCGCCTGCGATGCCCTCGCTGCCCTCGATCAGGACTGCGGTCGTCGACACCTGCGCTCGCGCCGTCTCTGCATCGATGGCGAATTCCTTGCCGGCATCGCTGGCGACCACGCGAGAAACAGTCGTACCGAAACGGGGTCCCAAGAATGCCTGCAGGCATTGCAATGACGGCTCGGCGGCATCGATCGTCGCCAGCTCGATATTGCGTCCGACATCCTTGCCGACTCCCCCAGCGAGCTGCTCGATGGCCGCCTTCACAGGCTCCGAGCGGTAGACCCGCTCAGCCACCGCTGTGGCCAGCTCCTGCGACTTTTCCTTGTAAGCCAGCGATTGGATGAGATCGCCCCAGCTCGACTCGTCGTTGACCTCGGCAATGGCGACATCGACCTGCTTGTCGATGATCTCGTCCAGGCCGACGCGCCGCCATTCGGCCGCAACAACAGCCTTGAAGTCGATCGACTTCAGGCCGTTCTGGAGGGCGTTCAAGGTGATGCGCTCGACGGCCGACCGGAACGTCTGCTCGTCGCCGGCTTGGCAGGCCTCATAGTCCGCCCGCGTCAGCTTCACCGATGCTCGCGCCGGCGGCGACATGGGAGCCGCCGCCACGGCGAATGCCGTCAGCGCCGCAATCGTGGGGCGGAGGAGCGCGGCAGGCACGCGGTCACATTCTCCAATGGTCGTGGGCGCCGGATGGCCGCGCCCAGTATTGAACATCGCTACTTCAATATTATCGCGGATGAACCTTGGCGGCGAGCGATGATCCGGCGCCTTGGAGAGGAGCGCGGCAGACCTGGCCGAAATTTCCCGTAGACCCTGATCGCCCGTTGGGGAATATGGCCCGTCGCAAGGGCGGCCTTTGAGGGGGAAACGGGCCATGAACGGTGTGCAGCTTGGCGTCATCGCGTATGTGGTCGTCCAGTTCGCAATCGGGATTTGGGTTGCAAGGCGCGTCAAGACCACGACCGACTTCCTGATCGCCGGCCGAACCCTGGGGCTGGGGCTGGTCTCGTTCTCGGTGTTTGCCACGTTCTTCGGTGCAGAGGCGATCGTCGGGACCTCGGGCGCCGTCTATGAGGAAGGCCTCGTGGGAGGCCAAATCGATCCGTTCGGCTATGCCCTGGCGATCTTTCTGGTCGGTGCAATTTTCGCCGTGCCGCTATGGCGGCGCGGGATCGTGACGTTCGCTGATTTCTTCCGCGAGCGGTACTCATCAGCTGTCGAAAAGCTGGTCGTCCTGGTGCTTCTGCCCGGCTCCATGTTCTGGGCCGCGGCGCAGGTGCGCGCGTTCGGTCAGGTGGTGAGCGCCGCGTCGGGGCTGGACCTGTCCATGGCAATCGGAATCGCGGCTGTTCTGGTGGTCGGCTACAGCGTGCTGGGCGGCCTGCTCGCGGATGCCTGGACCGATTTCATCCAGGGTCTGGCGATCGTGGCCGGGCTGGTCGTCCTGGCGGTGGTCGTGGCCGGCCAGATCGGCGGGGTGGCGGAAGGTCTGGCGAAAGTCGAGCCGGAGCGGATGCAGGCTCTCACGATCGGAGAGGACGGCCTGCTCACCTTCATCGAGAGCTTCGCCGTCCCCATCTGCGGCACTGTCGTGGCCATCGAGATTATCTCGCGCGTGCTCGGTGCACGTACCGCCGGAGTTGCCGCCCGCGGTGCCATGCTGGGCGGGATCATTTATCTGGTCGTCGGTGCAATCCCGGTGTTCCTGGGTCTTGTCGGACCGCAGCTTCTGCCCGACGTGGATGACGCCGAGCAGATCGTGCCGTTGCTCGCGGAAGCGCACCTGCCGGGGCTGCTTTACGTGCTGTTTGCCGGTGCCGTGATCTCGGCAATTCTGTCGACGGTCGACTCGGTGCTGCTGGCGAGCTCGGGACACGTGTCACACAACATCGTCGAGAGATTGATGCCATGGCTGGACGACCGCAGCCGGCTGATGCTGAACAGGGCCATTCTGGCTGGTCTTGCCGTGTTTGCGTTCGCCATGGCCATCTCAGCCGAGCGGGTGAAGGATCTGGTCGAGACGGCTTCCGCGGCAGGCAGCGCCGGCGTGTTCGTGGTCGCAGTGTTCGGGCTGTTCACGAGGTTCGGTGGACCCGTCGCCGCATTCGCCGCGATTACCGTCGGCGCTCTTAGCTGGCTGGTCTTCGGCGCACTCGAGCTGGAAACGCCCTACATCGCAGCCCTTGGCCTGGCGCTGTTCACATATCTCTTGGCGGCCGTCGTGGAAAACCCGGCTGAAGCATTGTCCCAGGCGGGCGCCCGAGCCTGCAAAGACGGGGACTAGAGCTTTTCCGATTCAGGTGGAAACGCAAACAGCAAGCACTCCGTTAACCTCTCCGATAGGGAGAGGTCGGCCCGAAGGGCCGGGTGAGGGGTTGCAACAGCTGCCACCGGCGGAACCCCCTCACCCTGACCCTCTCCCCGCCGGAGAGAGGGAGATTGGGCGCGAGCTTGACGTGAGGTGCTTCTGTCAAATTCGGAAATGCTCTAGTGGGCCATCTCAGGGTTCGCGCCCCAGCAGGCTCACTTCGTCGTTTGCCTCTGTGAGAACCATAAATGCCCGGCGCCTAAAGCAGGCGTCATCCTTTGCCTGTAAGCAAGAGGTCGATCCAGTTGTTGATGCCGGTGCGCATGTCGTAGCGCGGGGAATAGCCAAGCTCCTTCTGGGCGCGCGCGATCGAGAGTGCGCCTTTCCGCACCACCTCCGTGCCATCCACGAAGGTGAGCGGCCCGGGGCCCACGGAGATGTCGGCCTTGGGAAGCCGCTCCTTGATCAGGTCCACGACATGGCTCAACGGCGTCGAGACGCCAGTGGCGATGTGGTAGGCGTCATATCGATGCTGCGGCTTATCCAGCGCCAGCAGCACGCCCTGCACCAGATCGCTGATATGGACCTGGTCGACACTGAACGACTGGCCGCCTGGAAGATGCAGCGGGCGGCCGGCGATCGCCGCCTCCAGCAAGTTGCGTGGCGCCCGCTGGCGCGGGTAGTACGGGCCATAGACCCAGCAGGTTCGGGTGTGGATGCATTCGAGCCCGTAGGCGGCCGCGTAGTCGCGTGACATCTGCTCGACCACGAATTTGGAGATGCCGTAGGGCTTGGTCGGACGGCAGGGGTGCTCTTCATCGATCACGTCGGCCTGAAAGGCGCCGTAGATCTCTTCCGAGCTGATGTTCACCATGCGCCTGACGCCGAACAGGCGCAGCGCTTCGAGCAGATGAATTGTGCCTTCGATATTGACGCGAAACGTGTTGATCGGCGAGCCGACGGACGCCGGCACACCGACGATTGCCGCACAATGGACGACCTTTTCGGGCTTGCCATCCTTGATGAGGCCGACGAGATGCGGCCATTCGGTGATCTCGCCCGGTATGGCCTTCACCTTGCCGTTGGCCTCGGCGAGCGCGGAGAGCCGCGGACCGATCACCTGATCCGTCGCCAACACCTCGTCGCCGCGAGCCGCCAGCGCCTCCGTCACGGCATAGCCGATGAAGCCGCTCGCCCCCGTCACCAGAACACGCATGGCATTTCCTCCCTCGATTGTTACTCGCCAGCGCCGGGGACGTAGGGCTTTCCGAACACCGGCTCCTTGTGCGGGATCGGCGGCAATGCCCAGGTTCCGGTGGCCGGCGGCCTGACCTCGGCATCGACATGCACGTCCAGTAGCACCGGCTTGTTCAGCTTGATCGCGTGCTCGAGGGCCCCTTTGAGGTCCTCCGACTTGGTGACGGTGATGCCTTCCACGCCGCAGGCCCGCGCCCAGGCGGCGAAGTCAGGATTATAAGGCTTGTTGTTGGGGCCCTGATAGAACGCGGTGCCGATCTCGCGGCCGGAGAACAGCCCATACTGAATGTCCCGAATGGCCGACCAGGAGAAGTTGTTCCAGACCACCCAGACCGCCGGAATGTCGTACTCCACCGCGGTGCACAGGACGTGCGGCACCATGGTGAAGCCGCCGTCGCCGCAGACGGAGACGCAGGGCCGGTCCGGCGCCGCCAGCTTGGCGCCCAGGATCCCGCTCGGGCCGAAGCCCATGCCGGAGAAGCCCCACGTGTTGAGCATCGTCTGCGGGCGGCGCGCCTCCCAGAACTGCATGAACCAGTTGTGGTGCACGCCGGAGTCGAGTGAGATGATGGCATCGTCCGGCAGGACTGCGCGCAAATCCGCCACCACGCGCTCGGGCCGCAGGGGCGAGGTGTGCAGCTCGAAGTTCGGCCGGACGTAGTCGTCCCACTGCTTGCGCCAGGTCGCGATCTGTGCATGCCATGCCTCGAGCCGTCCGGTTCGCGGCGGGTTACGCCGCTCGATTTCGGCGAGGACCTGCCGGAGGAACGTCCGCGCGTCTGCGAGAATGCCGAGGTCGGGCGGATAATTGCGGCCGAGCTCGGCGTGGTCCACGTCGACGTGCACGAGCTTGGTCTTCGGAAAGTTCCAGGAATATCCCGGTAGCCAAGATGATGCCGAGCGGTCGTCGAAGCGGGCGCCGATCGCCACGACGAGGTCGGCGTGACGGCCGGCCTGGTTCGCCGGATAGGCGCCGTTGCGGCCGATGAAGCCGAGCGACAGCAAATCCGACATGTCGATCGTGCCCATGCCGTTCGGCGAGCTGATCACCGGAATTTGCAAGCGGTGCGCCAGCTCGGTCAGCTCCGCCCCGGCCTCCGACAACGTCACGCCGTGGCCGACGAACAGCACAGGCCGCACGGCCTTCAGCATCATGTCGACGGCCGTCGAGACGTCTTCGGGAGAAGCTCCGCTGCGCCGCAGGTTGAACCCATTCCACGGCGCCTCGTTCTCGACGTCGGCCTCCTCCTGGAACACGTTGAACGGGATATCGAGACTGACCGGGCCCGGACGGCCGCTGGTCATCGTCGTTGCGGCCTGCCGCAGCATCAGCGGAAGCTGCTCGACGCGGGTCGGCTGGAAAACGCGCTTGACGACCGGCCGCACGACGTTCGGGAAGTCCGCCTGATAATGGCGGTTCAGCTCCTGGAACGGGCTGCGGTTGAATTGGGAGGTCGGAACGTTGGCGGTGATCGCCAGGAATGCGGAGGAGTCCGTCTGCGCCACCGCCAGCGCCATCACCAGATTGGCCGAGCCTGGACCGCACGAGGTGAGTGTCGCGACGGGCTGGTGTTTGACGCGGAAATAGGCGTCCGCCATGTGCCCGGCGGTCTGCTCGTGCCGTGGCGAGACGAGCTTCACCTCGTTGCGGACGTTGTAGAGCTCATCGAGCAGGCCCACATTGCCGTGGCCGCAGATCCCGAACACATAGGGGATTTTCTCCCGTACCAGAAACTCCGTGATGAGTTCTGCGCCCTTCTTCCGCGGCATTGGAGCCTCCTCTTCCCCGTTGCTTTGCCCGATCGGGTGCTCCCGGTCGTGCCGCCCACTGCCGGCCGGGCCACGGCCTGCCGAGAGACGAACTCACGGCCCGAGGAGCCGGACCTGCATGAGCGTTGGTCTGCCGCGAGAGTTCACTATTTGAAAACCACTTTCAAGAGGCTGAAACTTAAGTTGCTTATGCTTACCTTCGTGACAGCGGGTGAAAGAATGGTAAATTGCAATATGTGGTAGCGCTATCAACGGCTCGAGGGGATACACCATGGCACTTGTCGGCAGTGGAGTCCTGGGGGTCTGGCACGGCGTCGCGCCCGGAATGGAGCGCATGTTCGACGACTGGTACAATGCCGAGCACCACGCTGAGCGGATTGGGATCGACGGTTTCCTTCGCGGACGGCGCTATATCAACTTGCGGCACGGCCGGCGCTACTTCTGCCGCTACGACGTCGAGGACGTGTCCGTTCTCGCCAGCCCGGCCTATCTTGCAGCGCTCAACAATCCAACAGAGCGCTCCCGCAGGAAACTCCCGCATTTCCGCAGCACCTTGCGAGGCGCGTATCGCGTGACCAAGCGGCACGGCTGGGCTGACGGAGGCTATGCCGTCGTTTGCCGCTTCGGCCAAGCCGGCGACGACGGGGCTGATCCGGGGCCGGCGATCGAAGAATTCACGGCTCATGTTCTGGATAAACCCGCCGTCACCGCTGTGGAGTATTGGGAAGTCGAGCCGGAGGTCACCAACATCGCCAGCGAGGAGAAGTTCCTGCGCAAGGCGCTCGACATATTCCCGGCGCGCGTGCTGGTCATCGATGGGTCGGATCCCGATGCCATGGAGGCCGCGATCGAGGCCGCGCCGCACCGGCACGCGCTCGATGGCGCCGAGATGGATTTCTGCAAGCTCGTTTATCACGCAGCTAAGCGCGCGTGAGGCCGGTTCCAACGCCAAAGCAATCGCCAGCGGTGCGGCCGGAACCAACTCAGCCGACGGCTGTTTCCGACCAAAGGTAACCGCGCGCCGCGGCTCGCCGCGCAGATCATCTAATGACCGTCTTTTCATTCATGACAGCAAAAGCGATCGGCGCTCTGCCTACGTCCTACCCACCGGCACTATTATGGTGAGCACGAATGCAGCGGCGGGTCCCTGATCTCCTCCCGCCTCTCGCGTCCGGTGCAGGCTGCCTGCTTTTGACCGGTTGCAACTGGAGCCAATCGGTTCTGGCCCCACGCGGGTCGCACGCGGAGGCCATCGACGGCATCCTCCGCGTGCTCTTCATAGGCGGGGCACTGATATTCTCTCTCGTCGCGGTGCTGCTCGCTACGGCCATCCTGCTCAGGCCCAGCCTCAGGGCCTGGATGGCGAGCAACAACTTCATCATCGGGTTTGGAATCGTGTTCCCGGTGATTACGCTGATGGCACTGCTCACCTTCTCGTCCGTCGTGTCACGGACGATGAATGGGATCAGCGATCCAAAAATACGCATCGAGGTGATCGGGGAGCAATTCTGGTGGCGCGTCAATTATCTCGACGGCCAAGGCAACCCTGCGCTCGCCACCGCAAACGAGATCAGGATCCCAGTAAATACGCCCGTCGAATTCATTCTCAAGACGCAGGATGTCATTCACAGCTTCTGGGTACCGAGCCTCGCCGGCAAGCTCGACATGATCCCGGGGCGCACAAACAGATATACGTTTGCGGCTACGAGCCCTGGCGTCTACCGCGGACAATGCGCCGAATACTGCGGTGATCAACATGCGCTGATGGCGTTCTACGTCGTTGCCGTGCCTCAGGCCGACTACGAGAGCTGGTTTGCTGAGCAGGTCGGAAACGCAGCCGAGCCTACGACACCGCTCCTCAGGCAGGGTCGAGATCTGTTTCTGGCGGCGGGCTGCGGCTCGTGTCACACCATCCGCGGCACGCCGGCGGATGGAACGTTGGGACCCGATCTCACTCGGGTCGGCAGCCGGCTCTCGATCGCCGCCGGGACTTATCCGGTCAACGTTGGAACGCTCGCGGGCTGGACATCTTCCGCGCCGCATCTGAAACCCGGGAATCTGATGCCGTCATTCGGCAACCTCGGCGGCGAACAGCTTCGCGCGATCGCCGCCTATATGGAGAGCCTCAAATGACCGTCGTCGGCGACCGCAGCGAAGAGCGGACGGCGGAGCGGAAGCCGGCAAACCGTTTCCCGAATGAGGTGCCGCGCCCTGAGGGCGAGCTCAACGAGCTTCGCAAACCATGGGTCCCACCACGCGGCTGGCGCATTCTCTCAGCCGTCAACAACACATACGTCGGCCTGGCCTACATAGCGACGGGGCTGATCATCTTCATACTGGCCGGGGTGCTCGCAGTCCTGATGCGGACACAGCTCGCCACCCCGGAGAATGATCTCATCGATTACGCGCTCTACAATCAGCTCTTCACGATGCACGGCACGATGATGATGTTCTTGTTTGCCGTGCCGATCGTGGAGGCGTTCGCCGTTCTCCTGATGCCGAATATACTCGGCACGCGCGAGTTGCCGTTTCCAAGGCTCAGCGCGTACGCGTTCTGGATATACGCTTTCGGGAGCCTGGCGTTCTTTTTCACGCTGTTCTTCGGCGTTGCTCCTGACACCGGATGGTTCATGTACACGCCGCTTTCCGATGCCCGTTATTCACCTGGCATCAATGCCGATATGTGGCTGCTGGGGATCGGCTTCATCGAAATCGCCGCGATTGCAGGTGCCATCGAAATCATCGTCGGATTTGCCAAAACCCGGGCGCCCGGCATGTCGATCGACAGAATTCCGGTCTTTGCCTGGGCCATGCTGATTTTCGCGCTGATGATCGTCTTTGCATTTCCAGCGCTGATTCTCGGCACCATTCTTCTCGAGATCGAGCGCGCCTTGGGCTGGCCATTCTTCATGGCCGAGAAAGGTGGTGACCCGCTGCTTTGGCAACACCTGTTCTGGTTTTTCGGCCACCCAGAGGTCTACATCATCTTCATTCCCGCGGCGGGGATGGTCTCCACGATTCTGCCGGCGATGGCCGCCACGCCGCTCGTCGGGCATCGCCTTGTCGTTCTGGCGCTGATCACCATGGGCGTGATCAGCTTCGGCCTGTGGGTCCACCACATGTATGCGACAGGGCTGCCTCAGCTTTCGCTCGGCTTCTTTTCAGCCGCCAGCATGAGCGTCGCGATTGCAAGCGGCATTCAGGTTTTCGCGTGGATTGCGACGATTGCCAGCGGCCGGCTGAAGTTGAAAACACCCGCGCTCTTCATCGTCGGGTTTCTTATCGTTTTCACGATGGGCGGATTGACGGGCGTCATGGTCGCGTCCGTGCCATTCGATTTGCAGGTGCACGATACCTATTTCGTCGTCGCCCATTTCCACTACGTCCTGGTCGGCGGCATGGTCCTGCCGGTGCTGGCCGCGATTTATTATTGGTATCCGACCGTCAGTCAAAAACAGCTTTCCGAGCGCGTCGGGAGGTGGGTTTTCGGATTATTCTTCATCGGCCTGAACGCCACCTTCTTTACGATGCACATCACCGGGCTGATGGGCATGCCGCGGCGGGTCTATACTTACCTTGCGGTGATGGACTGGGGCGCGCTCAATCTGATCTCCACGTTCGGCGCCTATATGATGGCCGCGGCCATCGCGCTCCTCGTTTTCGACATCGTACGCACTTTCCGGTTCTCGTTCAGCGACACGGTGGGCAATATCTGGGATGCGGGCACTTTGGAATGGATGCGAACCTACACCTACGGAACCCGATCCATTCCCGAGGTCGACAGCCGCTATCCGCTGTGGACCCGGCCGGAGCTCAGTGACGAGACCGATGAGGGGCGCTATTACCTTCCCGGCACGCTGACCGGCCGGCGCGAGGCGCTCGTCACCAGCCCCATCGATGCACGCCCCGTCTACGTCATGCAGGTTCCCGGTCCGCATTGGGGGCCCTTCCTCGCGGGGATCGCGACGACGATCTTCTTCTACCTGCTGACATTCAAGCTCGTCCTGCCGGCGGTGTTTTTCGGGGTCGTGGCCGTCGCGCTGATCCTCTGGTGGGTGTGGGATCTCGATCACGGACCCGTGCGGCGGCCGGCGCACATCGGCGGCGGCCTCGTGCTGCCGGTCTACACCTCGGGATCGGTCAATCATTCCTGGTGGGGCACGGTCACCCTTCTGCTCGTTCAGGGCGCCTTTTTCACCTGTCTCGTGTTTTCCTACTTCTTCCTGTGGCTGGTGAACCCCCACTCCTGGCCGCCGCCGGGCGTCTCCATGCCGAGCCTCGCCTGGCCGGCCGTCGCCGCCGCACTCTATGCCGCGAGCAGCGCAGCGATCTTTTTCGCGGGGCGGGCGCTGGCCCGCCCCTCCTCTGGGGCGCTCCAGCTTCTCTTCCCTAGCGCACTCCTGCTTTTTGCGGCGGCCGTCGGCGTTCAGGTCTATTCGGAATGGCAGACGGGGCTGCGGCCGACGCAACACAGCTACGGAGCCATGGTCTATCTGTTCGGTGCCTTGCAGGGGTTCCTCGGTGGTGTTCTTCTGGTGATGGCGGGATTCACGATGGCGCGCTCGCTCGCCGGAAAGCTCGACGCCGTCCGGCGCGTCACCTTCGACAACACGATGCTGCTCTGGCACTACGCGACGGCGCAGGGACTCGTCGCTGTCGGGATCGTCAGCCTCTTTCCCCGGGCGCTCGGGTGACCGCCGTGGCCGAGCAGCGCCTCACGTCGAAGGCCTTCCTCCTTTTCGGAGGGCTGCTCATCTGGGCCGCCCACTTCATGCTCGTCTATTCCGTCAACGCGGTCGTGTGTGCGCGCGGCCTTCAGGACCTTCGCGTGCTCGGAGCTGGCCTCATCCCGTTCACGGTGGCCATTGCCACGCTCGTGGCCCTCGCGGCTGCCAGCCGTCTGTTGTGGGTCGGCTCCGGCTGGCTCGGGCCTTTGCGCGGCGAGCCGCATGACGACCGCGCCAGTGCCTTTCTGCGCCAGGTTTCAATCGCGCTGGCGCTGCTCTCGATGGTTGCGATTTTTCTGACTGCGCTGCCCTCCTTCGTCGTCGTGCCCTGCGGATGATTTCTCCCCAGGGACCATGAGCCAGCGCGATCAGGCCCGTTTCTCCCAACGGCCATTGTCGGCCTGCTGCCAATAGGTCACTTCACAGCCCGCGGCGCGCGCCCGTTTCCATTCGGCGCGTGCTTGCTCCACCGCTGTCTCGTCGTGACCGTCGAAGATGTGCACCACGCGTTCGTAGCCGGAGAAATCCGAGATCACCGCCCCTTCCACCAGGAAGCGCACACACGCGCCATTCGGGTTGTCATCGCCGGTGCTGAGGAAAATCGGCTGCATCGAGCCAGGTCCATCACGGCTGGTACCGTGCGGCAGGAAGCTGTCGTCGCGATAGGTCCAGAGCCAGGTGTCCAGCGCTTCGAGCCGCTCCTCGCTCCCGCATTGGACCACCGCCCGCCAACCACGCTCCAGCGTACGCTCCAGCAGGCTCGGAAGCACGCGCTCGAGCGGCTGTCGTTCGAGATGATAGAACAGCACCTCTGTCACGTTCCTCTCCGCCAGATGACTTGAGACGTCCGGCACAGGACGCGGGCTCGGTGCGCCGTCGGGCGACCCGGACCTGAATCGCCAGCAGTATGCACCGGCGCCAAAGGAAATGCCCGCGGAAGATGCCCGCGGGCATTGCAGACCGGAGCGGAACGAGATCCGGACTCGCCGGACTGCCTCAGTTACGCGCCCTGGAGCGGCGCCCCTTCGGGGCCGGCGCGGCGCCATTGCCGTTGGCGTGCCCATTCGCCGACGAGTCGAGCACCGTGACGATGGTGCTCAGCGCTTCGATCATCGCGTTGCGTTGCTGGGCCGGAAGGACGGACAGCAGCTTTTCCTCAGTCGTCCGGGCGGCCGGTTCCGCCGCTTCGAGAAGTTCGCGGCCCGCAGCGGTGAGCTTCACCGCGTACATCCGGGCATCGTGGCTCGTACGGCGCCGCTGCAGCAGGCCCTTCTTGATGAGACGACGCACGATGTCTGCAATCGTGGAGCGATCGATCCCGGTGTCGTGAACGAGCGCTGTCTGACTGGGATTCTCCATTCTCGCCACGGCCTTCAGCACCGCGAACTGACGCGGTGTGAGCTCGTTGTCGCCCATCGTTGCCGAAAACAGCTCGTCGGCACGTTGGCCGGCGCGGTGAAGCAGGTGCAGTGCCGAGCCCATGAGTGAAAGGTCTTGCGTTCGGGACATGTCCGAAATTGCTCCAGGGAGGTGAGTGACCAGCGCTCTACTTGAGCGTTCTTAACCGCAACGGTCATGCTTCTGATTTTTCGAAGCATTTACGTTAGTTCCAGTGCGCGAGACTTGACCTTTGGCACACCGTTTTTGACGTGAGCTGCACATGATCGCGGCGTTTGGCGCCATTGGGTCGTTCGCCATTGCGCGCCATGTTGCGCGGGACCATGACTGCGACAGAAGTAATCGTCCGTGCCGCCCTCCTGTCCAGCTTTCGCGACACCGTCGCAGAGCGTGGCATCGACGTGGACGAACTCCTGCTCGAAGCGGGGCTCGATCGTGGAGCGCTCGACGATCCCTCGAGCGAACTTCCCGTGGACTCGGTTGCCTTGCTGTTGGAGCTGGCTGCCGAGCGGGCCAACGATCCCGGGCTGGGGCTCACCTTGGCGGAAGCCTCTCCCGTCGGCGTCACAGGCCTTTACGGCTATCTGGTGCTGCACGCCAGCACCGTTCGCGAATGCCTGCAGGCCATGACGCGCTTCGCAGGCTTGCTCTTTCATCCGAGCCCAATGGTCTATCGGGAAGAGGCGAACTTCGCGACATTGTCCTGGTCCTTCCCCTCACGCCAGCGTGTGCGTCGAGTCCAACTGGCGAGCTTCTCCAATGCACTCATCATGCTCAGATTGAGGAGAGTGGCCGGCCGCGACTGGACACCGCCTTTCGTCGAGGTCGAGCATCCGGAGCTGACCTGCCCTGCGCGGTTTTATCGCATCTTCGGCCCACGGATCACGTTCAATGCCCGGGAGAACGCGATCGCCGTCGACAAACCGACGTTGCAGAAGGCGAACGAGGGCGCCGATCCGCGCCTGTTCCAGATTCTGCAAGAGACTGGCGAGGCCAAGCTGAGCGAGTTCGCCGGCAGGCCGGATCTCATCGGACGCACCGCACGCGCCATCATGGAGGTGTTGAGCGACGACACCCCCCTGCTCGAGCGCGTGGCGGAGCACATGCGGATCACACCGCGCAGCCTTCAGAACAAACTGGCCCAGCAGGGGACGACCTTCGAGCGCGTCCTGAGCGACACGCGCCGCAACCTCGCGGAGCGCTATCTGCTGGACACGAACCTGCCGCTTACGGAAATTGCACTTTTGCTCGGCTTTTCCGAGCAAAGCGCGTTCACGCGCGCGGCCAAGGGCTGGTTCGGTATGCCGCCGCGGCAGCTGCGCAAGGAAGGAGGATGGGCGGCTCGCAACGGTGACGGCAGGAAATCCTGACGCTGGTCGCAGCTCACCCGCTCCGGCGGCAGGCGGCTCACCAACCGCTGCGCCGACCCCAGCCGAACCAATCGAACAGGCACCACCTCCGGGCAGGAGGCGCATAGTACGCCGGAGCTACGACGCGATAGTATCTCCGCGGAGCAGGAGCGTAGTATGCCGCCACTGGGGCACGACTGCGGAAGAAGAAGCCATCCGCCTCGGCAGATGGGGTCGGCATCGCGAGCACTGCGGCGGCTGCAATCAGCATAGTGGCTAGCAAGACGCGCATCGGGAGCTCCTCCGTTCCATCAAGAACCCGCCTATGGGGTTCGATATACCGGAGATTGTGCTTCCCATAATGCACAACTTGCCACAATCGCCTCGATTAACCGTGAACGGTCAATCTTAATTGGAACAGGCCTAAGGCGTCACATGCGGAAGACACCGAACCGTGTTTCGGGGATCGGCGCGTTGAGGCAGGCGGACAAAGCCAGAGCCAGCACGCGGCGTGTCTCTTGCGGTGTGATGATGCCGTCGTCCCACAGGCGCGCGGTTGCGTAGTATGGGTGCCCGTCACGCTCGTACTGCTCGAGAATCGGCGCCTTGAAGGCGGCCTCCTCTTCCGCGCTCCAGGTCTTGCCTTCAGCTTCGATATTCTCGCGCCGCACTGTCGCCAGCACCGACGCGGCCTGCTGTCCGCCCATCACCGAGATGCGCGCATTCGGCCACATGAAGAGGAAACGTGGACCATAGGCGCGGCCGCACATGGCGTAGTTGCCGGCCCCGTAGCTGCCGCCGATGATGACCGTGATCTTGGGCACGTCTGCGCACGCCACCGCTGTGACCATCTTGGCGCCATGCCGGGCTATGCCGCCGGCCTCCGCCTCGCGCCCCACCATGAACCCCGTGATGTTTTGCAGGAATAGCAACGGTATGCGCCGCTGGCAGGCGAGCTCGATGAAATGGGCCGCCTTCTGCGCGGATTCCGAGTAAAGGATGCCGTGATTGGCGAGGATCGCCACCGGCATACCCTCGATCCGCGCAAAGCCGGTGACGATGGTGGTGCCATAGCGCGCCTTGAACTCGTCGAACTCGGAGGCGTCGACCAGCCGCGCGATCACTTCGCGCGGGTCGTATTGGGTGGCAAGCGATGCCGGGACGACCCCGTCGAGCTCTTCGGCAGGATAGGCCGGCGGCCTCGGCTCGGTGATGGGGGTATCGACCGGCTTCTTCGTGTTGAGATTGGCGACGATGCCCCGCGCGATCTCGAGCGCATGGCCATCGTCGAGCGCGAAGTGATCGGCGACGCCCGACAGCCGCGTGTGGACATCAGCGCCGCCGAGGTCCTCCGCACTCACAGTCTCGCCGGTCGCCGCCTTCACCAGGGGCGGGCCGCCCAGAAAGATCGTGCCCTGACGGCGCACGATGATGCTCTCATCCGACATGGCGGGCACATATGCCCCGCCTGCAGTGCAGCTTCCCATCACGACGGCGATTTGCGGGATGCCCTCCGCTGACATGCGCGCCTGGTTGAAGAAGATGCGGCCGAAGTGCTCCTTGTCGGGGAACACCTCCGTGTGATGCGGCAGGTTGGCGCCGCCGCTGTCGACGAGATAGATGCACGGGAGCCGGTTCTCGCGCGCGATCTCCTGCGCGCGGATGTGCTTCTTGACCGTCATCGGAAAGTACGTGCCGCCCTTGATCGTCGCGTCGTTGGCGACGATCATGCACTCGCGCCCCGCAACCCGGCCAATTCCGGTGATGATGCCCGCGCCGTGGATGTCGCCCGAGTACATGCCGTAGGCAGCGAGCTGGGACAGCTCCAGGAACGGGGTACCGGGGTCGATCAGTCTCATGACGCGGTCGCGGGGCAACAGCTTGCCGCGCGCGATATGCCGCTGACGCAGCTTCTCAGGGCCGCCCTTCGCGGCCTCTGCCCGCTTTTCGGCGAGATCCGCCACCAAGGCCTGCATGGCGCTGGCATTGGCCCTGAAAGCCCGGGTGGAGGTGTTTATCTGGGAAACGATCTTGGGCATGGCTCTTTCTGCGTCGACGCGAGGCGCCAATCAAGCAGCGCCTGCGCCTCGCGACAAGTTCGGCCGTCGCGCGTGCGACCGAGCCGACAGCGCTTCAGGCTGGAGCACACCCCGGCTCACCCAACCTTCGGCGAGCCGGCGCGTTCCTGGGCAGCTCTTGAAGCTCGATGGCTCCAACGCTAGGTCCAGCAAAAGCGTGACTGTGAGGCACAGCGGAATGATCGAATGGCCGTCCCGGCTGACAGGTGTCGTTACCCGGCAGTGGAACGAGCTGTGGGCCGCGGTGATGAGGCCCCAGGCTGGCGCGCGCGAGGCGGAAGCGGTTGCCTCGTCAGCGCGGCAGAGTGCGACGGTAGTGTGGCTGGTGGGCAAGGTCCAGTCCGGCAAGACGTCGATCGTACGCACGCTCACCGGCTGCACGGATGCCGAGATCGGCACGGGCTATACCCCCTGCACCCGGACGTCACGCGTCTTCGATTTCCCTCCCGACGCGCCGGTGATCCGGTTCCTCGACACGCGTGGGCTCGGCGAGGCCAGCTACGAGCCGAGCGAGGACGTGGCGTTCGCCGAGACACAGGCGCACCTCCTGATCGCGGTCATGAAGGCGATGGATCCCCAGCAGGACCAGATCGTCTCGCTGGTGGGGAAGGTGCGCAGCCGCCATCCGGGCTGGCCGGTTGTCGTTGCACAGACTTCCCTGCATGAAGGATATCGCCCGGGCGCAAACCACCCCGCCGGGTATCCGTTCGATGCCGAGGGGCGCCCTCAGACCGAAGGAGTCCCGCCCGAGCTGGCGCGCAGTCTGATCTTTCAGCGACACTTGTTCGACGACCTGCCGGGGACCGGCCCTGTTTCATTCGTCCCGATCGACTTCACGCAGCCGGAAGACGGATTCCAGCCCGTCAACTACGGGTTCGACGCCTTCGTCTCGGCGCTTCAGGTCGCGGCGCCAGCCGGTTTGGTGGCCGTGCTCGAAAACGTGCAGGCTGCGGCCAACGACGCCCGCGCAAAACGCGCCTACCCCCATGTCATCGGCTACGCCACCGCGGCCGCGGCCGCCGACGTCGTACCGCTTGCAGGCCTCGTCGCGGTGCCGGGGGTGCAGGCCAAAATGCTGCATAGCCTGGCCGCAATCTATGGCGTTGCCTGGGACAAGCGGACGCTCGGCGAGTTCGCGAGCTGTTTTGGGACCGGCACCATCTTGCGCGCCGCCAGCCAGCTCGGAATCCGGCAGCTCGTCAAGTTCATCCCGGTCTATGGCCAGACTGCGGGCGCCGTCGCAGCCAGCGCAGCAAGCTTCGCGACGACTTTCGCGCTCGGCAAGGCGGCGTGCTATTTTCTCGCCCGCCGACGGAAAGGAGAAATCGACGTGGCCGGGGTCGCAGCCGCCTATAGCGCCGCGCTTGCCGAAGCGTTCAACATCTCACCGTCGCCGGAACCCGCGGGGCAGGCCGGTTCGTCATGACCAATCCGCGCCGCCGAACCAGCTCATACGTCCGCGGCGCGATGCTCTCGGTGGCCTTCCTGCTGCCGACGCTCTCCCTCGTCGTTTTCGGCAGCATCTGGCTGTGGCAGACCGGGTATCTCGTGCCCTGGGCGCTCGGGGCGGCGGTGGTGACGGCTGTCATCTACGTCATCCAGCTCGTGGGGCTCAATCGGTTCGAGAAGTCGACCGCGCCCCCAACCGCGCCGGAAGAGTTGCCTGACTCGAGCTGGACTCCCCAGGAAAAGGTCGCCTGGGACGAGGTCATCGAGATCTCACGGAGCATCGTGCCGGCTGAGCTCGACAGCGCCCAGGCCGTCTACGAGCTCGGCAAGCGCACTGTCGAGACGGTGGCCAGGCGTATGCACCCGGGCGAGAAGGATCCGCTGCTGCGGTTCACGGTTCCGGAAGCCTTGGCCCTGGTCGAGCGGGTGAGCAAGGAGCTCAGGCCGTTCTTCCAGAACAACATCCCGCTCGGAGATCAGATCACGGTCGGCCAGTTCATCAGGCTCTACAGCTGGCGCGGGCTGATCGATTACGCCGAACGCGCTTACGACCTGTGGCGCATCGTGCGCATGCTCAACCCGGTAACCGCCGCGACGCACGAGATCCGCGAGCGGTTCTCTCGCCAGCTTTACGAGATCGGTCGCGAGCACCTCATACGGATGCTGGCGGAGCGCTTCGTCGAGGAGGTGGGGCGCGCAGCCATCGACCTCTATGGCGGCCGGCTGCGGCTGACGGCGGAGGAGCTGGAGCGGCGCGTCACGCCCGAGACCGAGCGCGACCGCCTGGAGATGGCTGCCCGGACGGCGGAGCCGCTGCGGCTGCTCGTTGCGGGGCAAGTGAATGCGGGGAAGTCGAGCCTCGTCAACGCGCTGTCGGAGCAGGTGCACGGAGCAGTGGACACGCTGCCGGCGACTCCGGCCTTCCAGGCCTACGAGCTACGACGCGAAGGCCTTCCCGCAGCACTCATCATCGACAGCCCCGGCCTGCAGGGCGGTGCTGACGAAATCGCCCGGCTGATCGAGGCGGCTTCCCAAAGCGACCTCATTCTCTGGGTCTCCGATGCAAGCCGCGCGGATCGCGAGAACGACCGCGCCGCTCTGGAAGGCGTACGCCGCTACTTCGCCGAGCACCCGAACCGTCGCCGCCCGCCGATGATGCTGGTGCTGAGCCATGTCGACCGGCTGCGTCCGTTCCAGGATTGGTCGCCGCCCTACGACATCGAGAAGGCCGAGCGGCCGAAGGCCAAGTCGATCCGCGCTGCCATGGAAGCCGTTGGAGCCGACCTCGGCTTTGCCATGAGCGACATCATTCCCGCCTGCCTCAACGAGGAGGTCGGGCTCTATAACGTGGACGCCATCTGGAGCCGGATTGCCGCCTTGCTGCCCGAAGCGCAGCGCGCCAACCTCGTCCGCCGGCTCGGCGGCGTCCAGGGCAGTTTCGACTGGGGCCGCCTCTGGAAGCAGGCCATCAACGCCGGCCGCGTGATCTCGCGGGTGGTGGTTCGGAGCTGAGCGCACTGTATTTCAGGCGGGAGCTGGAAGATCTGCGCAGCAACTCGCAATCCCCGAGTCATCCCGGGCCTTGCGCCCGGGATCCATCTTGCCACAAGCCGTGGAGCCAGCGGGACGCTGGATCCCGGTGACAAGCACCGGGATGACGCCGGTTTTTTGTCGGACAGGCCCTCACCACACGGCCAGCGCAGGTTCCGCTCGCATGAGCTCCCGTGAAAATTTGAGATTCTTCTTCTGCGAGCATCTTCTCCCACCAGGTGATCCCACCCGGATGGGATCTGCTCCATTGCGGACCGCGGACCATCTGTGTCAGGGCAAGACCCGACGCAGGATTGCGCCCGTGCTCGCCCGCTCCAGTCCTTGGCCGTAGGTCTGGTGGTAGTGCCCGGCAAGACGGGTCGCAATGAAGGCATCGGCGACATCGGCCGGTGCATTCATGCGGAGAATTGCGCCAGCCGCGGTGAGCGCCAGGGTTTCCACGAGCTCGCGGGCGCGCGCGTCGAGCAGCCGAGGCTCGTGCAGCAGGCCTGCGATGCGTTCGTGCGCAGCCTGGAGGTGTCGGTCGCCGTTCGTTGCCTGCGCCATGTCCTCCATCACGATCTCGGCCACCTCGGGCTCCCTTTGCAGGACGCGCAAGACGTCGAGCGCCATGACGTTGCCGGAGCCCTCCCAGATGCTGTTGACCGGCACCTCGCGAAAGATGCGGGCGATCCCGTTTTCCTCGATGTAGCCGTTGCCACCCAGGCACTCCATCGCCTCGCCGACCATGGCCGGCGCGATCTTGCAGACCCAGTATTTGGTCACCGGGGTCATGAGCCGCCGCCAGGCCGCAGCGCGCTCATCCTCGAGGCGATCGAAGCTGCGGGCGAGCCGGAAGACGAGCGCGACGGCCGCCTCGACATCGAGCGCCAGGTCCGCCAGCACATGCACCATCAGCGGCTGCTCGATCAGCAGCCGGCCGAAGACCGCCCGATGGCGCGCGTGGTGGACGGCCATGGCCAGCGCCAGCCGCATGAGGCCGGCGGATGCCACGGCGCAGTCGAGCCGCGTGTAGGTCACCATCTCGATGATCGTCGGCACGCCGCGGCCTTCCTCGCCGATGAGCCAGCCGTGCGCGCCATGGAACTCCACTTCGGCGGAAGCATTCGACCGGTTGCCGAGCTTATCCTTGAGCCGCTGCAGCCTCAGCGCATTCACCGTCCCGTCCGGCAGAAACCGCGGCACGAGAAAGCAGGAGAGACCGCCCGCCGCTTGTGCCAGCACGAGGAAGGCATCGGACATCGGCGCCGAGAGGAACCACTTGTGGCCGGTGAGAACGTACTCCCCGCCCGGCCCGCCATTTGCCGTTGGCTCGGCTTTGGTCGTGTTGGCGCGAACGTCGGTCCCGCCCTGCTTCTCCGTCATGCCCATGCCGATCGTGACAGAGCGCTTGTCACTGGCCGGCTTGAAAGCAGGATCGTAGCTGCGTGACAGGATGCGCGGCACCCATACGTCCGCCAGCTCGGGCTGCAGGCGAAGCGTCGGCACCGCCGCGTTCGTCATGGTCAGTGGGCAGCAGTGGCCCGCCTCCATCTGCGCGGTCATGTAGAAGGCGCCTGCGCGGGCGACGTTGGCGCCGGCCTGACCGCCCGACTGATGCTGCCCCTCCCAGGAGCCACAGTGAAGGCCGGCGGCCATGCTCTGCGCCATGCAGGCGTAATAGGCCGGATGGAACTCGACCAGATCAAGCCGGCGGCCCTTCGGATCGTGCGTCCTCAGCCGCGGCGGAAACTCATTGGCGAGCCGCCCCCGTTCCAGAGCCTCGGCGCTGCCACAGAGCGCACCAAAGGCAGTAATTTCATCCGCCGCGTAATCAGCCCCTTCCCGTTCCACGGCCTCCTGCAGCGGCAAGTCCGTCGTGAACAGATTGATGTCGGTAAAAGGCGGAGACTGGTTTGGGACCTCGTCTGTCATCACAACGGTCCGAATTCAATATGCGAGGGCTTCACCTCTGGACTTCAAATAAGCTCTCACCACGCGGCGAGCTTGCCAAGTCTATGGCGATTCGACGGAGGTGCTGATGGCCTTCATCCTGTCCAGCGCCGACTGCAGGATGATTGTCGCGGCCACCTTGTCGATGACTTCGCCCCGCCGCTTGCGGCTGCTGTCCGCCTCAATCAGCATCCGCTCGGCCGCCATCGTCGACCAGCGTTCGTCCCAAAGCAGGATCGGTAACGGCGACAGCCGATTGAGGTTGCGCGCGAACGCACGGGTCGCCTGGGCACGCGGCCCCTCGCTGCCGTCGAGATTGCGGGGCAAACCAAGGACGAAGCCGCCGACATCGTGCTTGGCTGCGATGTCCAGCAGGCGCGCGGCATCGGCCTTGAACCTGGTCCGGGTAATCGTCTCGAAGGACGACGCGATGGTGCGGGTCACGTCCGACAGCGCCACCCCGATCGTTTTCGTGCCGAGGTCGAGGCCGAGGAGGCGCTTGCCTTGCTCCAGCCGCGACATGAAATCAGCGGGCTCGGTCAGTGTTTCGCCGGGAAGGCTGTCAGGCACGATGTCGGGCTCACATCTGGTCGAGAGAGGCTTGTTGCAATTCGTAGCCGTCCTATAGTGCGCCGGATCGCAGATCGTTGCCCCAGAAACGAGGAAATTGCCAATGAAGATCACCTGGTTCGGCCATTCCTGCTTTCGCATCGAGACCGGCAGCAGCGTCCTTCTGATCGATCCCTTCCTGAAGGGCAACCCGTCATTCGAGAAGTCTGGCATCTCCTGGGAGGATGCAACCAGCGGAGTGACCCATGTGGCGCTCACCCATGGCCATGACGACCACATCGGTGACGCCGGCGAGATCTGCAAAGTGCGCGATGCAACGCTCTTCGCCGTATTCGAGCTGGCCTTGCACGTACAGGGCAAGGGCGCCCAGAAGCTCGAGCCCATGAACACGGGTGGAACGGTCCGTTCGACGGACTTCGACCTGACGTTTACGCAGGCGCTGCACTCCTCCTCGTCAAATGGGATTTATCTCGGTAATCCGTGTGGCATCATCCTGAAGACGCGGGAGAACAAGACCGTTTACCACATGGGAGACACGGAGCTGTTCTCCGGCATGGAGCATATCAACGAGCTCTATCGTCCGAGCATCGGCATCGTCCCCATTGGTGACCGTTTCACCATGGGCGCGCGCACGGCGGCTTATGCGTGCAAGAAGTATTTTCAGTTCAGCACGGTGATCCCCTGCCACTACGGGACGTTCGATCTGCTCGACCAGACTGCCGATGCCTTCGTGAGCGAAATGGCGGGTGAAAACGTTCTGGTGCCGAGGATAGGCGATCCGATCTCGGTGTGAGGCGGACCCCCTCTGCGAAGAGATATGCCGGTTGCAGGCGCCAGTTTCGCGAGCTAAGGCCGCTGCACCATGCAGCCGGCGTTCGGCAGGAGAGTGAATGAGCGGTGAACGCGTGCGGCCGGCCGCGCCGGGCAGTGTCAAGTCCGCAGGGCTGGGGCTGGTCGCCGCCTTCACGGCCACGACCTTTTTGTCGGCGCTTCTGCTGTTCTCGATCCAGCCGCTCTTCGCGAAAATGGTGCTTCCGGTTCTCGGCGGCGCGCCGTCGGTTTGGGCGGTCGCGCTGTGCTTTTTCCAAGGTGCGCTGCTCGTCGGCTA
>DASVDU010000136.1:0-16771 GCA_036380915.1 Hyphomicrobiaceae bacterium | reverse complement strand
CTCATGCCGGTGTGCTCCATGTCGTAGAGCACGAACTCGCAGCCGGCGAGCTTCAGGATCTGGGCGATGCCCGGCGAGAAGAACTCGAACACCATGGCGCCCAGCACCTGGTCGCCCTGCATGGCCCGCTGCCTCAGCGTTTTCTCCGACATTTCTGGCTGTCCTTGATCGTTGGAAACGTAGGTGGGTGCCGAACCAATCGTCTGCGCATAGCCCATTTCTGCGAAGGCGAGAATAGCGGATGCGGCAGCACTGGGCAGTCGCCGCCGGCATCATCACCTCGCGGCGAGGTCCGCACAGAACTCTCGGATCAGCGCGACCTAATAATTGATGGCCGTTCGAACCCCGACGATCGTCGCGCTGGGAATGGCCGGTGCCCCGGGAGCGCTGTTGATCGGCACATGGCCGCCTGGGTGCCACATGTATTGGACATCCGGCTGGATCGTCCACCCTGGAACGATCTGGGCGCGGTAGCTGAATTCGATAAGCGCCTCGTAATCCTGGACGAGAGTGTAGGTGCCGGCCCGCAGCGTGTCCCGATCGAGCGCGCTCAGACTTGGAGAGATGCGGCTGTAGCTGAACCCCACTCCGAGCACGTCGTCTGGCCGCCCTGGGATGACACCGTCGAAGGTGATCCCACCGTCGAAGGTGAAAGAGATCTGGTTGCGGTCGGGCGGACTTGCGGAGAGCCGGGCGAATACGTTCACACCCTAGTCCTCATCGGAACCGGGCATACGCCATATCTGCTGGTCGATGATGCCGAAGACTCCCCAGTTTCCAGGCCTCCGCTCCGGAATTCCATTTCCGAAGGCGAGCGCGGAAAGCCGAACGTGCTGTTGACGAACAACGTCGCCGACGGGCTGATCATGAACTCCGTATCGGCGCTGAGCTGGCCCAGTCTTATGGACAGACGGTCATCGAACAGCTTCTGCTGAAACCAGGCCTCGAAGAGGCGTGTGGTCGACCGCGCCTCTGGCGACCATTTCCGTGTGTTGTCGAGTGCTGCTTTGTTTTCTTGTCGTCGGCCAGCATCTGCCGCAGCTCGCCCCGCAGCCGATTTCGAGCCGGTCATCCCGGGCCTTGTGCCCGGGATCCACCTAACAGCAAACACTTGCACAAGTTGCTGATTGGATCCCGGCGACGAGCGCCGGGATGACTTAACAGTCGCCCGACCTACCCCGCGATCATCACCACCGCCATCGCCACCAAACTGAGCGCCCCGACCCAAAGGGCCACGCGGCCCCAGCGGGTGTGGCGCGCTTCTGCCGCGCCGATCCGCTCGACGGTCTCGACATCGAGCCGAATCCCGTTCCTCCCCATCTCCGCGAACGCCGCGGCGCCCTGCTCGACGCGCTCCAGCAGGTTCGGCAGGTCGGACAAGATCTTGCCCACCACCTCGGCGCCTTCCCCCGCCTCGCGCAACCGTCCGCTGACGCCGTAGTTTGCCTCGACCCATTCCCGCGCGACGGGCTCTGCCGCCGTCCACAGGTTGAGGTTGGGATCGAGCCCGCGCGCCACGCCCTCGACGATCACCATGCTCTTCTGCAGCAGGATCAGCTCGGGCCGGGTCTGCATGTCGAAGACCTCGGTGTAGGCGAAGAGCTGGCCCAGCAGGTCGGCCATCGAGATTTCGGAGGCGGTGCGGCCATGGATCGGCTCGCCGATGGCCCTCAAGGCCTGCGCGAACACGGCCACCGGATGATGCGGCGGCACGTACCCGGCCCAGAAATGCACATCTGCCGCGCGCTTGTAGTCGCGGTTGATGATGCCGTGCAGGATCTCGGCCAGGAACCGCCGCTCCTTCATCCCGAGCCGGCCCATGATGCCGAAGTCGACGGCAACGATGCGGCCCATCTCGTCGACGAACAGGTTGCCCTGATGCATGTCCGCGTGGAAAAAGCCATCACGCATCGCATGCCTGAGAAACGTGCGCAGCACGATCTGCCCGAGCTGGCCGAGGTCGTGGCCCGCGGCCTGCAGCGCCACGCGATCCGAGATCGGGATGCCGTCGATCCACTCGACCGTCAGCACACGCTTGGCGGTGCGCCGCCAATCGACCTGTGGCACGCGGAACTCGGCGGCGTCAGCAGCGCTGTTCTCCGCCATTTCCGAGATCGCCGCCGCCTCGAGCCGAAGGTCCATCTCGAGCTGGGTCGTCCGCGCCAGCGTATCCACCACCGCCACCGGCCGCAGGCGCCGCGAGGGCGGATGGAACCGCTCGATCGCGCGCGCGGCGAAGTAATAGCTGTCGAGATCGCGCTTGAACCGCCGCTCGATGCCCGGCCGCAGGATCTTGACGGCCACCTTGCGGCGCTCGCCGTTCTCGATGACGACCGCCTTGTGCACCTGCGCGATCGACGCCGCCGCCACCGGCGGCCCGAACTCGGCGAAATGCGTCTCGAGCTTGCCGCCCAGCGCCTCCTCGACCGCGCGCCGTGCCTCCTCCATCGAGAACGGCGGCAACTTGTCCTGCAAATGACACAGGTCGCTCGCCAGCTCAGGGCCGATCAGGTCGGCGCGCGTCGCCAGAAATTGGCCCAGCTTGATGTAGCTCGGCCCCAAGGAGGCGAGTGCGTCCGTGATGCGCCTGTCGCGCGGTTTGCCGGCCTGGAATGGTGCCGAGATCATGCGCACCGGCCACGTCAGCGCGTGCGCGAGCTTGAGCGCCAGGGGCGCCTTCATGCCGGGCGGCACAAACTGCACGCCGTGCTGCGCCAGCACGAAGCCGGCGCGGGCCAGGCGGATGAGATTCATCGGGGCGCTTGCCATGTCGTGGGTCAGATCCGCCAGCCCGAGTGGATGGCCGCGATGCCTCCAGTCAGGTTACGCCACGTCACCCGCTCGAAACCGGCCTCTCGGATCATCGCGGCAAAGGGTTCCTGCGCCGGGAACTTGCGGATGCTTTCGACGAGATAGCGGTAGGGCTCCGCACCCGTGCCAACGAGCTGCCCGAGCCGGGGGATGACCGCAAAGGAATGCAGGTCGTAAAGCTTGTCCAACATCGGCACCTGGCATTCCGAGAACTCGAGGCACACGAAGCGACCGCCGGGCTTCAGCACGCGATAGGCTTCGCCGAGTGCCGTGTCGATGTGGGTGACGTTGCGGATGCCGAATGCGATCGTATACGCATCGAAGCTCTTGTCCGGAAACGGCAGCGCCTCCGCGTTTCCCTGGACCAGCGAAACCTGCTCTGAGCGCCCCTCCGCCTCCACCTTGCTGCGGCCGACCCGCAGCATCTCCGGGCTGATGTCGCAGATCACGGCCGAGCAGCCCGGGCCGCCTTTCCGCAGCATTCTAAGCGCCACGTCGGCGGTGCCGCCCGCGACGTCGACCAGCCGGAAGGGCTGCTCCGACGCAGGCGGGTTGAGCATGGTCACGAGCTCGTCCTTCCAGAGCCGGTGCAAGCCGCCGGACATGAGGTCGTTCATCAGGTCGTAGCGGTCGGCAACGGTCGCGAAGACCTGGTTGACGAGCCCCTGCCGCTCCTCGGGCCGGACCTCGCGAAAGCCGAAGCTCGCCGCCGTATCGTGCTGTTCGTTGCGTGCCATGGCGGGCACCATATCTGAGCGATCAGGCAAGCGCCATGTGCGGAAACGGCCGCAAGCCAGAGTCGCGGGATCTCGCAGGCCCAATGTGGTCTGCCAAGCATATCAAACGGTTAACGGCAGCGCTTAGGGGCAATCCCCTGCCGCGGCGGCAGCGGGTCTCGCGCGGCGCGACCATCGGGGCTAATGCTGCTCACGCCGACAGCAAACGGGGAGCAGCAGGTTGCCAGAACTGCCCGAGGTGGAAACAGTCCGGCGCGGACTCGAGCCCGTGCTCGCCGGCCACCGCATCGTCCGCGTGGATCAGCGGCGTCCGGACCTGCGCTTCCCGTTCCCGGAGAACTTCGCGGAGCGCCTGCAAGGCCAAACCATCTGCACGTTGGGCCGCAGGGCGAAGTACCTGCTGGCGCGGTTGTCGGGCGGCGAGGTCCTTGTCATGCACCTTGGCATGAGCGGCCGGTTCACCATCACCGCTCCGTGCTCCGGCAGCGCCGTCCCGCTTGGCGATTTCGTCTACGACATCGGCGATGATCCGGCACATGATCACGTCGTCTTCACACTCGAGAACGGCACGACCATCACCTATCACGACCCGCGCCGGTTCGGGTTCATGCTGCTGGTGCCCGAGGCCATGCTGGAGCAGCATCCGCTGTTCGCCAAGCTTGGCGTCGAGCCTCTCGGCAACGAGCTCAGCCCGGCCTATCTGGCCCAAAAGGCCCGCGGCCGGAAAGCCGACCTCAAAGCGTTCCTCATGGACCAGAGGATCATCGCCGGGCTCGGCAACATCTACGTCTGTGAGGCTCTTTATCGAGCGCGGCTCAGCCCCCTCCGCCCGGCGGCAAGCCTGGCCACGACCACCGGCAAGCCAACACCACGGGCCGAGCGGCTCGTAGAAGCGATCCGGTCCGTTCTGCGCAACGCCATCGACAAAGGGGGCTCGACGCTGCGCGATTACCGGCAGGCGAACGGTGCCGAAGGCGAATTCCAGCACCTGTTCTACGTCTACGGCCGCGAAGGAGAGCCTTGCCTCACGCCGGGATGCCGGGGCATTGTGCAACGCATCGTGCAGGCGGGCCGCTCCACCTTCTACTGCGCGAAGTGCCAGAAGTAGCGAATCCCGCGCGGCAGGCCCTTCGAGAGATCATTCGACAGATCAAGTGAGAACCGATCGATGGCTTACCAGAACATCATCGTCGAGACCCGTGGCAAAGTTGGTCTCATCACCCTCAACCGGCCGCAGGCGCTCAATGCGCTCAACAGCGCGCTGATGGCCGAGCTCAACCAGGCGCTCGATGCGTGGGAGGCGGACGACAGCATCGGTTGCATGGTCATTACCGGATCCGAAAAAGCCTTTGCCGCCGGCGCCGACATCAAGGAGATGCAGTCGAAGTCCTACATGGACGTCTACCTTGGGGACTTCATCGGCACCTGGGACCGGGTCGCGCGTTGCCGCAAGCCGGTGATCGCCGCCGTTGCCGGCTTTGCCCTCGGCGGCGGCTGCGAACTTGCCATGATGTGCGACTTCATCATCGCCGCCGATACGGCCAAGTTCGGCCAGCCCGAGATCAAGCTGGGCGTCATGCCCGGCGCCGGCGGAACCCAGCGGCTCGCCCGCTTCATCGGCAAGGCGAAGGCCATGGACCTCTGCCTCACCGGCCGCATGATGGACGCGACCGAAGCCGAGCGCTGCGGACTCGTCAGCCGCATCGTCCCGGCGGCTGATCTCATCGAGGAGGCGGTGAAAGCGGCTTCGACGATCGCAGACATGTCGCTGCCGGCCGCCATGATGACGAAGGAAAGCGTCAATCGCGCCTTCGAGACGACGTTGGCGGAAGGCGTCCGGTTCGAGCGGCGCGTCTTCCACGCCATGTTCGCGACCGAGGATCAGAAGGAGGGCATGGCCGCGTTCGTCGAGAAGCGAAAACCCGTTTTCAAAAACCGTTGAGGCGTCGCGCTACGGTTGGCGGCACGTGAGCCTGCGCTGGGTTATGACGGCCATTGCGGACAGCGCCGCAATGGTCACGCCGCCGGCGAGGAAGATCTGATTGGCAGCCCAATCGGACCGGAAGCTCATCAGCTTGCCTGCGGCAAGCAGATAAATGACTCCGCCAGTTGCAGCGACGCCCTGCACGATCGTGAGTTGCAGGCCGCGCAGCAGCAGCATCTGGCGTGTCAAAGGCCGCTCCGCGCGGGCGATGGCAAGCCCGAACCCCCAGGTGAAGATCGCAATGAGGGCCATGCCGGACCCGTATTGCCAAGCGTGCTGCCACCTCAAGCCGCCGAGCGTGTAGACGCCGGCCATCGCCGCCGCGCCCCAGGCCCAGGCGAGCGCCATCAGCTTAGCGTTGCGTTGTGCGGCGACCGGCGCAGCCTCGGGCGCAATGCGGAACGGCTCGAGCCGCCAGAGCGGCTGGTTGAGACCAAAGCCGATGCTCACGGCGAGCACGGCGAACGCAGCTGCCGCAGCGCCCGTCGTCCAAGATTGGTCGCGGCCGGCGCCCGAAATCATCACCACCACGCTGGCGAACAGCGCCAGGACCAGCCAGGGTAGCACCCTCTGCAGCGACATCTTTCGTTCCGTCCGGTTGGCGCGCCGCCCGCGTTCCATGCGAGCGCCTCGCGCAGGATCAGGCATGCTTGTTGTGTTGCAGCGCATAGGCGCTGATCACGGCGATCCCGAGAGCGCCGAAGAAGAAAATGTTGTTTGCGGCCCAGTCTGTGAAACGAGGCGTCAGAAACCGCACCATCTTCCCATCGATGATGAGGCCCAGCATCGTGATAACCATGCCCGCGAGCTGCACGATGGCCAGGTACCGCGCAATCCGCAGCATCGTCTCGTCCTCCTTGCCGGCGAGAGCGTCGTTCTTCAGTACACGGGCGAAGTAGAGCGACAACGCGGCCGCAAGACCGAAGGCCAGCACGAAATGCCACCACTCCTTCCAGACCAGCACGCCGGTCCCGTAGATGACGATCAGCGCCAGCATTCCCCAGCCCCAGATGAGGCCCATGTACCACGCATTGCTGCTCGCGATCTCGGAGGCGGATGCAGCCTTGGCGAGGAGCGTTCGGCACTGGCGAACGGCGATGCCGGCCACCAGCAAAGCCGTCGCCGCAGCGATCGCGGCATGGACATAGGCCATGCGCACGTCGACTGCGCGGGCATCGGCTGCGAAGACCAGGAAGACTAGGCTTAGTCCAGCGACGATGAGCGGGACGAGTGTAGACACGTATTCCCCCGTTGGTGGTTGGCTTGCCCGCCGTCAGCTCGTCAGGCCGTAATACTCGCGATACCACGCGACGAACCGCTCGACGCCGACCTCGATCGGCGTGTTCGGCCGGAACCCGACATCTCTTGCGAGCCGTTCGATGTCTGCGGCCGTCCGCGGCACGTCCCCCGGCTGAAGCGGCAGGAAAGTCTTCACCGCAGTCCGGCCGAGCGCGCGTTCGAGGCAGGCGACGAGGTCCATCAGCTCGACCGGTCTGTTGTTGCCGATGTTGTAGAGCTGATAAGGCGCCAAGGAGGTTGCAGGGTTGGGCCTGTCACCGCTCCAGGCGGGATCGGGCTTGGCCGGCCGGTCCAAGGTGCGGACGACACCTTCGACGATGTCGTCGATATATGTGAAATCCCGCGCATGTTGCCCGTTGTTGTAGATTTCGATCGGCTCGCCGGCGAGGATCGCCCGCGTGAACTTGAAGAGCGCCATGTCCGGCCGGCCCCAAGGACCATAAACGGTGAAGAAGCGCAACGCCGTGACCGGCAAGCCGTAGAGATGGGCGTACGTGTGCGCCATCAGCTCGCAGGACTTCTTCGTCGCCGCATAGAGGCTCAAGGGGTGGTCGACTTTGTCCTCGACGGAAAACGGCATCTTCGTGTTGGCGCCGTAGACCGAGCTCGTGGACGCCAGCACGAGGTGCTCAACGCCGTGCGCGCGGCAGCCCTCGAGCACGTGCAACGTGCCGACGACATTCGAGTCGACATAGACGTGCGGGTTCTCGAGCGAGTAGCGGACGCCCGCCTGGGCACCGAGGTGCGCCACCCGTTGCGGCCTATGGGCGGCAAAGACCTCCTCCATCGCCTTCCTGTCGGCGAGATCGACCTTGGCGAACTGGAACTGCCGGTGCCGCCGCAGCCGGTCGAGCCGGGCCTCTTTCAGCCGCACGTCGTAGTACGGGTTGAGGTTGTCTAGTCCAATGACGCTATCGCCGCGCGCGAGGAGCGCCTCGGCCGTATGATAGCCGATGAACCCTGCGGCGCCGGTTACCAATATGCGCATTCTGCTTCCCATGACATGCCAATTGGAGCCGGCAGGGGCAAGGAAAGCCTTGCGCGGCTGGCTGCCGTCGTGGCCACTATAGGTGGTGGCACTGGCGTTGACGAGTTCGCAAGCCGCTTCAGCCGCCTTTCTCCTGTGGGCCGTTGACCCTCGCCCGAAGCAGCGTTATAGGCAACTACGACTTTACCGCCCGGCACCGCACGGTCCCGGGCGGTTTGGCATATTCTGCTGCCAAGGCCGGTCCAGATCCGGCATGTGATCCATGTGACGGCCCTGGCGTCTCAAGTACCGAAGAGGAACGAACCCTATGGCGAACACGAGCTCGGCCAAGAAGGCCGTACGCAAGACGGCCCGCCGCACCGAGATCAACAAGGCGCGCCGTACGAGAATGAGGACAGAGGTCCGCAAGGTCGAGGAAGCCATCGCCTCCGGTCAGAAGGAAGCGGCCCTCGAGGCGCTTCGGGCGGCCGAACCGATTCTCGCCCGTACGGCGCAGAAGGGCGTCATTCACAAGAATGCCGCGAGCCGAAAAATCTCACGCCTTGCAGCCCGCGTGAAGGCTATGCCCGCCTGAAATGGCGCTTCCTGGTCTTGCCTTGGCGACTGTGACAGATCTGCAACGGCAAGCCGGAGATCGAAAGCCGTGAGTCGCTCGAACGAGAGTTGAAAAGCGCTTCATATATCGAGGATTCTCGGCAGCTGGTCGCCTCATGCGCGGGTGAGTTGTCAAATTCCGGTACACCGGGTTTCAAAAGAAAACGATGTTCAATCGGCGCTCCCTCGGGGGCGCCGATTTGTTTTGGGCCGGCGTGTGGCAAACGCGAATCTCCCCGTGGACTCAATAGAGTTCTCCACGAGTCTTGCTGCTTCACACCCGTTTTTCCAAAGCGCTGGGGATAGACGCCGAGCGCCCCGTATCGGACAGCACGAGGACTGAGTGAGCTTGTCTCGCGCCCTTCCGTGTGGTTAATACGAGATCCATTCGGTCGGCGGACGACGGCCAAAATGGGTTTCAAGTCTTGCGTAAGCACTGCGCCATGATGGAGCAGTTTCGGCACTCCGGCGCGCCTGAATAGACGGGTTCTTTTTCTTCTGTATGCCTGCGTAATTCCGGGCGAAAGCTTGGCTGTGCGTTGCGTCACCGTCCCGTTGCTTCAGTTGGCGTACTGAACGGGCGGAACGGCGAGCGTTGCGTGCATGAGTGGAGGTTTAAAGTGGGTTCTGGGCAGGCCATCCACATTGTGGATGTTGACGTCCGAGATGTGTGGAAGCGGCTGAAGGAGGAACCGGCGGCGGTCCTCATCGATGTGCGCACCAGGGCGGAATGGGCGTACGTCGGGTTGCCGGACCTGTCCTCCATAGGCAAGCAACCGATCCTGATCGAGTGGCAGACCTTCCCCGATAATCGGGTCGATCCCGATTTCGTGGACCGCCTCTCGAGCATGCTGGAGACGGCCGGCGTCGATAAAGAGGCCGAGCTCTTTTTCATCTGCAGGTCCGGCGGGCGCAGTATGAGGGCTGCGCAAGCCATGGCGGCAGCAGGATACTCAGCCTGCCGCAATGTCGCGGACGGTTTCGAGGGGCCACTCGATGCCGACCGCCACCGAGGCAAGGCCGCTGGCTGGAAAGCGGCCGGCCTCCCTTGGGCGCAGGGATAGCGCCGCTGAAATCAAAGAAGCGTTGGCGTGTCGACCGTGGCGGCGGTCGCGTGCACGACGCCATTGAACAGAGGGTCAAACACAAAGCAGCGGGTGTACTCATGAACAGTATCGAACCGACGAGACCTGCCGCACGCGTTGCGAGCAGCGCTGGCGAGTCGAAACCGAGGTCCGAGGCCCACTCCCTTTCGCGTACCGGACCTGCGGCATCCTCCGGCACACAAGAGCCGCGCGGCCACAAGGTGCGCAAGATGCTCCGTGCCCAGCTCGGCGAGGACGTCTACACGAGCTGGTTTCACTCGATGGAATTCGAGCATTTCGACGGCCAAACCGTTCACGTGACCGTTCCCGTCAAGTTCCTCAAGAACTGGATCCAGTCGCACTATTCCGAAGCGCTTCTGAAATGCTGCGCAGTCGAGTTCGAGGGCGTCGAGCGGGTCGAAGTGGCGCTCCGTCAGCCGAGCCCTGTACGCACGCAAGCATCCGAGCCGGCTTCGGATACGGACAGTCGCCCGGTCACTGGCGGCCACGGTTCGGCAGCGCCTGCCCTGAACAATTGGCAGGTGCCGCGCCCGGTCATGCCAACGATGACGACACGGACACAGGTCGGCGGCTTCGAAGGATCCCCGCTCGACCCGCGCTACACGTTCGACAGCTTCGCCGTCGGCCCCTCGAACCGCATGGCCCACGCCGGAGCCACCCAGGTGGCAGAAACGGTCCTGAGCGACAGCCGCGGCTTCAACCCGCTGTTCATTCACTCCGCGGTCGGGCTCGGCAAAACCCACCTGCTGCACGCGATCGCCTGGTCGGTGCGCAGGCGCGTGCCGCAAGCCCAGGTGCTCTACCTCACGGCAGAGCGTTTCCGTTACCAGTTCGTCGAAGCCCTGAAGAGCCAGGATCCACTCTCCTTCAAGGAGAAGTTCCGCTCGATCCACATGCTGCTGATCGATGATCTCGAGTTTCTGCATGGTCAGCAGACGGAGCAGGAGTTCGATCACATCATAAACTCGTTGCTCGACGGCGGGCGGCAGGTGGTAGTGGCTTCGGCCCGGGCACCCAACCAGATCGAGAAACTCAACGAGCGCATGCGCTCGCGCCTGCAGCGCGGTCTGGTGACCGAAATCGGAGCGCCGGACGCCGAGCTCCGGCTTCGCATTCTCGAGAAGCGCGTCGAGGAGAAGCGCCAGCTCGACCCGTCTTTCGAGATTCACCGCGACATACTCGAGCTGCTGGCCGACCGGCTGCATGAAAGCGGCCGCGAGCTGGAAGGCGCCGTCACGCGGCTGCACGCCACCTGGCAGTACATGCGCACGCCGATCACCATGGACATCGCCGAGACGGTGATCCGCGACCTGGTGCACGGGATCGAGCCGCGCCGAATCAAGATCGAGGACATCCTGAAGGTGGTCTCGCGTCACTTCGGCGTCTCGAAGGGGGACATCCTCTCCCAGCGGCGGCACCGTTCCGTGGTGTGGCCGCGCCAGATCGGCATGTATCTTGCCAAACAGCTGACCTCTCGGTCACTGCCTGAGATCGGCCGCCGCTTCGGCAATCGCGACCACACGACGGTGTTGCACGCGATTCGCAAGATCGAAGGCGAGCTTGGCGGCAATCCGCGTCTGCGCGATGAGCTCGACGAGCTCAAGAAGATGCTGAACTCCTGACGCCGACGGGCTCGGCCATCGAGCCCTGAAGCGTTGCTCGACGGAGGAGCGGTCCCCCCGAGCCGCTCCTCCGTCCAACAACCCTCAATCGCCTGGTAGCAAAATGGGCGCGGCCTTCTGCCGGGCCTTGCCAAGGCGGCTGACTCTGGTCAAGTTGCTGCTACGCGCCGAATCCTCCCAGATTAGCTATTGGTTGACGCAGCGGTCCGGGTTGCGATTTGACGAGCTTGTCCCACCAGAGGGCCATCCATTTGGGCACACTCCGAAAGGCATGTTGCCATGCGGCTAGTGATCGAAAGAAGCGAGCTCCTGCGGGCACTGGGCCACGTCACCAGCGTCGTCGAGCGGCGCACAACAATCCCGATCCTGTCGAACGTCCTGCTCAGGGCCTCTGGCAGCCAGCTCGAGCTCAAGGCGACGGATCTGGAGCGTGAGGTGATCGAACGGGCGCCCGCAGAGATCTCGGCCCCGGGCGCCGTGACGGTGCCCGCGCATATGCTGCATGACATCGTGCGCAAGTTGCCCGACGGGGCCGAGGTCGAGATGGTGCGCGATCCGGAGCGCGACCGTCTGGCGCTGACTTCCGGTCAAGCGCGATTCGCGTTGCAGACCCTGCCCGCGGAGGATTTTCCGGACCTCGCTGCCGGCGAGATGAGCCACGAGTTCAAGATCGCGGCTGCGGATCTCAAGAAGCTGCTCGACAAGACGCGTTTCGCCATCTCGACGGAGGAGACGCGCTACTACCTCAATGGAATTTATTTCCACATCGCGAGCAACACCGAGCCGACGTTACGCGCCGTGGCGACGGACGGCCATCGCCTCGCCCAGATCGAGCTGCCGCGGCCGGCCGGCGCCGACGGCATGCCGGGCGTCATCATCCCGCGCAAGACCGTGCACGAGTTGCATCGTCTGCTCGAGGACTCGGAGGTCGAGGTGCGGGTGGGTGTCTCGACCAGCAAGGTGCGGTTCGAGATCGGCACCGTCACGGTGACATCCAAGCTGATCGACGGAACATTCCCCGATTACGGGCGTGTCATCCCGCAGCACAACGACAAGGTGCTGACGGTCTCGAACAGCCAGTTCATGGCAGCCGTCGATCGCGTTTCCACCATCGCCAGCGAGCGTGGCCGGGCCGTGAAGCTGAACCTCAGTGACGACAGGATGGTGCTTTCGGTCAACAACCCCGAAGGCGGTAGCGCAACCGAGGAGCTGGGCGTCAGTTACTCCGCAGCCCCGCTCGAGATTGGCTTCAATGCCCGCTATTTGCTGGACATCGCAAGCCAGCTCGAGAGCGATTCGGCCGTGTTCGAGCTGGCCGATCCGGGCTCGCCGACGCTGGTGCGCGACGGCGACGACGAGAGCGCGCTCTACGTGCTGATGCCGATGCGCGTCTGAGGCGGCGGGCCTGCCGCTGGTGAGGAGTTTCGAGGTTGAATGCCGGGCCGAAACCGGACGGTGCCGCCAGGAGGTCGATGTCAAAGCCGCAACGGTCGATCTGGATCGAGCACCTCACCCTGACGAACTTCCGCAACTACGCAAGCGCCCGGCTGGACCTCACCCCGGAACCGATCGTGCTGTTCGGCGCCAACGGGGCCGGCAAAACAAACCTCCTGGAGGCGGTGTCTTTGCTCGCACCCGGCCAGGGACTGCGCCGCGCTCCCTTCGGGCAGCTCGCGCGCGTTGGTGGCTCTGGGGATTGGGCAGTTGCCGCCCGCGTGCACGCACCGCGCGGGACAGTCGACATCGGCACCGGGCGCCTTCCCAGCCAGGAAACCGACGCCGGTGCACGAACCGGCCGCCTGGTTCGCATCGACGGCATTCCGCAGTCGGGCTCCGGTGCGCTTGCCGACTGGGTCGAGATGGTGTGGCTCACCCCTGCCATGGACGGCCTGTTCACTGGTCCAGCAAGCGAGCGACGCGCCTTCCTCGACCGCCTGACACTCTGCTTCGACCCCGGCTACCGGACACGCGCCGGCCAGTACGAGCGGGCGATGCGACAGCGCAATCGCCTGCTGCAGGACGGCGCGACGGAAGATGCCCTCTTTTCGGGGCTCGAGCTGATCATGGCCGAAACGGGTGTCGCAGCAGCTGCTGCGCGCGCACAGGCTGCCGCTGCCCTGGAAGCGACCATCTCCACGAGACGGCAGCGCGGCCCCGATTCGCCGTTCCCCTGGGCGAAGGTGGCCCTTGAAGGCTGGATCGAGGAGCGGTTGGCAAACCAGCCCGCGGTCGACGTGGAGGATGCCTATCTGGCCGCGCTGCGCAGCGGGCGCGAGCGGGATCGGGCTGCCGGACGGGCGCTCATCGGCCCGCATCGCACGGATATGCTCGTCGAGCACGGTCCGAAGGGCATGCCGGCTGCGGTCTGCTCGACAGGCGAGCAGAAGGCTCTTCTGATTGGGCTCGTTCTGGCCCATGCCGAGCTGCTGGCCGAGCGGGCCGGAGGTGCGGCGCCGGTCCTTCTGCTCGACGAAATTGCAGCCCATCTCGACGTTTTCCGGCGGGCGGCGCTGTTCGACGAGCTGTTGCGGCTAGGCTCTCAGGCCTGGATGACGGGGACGGACCGGCATGCCTTTGCGGCGCTGGAGAATCGGGCCCGTTTCCTGCATATCGACGAGGGTCGGATCCTGGAGGCTGCGTAAAGCGCCAAAGCCCGTGTGTTCCGCTGACGCAGCTTCGCCAAGCAACTGAAAAATCTTGCAATTTTTCTGTCGATCCCCATCTATAAGGAGCACGATTCCGGCCTCATTCCGCTCGATCTGTGCTATAAGAAACGTCTCGACATTACTTCCCCACAGGAACAGTCTTCGATGAGTGCTCAGCCGGCCAGGAAACATAACGGCGCCGAACACTATGGTGCGGAAAACATCAAGGTGCTGCGCGGCCTTGACGCCGTGCGCAAGCGCCCCGGCATGTACATCGGCGACACCGATGACGGCTCTGGCCTGCATCACATGGTCTACGAGGTGGTCGACAATGCCATCGACGAGGCGCTGGCCGGATTCGCAACGGAAGTTCAGGTCATTCTGAACGTCGATGGTTCGTGCACGGTCATCGACAACGGACGCGGCATTCCCGTTGGAATTCACCCCGAGGAAGGCATTTCAGCCGCCGAGGTGGTGATGACGCAGCTTCACGCCGGCGGCAAGTTCGGCGCGGGCGGCGACGAAAATCCCTACAAGGTCTCAGGCGGCCTGCACGGCGTTGGCGTGTCGGTCGTCAACGCGCTTTCGGCTTGGCTGGAGCTCACCATCTGGCGTGACGGCAAGGAGCACTTCGTTCGTTTCGTCAACGGGGTAGCCGAAGCGCCGCTCCGCGTGGTGGGGGACGCGGAGGGCCGCACGGGCACCAAGGTCACCTTCCTGCCGAGCCTCGAGACGTTCCGTGGTGTGACCGAGTTCAGCTTCGAGACGCTGGAGCACCGGCTGCGCGAGCTGGCGTTCCTGAACTCCGGGGTGCGGGTCGTGCTGATCGACGACCGCCATGCGGACCGCAAGCAGGAGGTCCTGCAATACGAAGGCGGCCTCGGCGAGTTCGTGCGCTATCTCGATCGGGCCAAGCATCCGCTGGTCGACACGCCGATCATGATCGCAGCCGAGCGCGACGGCGTCGGTGTCGAGGCCGCGCTGTGGTGGAACGACAGCTACCACGAGAACGTGATCTGCTTCACCAACAACATCCCGCAGCGCGACGGCGGCACCCATCTGGCCGGCTTCCGCGCCGCGCTCACGCGCGTGATCAACAAGTACGCCGACGAGACCGGCATCGCGAAGAAGGAGAAGGTCAATCTCACGGGCGACGATGCGCGCGAGGGCCTCACCTGCGTGCTGTCCGTCAAGGTGCCCGACCCCAAGTTCTCCAGCCAGACCAAGGACAAGCTCGTCTCGTCCGAGGTGAAGCCGGTGGTCGAGAGCGTCATCGGCGATCAGCTTGCGGCTTGGTTCGAGGAGCACCCGAAGGAAGGCAAGGCCATCATCACGAAGGTGGTCGAGGCGGCCGCCGCGCGAGAGGCTGCGCGCAAGGCACGTGAGCTGACCCGCCGCAAAGGCGCGCTCGACATGGCCAATCTGCCCGGCAAGCTCGCCGAGTGCCAGGACCGCAACCCGGCCAATACGGAGCTGTTCATCGTCGAGGGCGATTCGGCCGGCGGCTCGGCCAAGCAGGCGCGCAATCGCGAGTTCCAGGCTGTCCTGCCCATTCGCGGCAAGATCCTCAACGTCGAGCGTGCGCGCATGGACAAAATGCTGTCCAGCCAGGAGATCGGGACGCTGATCACGGCGCTCGGCACGGGCATCGGCCGTGGCGAGGACGGCGGCTTCGACCTGTCGAAGCTGCGCTACCACAAGATCATCATCATGACGGACGCCGACGTCGACGGCGCGCACATCCGCACGCTGCTGTTGACGTTCTTCTATCGTCAGATGCCGGAGCTGATCGAGAAGGGCCACCTCTACATCGCCCAGCCGCCGCTCTATAAGGTGACCAAGGGCCGGTCCGAGACCTACCTAAAGGACCAGGCCAGCCTCGAGGATTATCTGATCGACAGCGGGCTCACGGATACTGTCCTCGAGCTTGGCACCGGCGAAACACGCGCCGGCCCCGACCTGCGCGACATCGTCCTGCAGGCACGAGTCGTCCAGCGCATCCTCGACGGCATGCACTCGCGCTATGCCCGGTTCGTCGTGGAACAGGCTGCCATCGCCGGGGCCCTCGATGCGGCGCTCCTCAACGACAGGCCGGCTGCGGAGGACAAGGCGAAAGCCGTTGCGGCGCTACTGGATTCCATTGCCGAGGAGACCGAGCGCGGCTGGACCGGACGATTCTCGGACAACGAGGGCTTCGTTTTCACTCGCGAGGTGCGCGGGGTGAAAGAGGTTCACGTGCTCGACCGCGCTTTCATCGGCTCGCTCGACGCACGCCGCCTCAATGAGCGCCACGCTCACCTCGCAGAAATTTACGAGAAGCCCGCAGTGCTCAAGCGCAAGGACGCCGAGACCACGATCTACGGCCCGTCGAGCCTGCTCAAGGCCGTCTACGACATTGGCCGCAAAGGGCTGTCCCTGCAGCGCTACAAGGGACTCGGCGAGATGAACGCGGATCAGCTCGCGGAAACGACCCTCGACCGCGATACACGCACCCTGCTGCAGGTGAAGCTCGGTGATCTCGCCGAGGCGGACGAGATCTTTTCGAAGCTGATGGGTGACGTCGTGGAGCCACGGCGCGAGTTCATCCAGGAGCACGCGCTCCTGGCGAGCGTCGACGCCTGATCGGACGGCCTTCGGCCTGGTCTGCTACGCCTTCCGCTGACCTTCGGCCCGGCCGGCGGTCAGTTCGCGTTCCGTTGCCAGTCGCCGCTGTCGAGCTTGTTGATGGCGATCACGGCCTGCGTACGGCTGTCCACGCCGAGCTTCTGCAGGATCGCGGATACGTGAGCCTTGATGGTCGCCTCCGACACGCCGAGGCGGTAGGCGATCTGCTTGTTAAGCAATCCCTCCCCCAGCATCATGAGCACGCGGACCTGCTGCGGCGTCAGCGTCGACAGGCGCGCGACGAGCTCACTGGTTTCTTCCGCCTGCCCCTCGATGTCGATCTCCGGCGGCACCCAGATTTCCCCTTCCAGCACCTTGCGC
>DASVDU010000135.1:0-27821 GCA_036380915.1 Hyphomicrobiaceae bacterium | reverse complement strand
AACCGGAAACGGAATACCTTCTGTGATTTACCTCATGGGCCTTCATTCAGCCGACCGAAAGCGGCCTCCATTTCACGGCGCGCCTTGACTGCGGCGTCATCGGGATCGATGGCCACATCGTCCCACCTGAGCCGCTGCCCTTCAGGGATATCGCGCTTGAGCTTCACATTGTGGGCGAGGCCGAGGGGGAGATATCCTTCCTTGAGCGAGATCGAAGCTGGCGTCTGCTTTCCCCAGACGCAGAATCCGCCCTCGCCATCAAGAATTTCGCCCGCAGTAAGATTCCGCTTTGCCGTTGCAACCACGTCGGAGTTGAAGCAGATTGGTGCGCCCGTCGGCTCCTTCCTCAGCACTGCCGAGGCGATCGAAATGCCAAGCTCCAGCCCGATCATGTGGATCGGCCGATAGAGAGCAGCGTAGCGGCCCGACTTGTCCGGCAGCAGATTGTATTCCTTGAAGCAGCGGCGGCTGTAGTCATTGTCCTCGGCGGCTTCGAAAACGACATAGGTGCCCATGGCGAGGTTGTGCGGCACGTCGGAACCGTCGCGATAAACCATCGATGTCACTTCCGTGACGCCGGCTTTCTCGAGAACTCCGCCCTCGCTCTTGGGCTTGCAGATGTCGGCATGCTCGAAACGAGTCGCCGGCGGAAAGGTCAATCCGTCAGTCTGCGACTCCAGCCCCGTCGCATTGCAAATCGCGCTCATCTCGATGCCGGATTTGGTGCCATCGAGGAAGCTGTTGAACATCTTCAGGTTTATGCTCTTGGGATCGTCGATCTTCAGATATTTCTGAAGCTCGTTCCAGACCGTCTCCGGCGTCAGCTTGTGATAGCTCGGCAGATACCGCGTGCCTTTGCCCGCGGCCACCACCTTGAACCCGCACGCTCGCGCCCAGTCGACCTGCTCGCAAACGAGAGCGGGCTGATCACCCCACGCGAGGCTGTAGACCACGCCCGCCTGCCGCGCCTTCCTGGCGAGCAGCGGACCGGCGACGACATCGGCCTCGACGTTGACCATGATGATGTGCTTGCCGTTCTCGATGGCGAGTTGGCAGAGGCGGATACCCGTCCTGGGATCGCCGGTCGCTTCGACGACGACGTCGATGGCCGGATGCCGGATCATCGTCTCGGCGTCTTCCGTCAGAAACGTCTTGCCCGTTTTCAGCGCCTCGTCGAGCGACCCCGCTCCGTACTGTTCCTCCGGCCAGGACGCCATTTTGAGCTGCGAGCGCGCGCGCGGAATGTTGAGGTCGGCCACGGCGGCCACGTGCATGCCGGTCGTGGTTCGCGCCTGTGCCAGGAACATGGTGCCGAACTTGCCGGCTCCCACCTGGCCGATGCGGATGGGTCGGCCAGCCGCGGCACGTTCCTTCAGCATGAATGACAGGTTCACGGTGGCATTTCCTTCCTTGGTCGAGGCTGAACTTTCCTGCCGAATGCAGCACAGCGCCCGGGCGAGAGCAAGCGCGGGGCGCAGGACAGCAAACCCGTTGTCAGCCCTCCCGCCGCATGGCCATCCGGTGGATGCAAAGCGCGCGAGCCGGACGGGAGGGCTGCGTCCTGGGCCAATCGGCGGCGCCATGCAGGGCCGCTGATCAGGAAATCGCCCGGAGGTAGAGGAGCAGTTTTTCGAGATCCGAATCCGGAAGAAGCGTTTTGTTTTTCGCTTGCGTCTTTTTCCAGATCGGCATGGCTTTGGCCAAAAGCTTCCGCCCAGCCTGCGTCAGCTTCAGCCGGCGGCTGCGGCGATCATGGTCGTCTATCTGTACCTCGACCAGCCCGCGCCTCTCCAGCGGCTTGAGATTGGCCGTCACTGTCGTGCGATCCATCGCCAGGACAGCCGAGACTTGGCCCATGGTTGGGGGCTCAGGCCGGTTGAGCGACATCATCAGCGAAAACTGACCGTTTGTCAGCGCCAGGGGCCGCAGCGCCTCGTCATACCGGCGAGCAACCGCCCGTGCCGCCCGCTGCACGTGAAGGCAGAGGCAGGCGTCACGCACTACGGGCGTGATCTCGAAAGGAAGCTCATTTGGCTTTGACATGGCTCTATAGTGTTGATATCAACCCTTTCTGTCCAGGCCCTCCGCCATCCCAGTGACAATAAGTCGTGATGAGCAGTTCGAGCCGGGTGGGGAGCACAACGGAAGGAATCGCATGGCGAAGAAAGTCCTTGTACTCGTCGGCACAAAAAAAGGTGCATTTCTCCTGGAGAGCGACGCCCGCCGCAATTCCTGGGAGCTGAGCGGCCCATTCTGCGAAACCTGGCCGATCAATCACGTCAGCGGCGATCCTCGAACAGGCACGATTTACGCGACTGGTGGCAACGAGTGGTTCGGACCGGCTGTGTGGAAGTCGACCGACCTCGGCAAGAGCTGGACGCACTCCAGCCAGGGGCTTGCCTATCCTGAAGGCGAGCAACCGATCAAGGCCGGATGGAGCCTTGCTCTCGGTTCCGGCGGACGGCTTTACGCCGGCGTCGAGCCCGCTGGGCTGTTCTACAGCGAGGATGAAGGGCAAACGTGGAGCCATGTATCCGGCCTTCGCGATCACCCGTCTCGGCCTGAATGGCAGCCGGGGGGAGGGGGCCTCATCCTGCACTCGATCGTTCTTCACCCGAATGATCCCGATCAACTCTGGATCGCCATTTCGTCAGCCGGCGTTTTTCATACGGCTGATGGTGGAAAAAGCTGGGAGCCGCGAAACCGCGGCACGCGGGCTGACTACCTGCCGGAAGACCAGAGGTATCCGGAATTCGGCCAGTGCGTGCACTGCCTGGCGATGGCGCCAGGGATGCCGGACCGACTCTATCAGCAGAATCACTGCGGAATGTACCGCAGCGACGACGGCGGCAGGAACTGGGTGAGCATTGAAGAGGGCTTGCCATCGACGTTCGGCTTTCCCGCCGCGGTGCATCCCCGCGACCCGGATACGCTCTATTTGCTTCCCCTCAACGGCGACATCGCCGGGCGTTTCGTTCCCGATGGGAAAACGGCCGTTTGGCGGACGCGCGATGCGGGTAAAACATGGCAGGATTTGCGCGAAGGCTTGCCGCAAAAGAATGCCTTTTTGGGTGTGCTGCGTCAGGCCATGGCGACCGATCCTGCTGAGCCGGCAGGCGTTTATTTCGGCACGAGCTCAGGCGCGCTTTTCGCCAGCGCGGATGAGGGCGAAAGCTGGAATTGCATCGCGCTCCATCTGCCGACGATCACCTCGGTCGAGACGATGGTCATCGACAGCTGAACGAGCTTTGGAGCTTTGCCAATGACGCCGAATGCGTCCGCGGTCTTGCAGCCGACGGTCACAGTGATCCTTGCGCCCGCGCTATTGCGGCTGTTTCCGGAGGCAGCGCGTCGCGTCGATGTCGAGGCTTCGACCGTCGGCGAGGTGATGGATGCACTCGATGATCGCTGGCCGGGAATGCGCGACCGCCTCTGCGACTCGACGCCCGCCGTTCGCCGCCACATCAACGTCTTCGTGAATGGCGAGCGCGCCTCTCTCGACACGCACCTGGAATCGGGAGCCCAGGTCTGGGTGCTGACGGCGATTTCGGGCGGCTAGTTTTCTAGGGCAGCAAAGCAGGCAGGGAAAGAATGGAATCGGCAAAACCGCAGAAAGAGCACGAGTGGCTGCAGCAGCTCGTTGGTGACTGGCGCTTCGAGGCCCCGTCGAAAGATCCCGACTGCAATCATACCGGAACAGAAACCGTTCGATCCATCGGCGGACTCTGGATTCAGGCGGAGGGTCGCAGCCAAATGCCCGACGGGCAACCATCGGTGATGATGCTGACCCTTGGATACGATCCGCAAAAGGAAAAATTCGTCGGCACCTGGCTCGGCTCGATGATGACCTACCTGTGGGTTTACGAAGGATCCCTCGACCCGACCGGCAAAATTCTGAGCCTGGATACCGAGGGCCCGAGTTGCACCGAAGAAGGCAAAATGGCGAAATATCGGGAGGTGATCGAAATCAAAGACCCGGATCACAGGGTCTTCACTTCGTCCGTTTCGGGCGCCGATGGAAAGTGGCAGACCATCATGACCGCAAAGTACACGAGAGTGAAATAGCCCAAGCAGGTCTGCCCGCCGGCAGAACATGAATTGGGGGCGGCCGACACGTCGACGCCCCGGCCGAAATGGCTGCGGCTGCCCTTTCCAGCTATTCGGCCGGTTGGGGGTGATCGGCCAGCTCCTCCTCGTGCTTTATCAGGCTGTAATTGCGGCCGATGAGCATGTAGACCACAGGCACCACGAAAAGCGTCAAAATCGTACCCAGTGTCATGCCTCCGGCAATGACCCAGCCGATCTGCTGCCGGCTCTCGGCCCCTGCGCCGGTGGCAAGGGCCAGCGGCACCGCCCCCAGCACCATGGCGCCGGTTGTCATCAGAATGGGCCGCAGGCGCAGGGCGGCGGCATTGAGCACGGCGGTGCGCATATCCCTGCCCGCCTCCTGCTGCTGGTTGGCGAAATCGACGATCAGAATGCCGTGCTTGGTAATCAGCCCGATCAGCGTCACGAGCCCGATCTGCGAGTACACGTTCAGCGTCCCGCCGGTAAGGTGAAGGGCCGCCAGCGCGCCGGTCATGGAGAGTGGCACGGTCACCATGATGATGAGCGGCGACCGGAAGCTTTCGAATTGAGCTGACAGCACGAGATAGATGAAGCCGAGCGCCAGCAAAAACACGAACGCAAGGCTCTGCCCCGCGGAGCGGAACTCGCGGCTCTGGCCGTTCAAGTCCGTCTGGACATGGGAGGGGAGGACTTCGCGCGCCGTGTTCTCCAAAAATTCAAGTCCTTCACCCAGCGAGTAGCCGGGCGCCAGATTCGCCTGGATCGTCACCGAGCGCAGCTGATTGAAGCGCTTGAGCTCCTTGGGGGCGACCGTTTCGCTGACGGTCACGATGTTCGACAGCTGCACCATCTCACCATTCGCACCCCGGACGAAGATGGTCGACAGGGTTTCCGGTGAGCTGCGGTCCTCGGCGGCGAGCTGGACGATGACGTCGTACTGCTCGCCATTCTGCTCGAAACGGGTAACCTGCCGGCCCCCGAGCAACGTCTCCAGCGTGCGCCCAACCACGGCCACGTCCAAACCGAGGTCGGCGATCTTGGCCCGGTCCACGTCGATGCGCAGCTCGGGCGAGTTGAGCTTGAGGTCGGTATCGACACCCTCCAGGCCCGGGTAGGAGCGGATACGCTCCAGCATCTTCTCCGCATATTCATCCAGCTGCTCATAGGTGCCGGATGTCTGGATAACAAACTCGATGGGCCGGGAGCCGCCGCGCTGCCCAAGAGAAGCCGGATTCTGAGCGAAGGCCAGCACCCCAGGGATCCTTCGGACCTTGGGACCGATCTCGGCCGCCAGTTCCTGCTGCTTGCGATCCCGCGCCGACCAATCGGTCAGCCGGCCGATGACGATGAAATTGGTAACCTGCTGATAGAGGCCGTCGATGGTCAGGCGAGAGCGCACCTCCGGCAATTCGGCCAAGATGGCGTCGGCCTGCTCGCTGTAGCGCTTGTTATAGGCCAGCGTCGAACCCTCCGGCCCAGACCCGCGGATCAGTAGAACACCCCTGTCTTCAGTCGGCGACAGCTCTGATTTGAGGCTGACGAACAGCATGCCGGCGGCGCCCGCAGTGAGAATGGCGAGAGCCACCACCAGCCAGCGCACGGAGAGGGCGAACTCCAGCGAGCGGCGGTAGCCCGACTCGAGCCGCTTCAGCACATCCTCGATGAAAGTGAACAGGCGCCCCGGTGATGCATTGTGGCGAAGGAGCTTCGAGCACAGCATCGGCGTCAGCGTCAGTGCGACGAAGCCGGAGACCAGAACGGCGCCGGCGAGCGCCAGTGCGAACTCCATGAAGAGCCGTCCCGTGCGGCCGGTCGCAAACGCGATCGGTGCGTAGACGGCCGTCAAGGTCAGCGTCATCGCGAGGACGGCGAAGCCGATTTCGCGCGTTCCTTTGATGGCGGCCTGCATGGGGCGCAGGCCACTTTCGACGTGCCTTGATATGTTTTCGAGCACCACGATGGCGTCATCTACGACCAAGCCGATCGCCAGCACCATCGCGAGCAGTGTGAGTGTGTTGATACTGAACCCGAATGCGAGGATGAGCGTGAACGTCGCCACCAGCGAGATCGGTATCGTGACGATCGGGATGAGCGAGGCGCGCACCGATCGCAGGAAGAAAAAGATGACGATCACCACCAGGACGATGGCTTCCATGATGGTGGTGAAAACCGCCTTGATGGACTCGTTGATGAAGACAGCGTCGTCGTTGCCGATGTCGGCCTTGAGGCCATTCGGCATGGACTCGTTCAAAGCCGGCAGGATGCCCCGGACGGCCTTCGAGACATCGAGCGGATTGGCCACGGCCTGCTTGATGATCCCCACGGTGACGGCCGGCTGGCCATTGTACCGGCTGTCGCGGCGTTCATCCTCCGCACCCAGCTCGACCCGGGCGACATCGCCAAGCTTGACCTGATAGCCATCGGCCCGCTTGACCACGATCTGTCGAAACTGCTCCGGAGTGGTCAATCCCGTTCGCGAAAGGACGCTGAACTCCCGCTCGCGGCTCTCGATGCGTCCCGATGGGATCTCCACGTTCTGATTGCGCAGAGCATCTTCGATGTCCTGAACGGTCAGTGCGTAGGCCGCCAACCGCTCGCGGTCCACCCAGATCCGCATGGCATAGCGGCGCTCGCCGTAAATCATCACGTCGGCGACGCCGGTGAGGTTTTTCAGCCGGTCGACCACGTATCTGTCGACATAGTCCGTGATCTCCAGCGCCGACATCTGATCGCTGGTGAACACGATGTACATGACGGCTTGGGCATCCGCCTCGACCTTGCGGATGATCGGCTCGTCGATCTCGTCGGGCAGGCGGCCGCGGACACGGCTCACGCGATCACGGACGTCGTTCGCCGCTTCGTCGGGGTTGACGTCCTGCCGGAAGCGAACGGTGATGCGGCTCGTTTCGGATCGGCTGGTCGACTCCAGGACGTCGATGCCTGCGATTCCGGCAATCGAGCCTTCGAGCACCTGGGTGACCTGGGTCTCGACGATGTTCGGCGACGCACCGGGGTAGGTGGTCGTGACGGAAACCGTCGGCTCGTCCACGTTCGGGTATTCGCGGACGGTCAGTCGGGAGTAGGAAACGAGACCGAGCAGGACCAGAACGAGGCTCAGGACCGTCGAGAAGACGGGCCTGCGAATGCAGACCTCGACGGGATTCATCAGCTCTTCTCCAGCTGGCGCGTGGTCTGCGACTGGACGACCTCGACCTCCACACCGTTGCGCAGCTTGAGCTGTCCGGCAACGACGACTGTGGAATCAGCATCCAATCCGGAGAGGATCTGAACCCTGCCGTCCCCGCGCTTGCCAAGTGTCACCCTGGTTTCGATCGCCTTGCCGTTCTCGATGACGTAGACGAACGTTTCACCGCCGCGCGGAACGATGGCGCTTTCCGGCACCAAGACTACTTCGCGTGTCTCCCGGCCTTTGACCGTAACGCGTGCGAACAGCCCCGGCCGCAGCAACAGGTCGGGGTTCTTCATGCGCGCTCTGACGTGCAGTGCGCGGCCATTCACATCGAGCATGGGGCTGATGGCATAGATCTCGGCTGGGAACGTCCGATTCGGGACGGCATCGACCTCCACCAGAACACGCTGTCCGGTCGTGATCTGCGTGAGGGCCGCTTCCGGCAGCTTGAAGTCCAGCTTCAGGACGTCGATCTTTTCCAGATTGACGATCGGGGTGCCGATGCTGACGTAGGCTCCGACGGAGGCATTCCTGAGACCGATGATACCGTCGAACGGTGCCCGGATGGTGTGCTTGTCCAGCTTGACGGTTGCGAGCTCGAGAGCGGCGCGGGCCGTCTCGAAGGCGGCATCGGCCTCGTCGTGTGCTTTTTCCGTCGTGTATCCGCTCTTGGAGAGCTTGCGCGCACGTTCACGGTTGGCACGCGCCAGCTCGAATCGGGCCTTGGCATCCACGAGCTCGGCCTGGGCAAGTGAATCATCGAGTTTGATGAGCGGATCGCCTGCGGAGACCGGCTGGCCTTCCTTGAACTCGAAGCTGGCGATCCGGCCGGCGATTTCTGATGCAACCTGGACGGATTCGTCGGACATCAGTGTGCCGACGGAGCGCAGATCTTCCTGGTAGACGGCCGAAATCGCGGGTGCGACCTCGACGGAAACGGCGTGGGCCTGCTGAGCTGGCTTGGGGCTCTTCTCGGCGTGCAGTTTCGCCCGCCAGCCGGGCACCAGCAAAACAGCCCCGCCGGCGGCTATGACCAGCGCCAGGATGGCCAGCAGCAGCTTACGCATCTACGTCGTCCTCACCCTTCGACGGCGTCTTCTGTTTATCGTTGCCCCACCCAGTCCGGAGCACGCGCTCATGCGAAACGAATGGACCGCCCGGAACCCGTCGCGACAGTATACGTTCAATGCGGCCCATCACAGGCCGAAGTTCTTGCCCGGCCGCACTTATCCCTCGGATTGAGTGACGAGCCGCTGAGCCGTCAGGTCATAATGCCGCAACTGTAGTTATTTTAGCACGGCCGTTTTGTGCTGGCGACAGCGGCAGTTCGGGCCGTCGCCTCGAGCCGGGACTGACCGGACTGGCACGAGGGGCAGCACTATTCGTGCTTGAAAAGGACGAATTTTCGGCTTCGATCAGTTGATGAGCTTGTCGATCGTGATCGGCAGGTCGCGGATCCGCTTCCCCGTGGCGTGGTAAATCGCATTGGCGATCGCGGCCGCAGTGCCGACGATGCCCAGCTCTCCGAGACCCTTGGCGCCGAGGGGGGAGACCTCCGGATCGGGTTCATCGACGAAGATCACATCTATGTGACCAACGTCTGCGTGCACAGGCGCGTGGTACTCGGCGAGGTTGTGATTCATGATGCGCCCGATCCGATGGTCCGTCAACGTCTCTTCCTCGAGCGCCATGCCTTGCCCCATAACGATGCCGCCGAGGATCTGGCTGCGCGCCGTCTTGGGATTGAGGATGCGGCCGGCGGCAGCCGCGCAGACGATGCGGGTGACGCGAACGACCCCAAGCTCCTCGTCGACCTTCACCTCTGCGAACACCGCCGAATGGGCGTTGCTCGTCTTGTCGCGCCGCCGGTGGGGTTTGTAGGTCTCCTCGGCTGAGATCGAAGCCTGCCCCGATGCCTTCAGGACGTCCTCGTACCTCATCCCGCGCGTCGGGTCGCCTTTGAGCTGGATGGCCCCATCTGCGAACGCGACCTGGTCCAGCGTCGGGGTGCCGAAGGCCGGGTTGTTCATATTGGCCGCGATCTGATGGATCTTGCCCGCCAAGGACCGGCAGGCCAGCTGGACAGCGGCGCCGACGGAGGCAGCCATCCACGAGCCGCCTTCGAGGGGTGACTTCGGCAGATGGGAATCGCCGAGCTTCACGCGAATGCGGTTGGCTGGAAGGCCGAGCGTTTCGCCTGCAACCTGGGCCATGATGGTGTAGGTGCCGGTGCCGATGTCAGATGCCGCGGACGCGATCTCCAGGCTGCCGTCGGCCGAAAGCGTCGCGCGGGCGGCGATCTCCGCCAGCAGGGTTTCCCAGATGCCGCTCGCCATCCCCCAGCCGACGAGCTCCTTTCCGTCCCGCATCGAGCGCGGCGCATGGCTGCGCTTGTCCCAGCCGAACCGCGCCGCGCCTTCCCGGTAGGCCGCCAGCAGCGCCTTGCTGGTATAGGGCGCATTCGTCACGAGATCGAAGTCAGTGAAGTTGGCGATGCGCAGGGGGAGCGGGTCCATGCCGGCCGCGTACGCCAGCTCGTCCATCGCGATCTCGAACAGGTTCATGCCCGTCGCTGCGCCCGGGGCCCGCATGTCGCCCGGTGTCGACGTGTCGAGCGGGACGAGCTCGTGACTGAAAGAACCGTTTTCGCAGCCGTAGATAATGCCTGACCACTTCACGATGCTTTCCGAGTAGTCCTCGTATCGCGAGGTGGCGCTCGTGGCATCGACCGCGATTGCCGACAACTTGCCGTTCTCATCCGCTCCGAGCGACACGCACATGAGGCACTCAGGGCGATGCGTATGCGTGAACATCTGCTGCCGGGTCATGACGACGCGGACCGAGCGCTCGAGCATCTTGGCGGCAAGGACCGCAAGGTTGACCTGCCATTGCGGCCTGAGCCCCGATCCGAAGGCACCCCCGACATACGGATTGAGCACGCGGACCTTGTCGGCCGGCAGGTCGAACACGTTGGAAAGGTAGGTCTGGACGTTCTGTGAGCCCTGGTTCTTGTCATAAACCGTGATCTTGCCGCCATCCTCCCAGATCGCGGTGGAAGCGTGCATCTCGATCGGATTGTGAACTTCCATCATCAAGCGGTAGTCGCCGTCGATGCGCACCGGGGCGGATTTCAATGCGCCGTCGGCATCTCCCCTGTCATCCGGGGGAACGGCGTGAGAGCGTACCTTCTTGGGCGGGTAACGCTCGGACAATCCGGTGTCGAAATCGGTGTTGTGGGGCTCGGCGTCGTAGGTGACGGCTACCAGGCTGGCGCCGTAGCGGGCGATCTCCGGGGTTTCGGCCACGACGAGTGCAATGGGCTGACCGCTGAAGTAGATTTTTTCATCGTAGAGTGGCCGCAGGGGTGAGCCTGGCGGAGAGGCGTCGTCTCGATAGCTTATGTCCTGCCAGGCGACGTGCGGGCGATTGAGGTGCGTGATCACCTCGACGATGCCCGGCACGGCCAGGGCCGCGGACGTGTCGATCGCGGTGATGCGGCCCTTGGCAATGGGGCTGGAGATGGCAAAGCCGTAAAGCAACCCCTCGACGGGATACTCTGCCGCGTACCGCGCCGCGCCCGTCACCTTCGCCACTCCATCGACCCGGTTCAGCGGTTCGCCGATGTGAACGGTAGTCGCCATGGCTCGCCTCCTCAGGCGACGTGCTTGTCGATTTGCGATTGCGGGGTGCCGTTCGCGGCCTGCTCGAGCGCCCGCACGATGGCTCTGCGGGCGAGCGGGATCTTGAAGTCGTTGTCGCCTTGGCCTTTGGCGTCCCGCAGGATGGCATCCGCCACGGCTTGGAAGTGTTGGCGTTCCGGCGATTTGCCAATCAGCAACCGTTCGGCGTCGTTATCGCGCCACGGCTTGTGCGCGACGCCGCCGAGGGCGAGGCGGGCATCGGTAATCCGGCCATTTTCGATGTGCAACGCAGCCGCCACCGAGACCAGCGCAAAGGCGTAGGAGAGCCGGTCGCGGATCTTCAGGTAGGTGTAGTGCTTGTTGAACATCTCGTTGGGCAGATCGACGGCCGTGATCAATTCGCCGGGCCGCAAATTCGTCTCGATATGCGGCGTGTCGCCGGGCAGCCGGTGGAAGTCGGCAAACGGAATCACGCGTTCACCGCCATCGGGCGTGGCGACCCGCACTTCGGCGTTCAGTGCGGCAAGCGCGACGCACATGTCCGACGGATGTGTCGCGATACAATGGTCGCTGGCGCCGAGAATTGCGTGAAGGCGATTGATGCCGCCGATTGCGCCACAGCCGCTGCCCGGCTTTCGCTTATTGCAGGCGGTTGCGGTATCGTAGAAGTAGTAGCACCGCGTACGCTGCATGATATTGCCGCCCGTTGTTGCTGCGTTGCGCAGTTGCGGGCTGGCTCCGGCGAGCAATGCACTGGACAGGAGCGGATAGCGGTCTCTGATCCGAGGATCATGGGCCGCATCGGCGTTGCGGACGAGAGCGCCAAAGCGCAGGCCGCCATCGGGCGTATCCTCGATCCGGTTGAGCGGAAGCTGGTTGATGTCGACAAGCCGCATAGGCCGCTCGACGTCCTCTTTCATCAGGTCGAGGAGGTTGGTGCCGCCGGCGATGAACTTGACCGCGCCTGCCGATGCCTCGCTCACCGCCTCGGAGACGTCACCGGCACGCGTATAGCTGAACGGTCTCACGCGCCGCCTCCTTCCTTCGCCATCACGTCCATCACCGCATCGACGATGTTGGGGTAGGCGCCGCAGCGGCATATGTTGCCACTCATCAGCTCGCGCACTTCCTCGGGCGTGTGCGCGTGTCCCTCATTGATCAGCCCAACGGCGGAGCAGATCTGGCCCGGTGTGCAGTAACCGCACTGGAAAGCGTCGTGGTCGATGAAGGCCTGCTGCATCGGGTGCAGGGTGCCGTCGCTGGCGAGCCCTTCGATCGTCGTCACCTGCCGCCCATCCTGCATCACAGCGAGCGTCATGCAGCTCAGGATACGGCGACCGTCGACGAGAACGGTGCAGGCCCCGCACTGACCGTGGTCGCAGCCTTTCTTGGCGCCGGTGAGATCCAGCCGGTCCCGCAGGAGATCGAGCAACGTGGTCCAGGGCGGTACGTCGAGGTCGTAGAGCGTTCCATTGATCGTGAGACGGAGCGGTACCCTGATCGAGACGTCCCGTTGAGGCTCGAGCTCGGCCCGCGTCCGCTCCTGAGTGGTGGGCTGCAAGGTCGTTCTCCGCTGGCGTTTGGGGTTTCAGGCCCTCAACAGCCGCGGCTCTCGATTGGTTCCACCGGCAACCTTAATCCTGAAACCTGCCGAAGCGGGCGAGATAGGCGATGAGGTCGCTGCGTTCTTGAGCGTTGCGAACCGGAGGAATGCTCATCAGCGTGCCAGGCACCACCGCATCGGGATCGGCGATGAAAGCGTCGAGCGTGGCAGCATCCCACACGAGGCCTGCTGCCGCCTTCTGTTTCATAGCCTGGGAATATTCGAAGCCGGGGACCACGGCTGCCGGCCGGCCAAGGACCTTGTACAGGTTCGGCCCCTGCAAGTTGCCCTCGTCTGGTTCGTCGGAGTGGCAGGCATAGCAGCGCTGGAAAACGCGCTCACCACGGACCGGATCTCCGGGTTCCGCTGCCATTGCGACGGACGGCAGGGCCGATACCGATGTCACGACGATCAGGAGAGCAGCGATTTCGGGGCGCGGCACCGATGATCAGTCCGTCTTGGAAGCATAACGGATGACACGCAGCCGGTCCGTGCCGGATTCCGGAGCCCAGGCTTCGCCCTTGCGCCCAAGCATCTGGCGCACATTGGCATTCGCCCGATTGCTTGGAAAACTCTCGAACTTTTCTGTCTCCGGGTCGAAGCGAACCACGGCGTTACTTGACCATTCCGTCAGCCAGACCTTGTCGTCGGGATCGACCCAGACGGAATAAGTGCGCGGTCTCTCGCCGGGGAGCTTCCACTGTCGCCAGGTATCCGAGGCGGGATCGTAGACGCTGACGTTGCCCGTGTTCCATTCGCTGATCCAGAGTCGCCCCTGCGAATCCGACCAGACGCGCCGGGCACCCTGATTGGGCGTCGGCGGCTCGTAGATGGCGGCCTGGCCGGTCTCCAAGTCGACGTTGGCGAGATAACTGCCGGCCAGCGACACGAACCAGATCTCGCCGCCGGGAGTGGCCGTGATGCCATAGGGTCCGCGCCCGCGTGGGGCATCCCAGACCTTCATCTCGCCCGTCTCGGGGTCGAGCCGGCCATAGATGCCGTTCTGCCCGGTGAACCAGATGCGCCCCTTCCCGTCGAAAGCGGCCGTATTAAGGTTCGTGTAGGGCATTCGTTCCGGCGGCAACGGCCAGATCTTCACGCTGTGTGTCTCAGGATCGACGCGCACGATCGCATTCTGCCCGCCGTCGGTGAACCACGGCGCACCGTCAGGCCCCACGATCACCCCATGAGGTGCCGAATTCTGGCCGAGGGTGATGCGCTCGATTTTGCCCGTTGCCGGGTCGAGCTTTCCGGCGACGCCGGCTTTCTGCCCCGCGTACCAGACAGTTCCATCCGGAGCGACGGCGACGTCGTGGGGCCCGTCCCCCTTGGGCACATCAAAGTATTGTTCCGAGTATTCGGCCCACGCGGGAAGTTGCAGGAAGGTCAGGGCTGCGAGCGCCGCCAGAATGCGAAGCATGACCGGCTCCTTGGGCAAACTCTTGGTGAACCTTAGTCCAACCGAAACTACCCGTCACGGTTGCGCGGCTCACATTTCGGAGAGAGCGCGCGGGGGTCGGATCAGGTTCCGCTGAGCGCCTTCATGCGGTCCAGCGCCTCTCGTGCCAGCTTGCGCGTCAATTCCGCGGCAGGCATTTCGCGGCCGAGGGCGGCCGACTGTCCGGACCAGAGCGACGTAAAGTCTGATGAGCCTTTGGCTTCGGCAGCGGCCCGGATCGGGGCAAGTGCGCCGGCTGCGAGCGGAAAGGCAGGCGCGTCCGGCGAGACCGGGCCGACTTCACGGATGATGCGATTGATCAGGCCCCTTGCCGGCCGGCCGGTAAAGACGTTCGTCAGCACCGTGTCGTCATCGTGGGCCGAGCGCAGTGCTTCCCGATGCATGGCCGACACCTTCGCCTCGGGGCAGAAGAGATAGGCCGTGCCGATCTGAACACCCGCTGCGCCGAGCGCGAACGCGGCGGCTATGCCTCGCCCGTCGGCAATGCCGCCGGCCGCGATCACCGGCACATCGACCGCATCGACGACCTGCGGTACGAGCGCGAGAGTGCCCGCCTGTGAGGCGATGTTGTCCGTCAGGAACATGCCCCGATGTCCGCCCGCCTCGGCGCCCTGGGCGATGATGGCGTCGCAGCCGCGCTCGGCGAGCCATTTCGCTTCCCGGGCGGTGGTCGCCGACGCGATGACCTTCGCGCCCGTCGCCTTCACCCGCTGCAGAAGCTTGTCCTCCGGCAGTCCGAAATGGAAGCTAACGACCTCCGGCCGGAACTCCTCGACGATCTGGCAAGCGGTGTCGTCGAACGGCGCTCTGCTTGCAGTGGGGGTAGGTGCGTTTGGATCGATGCCGAGCTCTGAGTAATAAGGACTAAGCCGCGCCTTCCACCGGGCCTCCCGATCGGCATCCGGCACTGGCTGGGTATGCGTGAAGAAGTTGAGGTTGACCGGCTTGTCGGTCCGTTGCCGGATGACGCTCATCGCGGTGCGGATCTGCTCGGGCGTCGAGAGTGCGCAGGCATAGCAGCCGAGCCCACCTGCTTCCGATACGGCGATGCCGAGCTCCGGCGTGCTGGGGCCAGCCATGGGGGCCAGAAGGATGGGATGCTCAACGCCGAACAGATCGGTGATCCTGCGGTCTGGCCACATGGGTTGCTCCAATCTTCTGCTGGTTTCAGCCGGCGCGGGCTGCGGCCAGCGCCTTCTTCAGCGCTTTCATCTCTTCAAATTTGCGTGTGACATCTCGCAAAACCGCTCCGATCCCGACCATTCGCCCTTCAGCATCGCGGAACGGCAGTATCGAAAACTCGACGGAAATGCGGGTTCCGTTCTTGTGCAATGCGGGGACGGAGAGAAGATCGCCTTGCCCATACCGGGTTTTCCCGGTGCGCATGGTTTGCGCGTAGCCTTCGCCGTGCCGGGCACGCAGGTTTTCCGGAATGATGATGTCGAGCGGCTGCCCGATTGCCTCCTCTGCCGTGAAGCCGAAGATCCGCTCGCAGCCGGCGTTCCACATGCGGATCACGCCGTCCTTGTCCGCCAGCAGAACACCGTCGGGCATCGTGGAGAGGAACACCTCGTGGAAGTTCGAAATCCCGAGCATCTCTGTCCCCCTCCGAACGATCACTTCTGATAGATGGCGCTCTCGGTGACGATGACATTCATAGCAATGTCGTGTGGCTGCGGAACAAATCCGTCGACCCGACTGAACTCGAAACCGATGCCGATGGCGAACGGGCGAAGCTTGGCCAGCGTCCGGTCGAAATAGCCGCCGCCGTAGCCGAGGCGGTAATGATCGTGAAACCCGACGAGCGGGGCGATGACGGTATCGGGCTCTACAGGGCGGCGCTGTTTTGGAACGGGGATGTTCCAGAATCCGCGCTCGACCGCATCGCCCATCTGCCACTTCCAGTACTCGAGCGGCGCGCCCCTCTCGACAACGACCGGGAGGGCCAGCGTTGCGCCCCGCGATCGGCAAATCTCATCACCCAGCGGACGCACGTCGATTTCGCGCTTGATGGGCCAGTAGATGCCGAGGCAGTTGAAGGACAACGTCTCCAGCAGGTCACGCAAGTTGGCGAGCAATGGCGCGATGAGCGCGGCCCGTTCCGACAGAGGCATGTTGCGGCGCGTTTCGAGGAGCCGGTCGCGCTGAGCCTTCCGCCACTCGGCCACCTCAGGCGGCATCATGATGCACCTCGAGCGGCTCGCCGCGGCAAATCGCGATCGCATGCTGAAGGGATTGCGCGATCCGCTCGGACCGGTCGATGAACAGCTCCGCAGCCTCGGGCGGGCAGACTTCGCGCGCCGTCCTGGCGAAGAGCGCCAGCCAGCGAGCGAAATGCGGGACCGTGATGCCGGGCAGCTTGGCATGGACCGGCACTGGCTTGCCCTTGAACCGGCCCGTCATCAGCGTGACGGAGGACCAGAAAGCGCAGAGCCTGTCCAGGTGTTCCGGCCAGTCTGCGACATGAGTGTTGAAGATGGGGCCAAGCAACTCGTCCCGCCGGACGCGGGCATAGAAGGTGTGCACGAGCTCGCGGATCATCGGCTCGGTGACGCCGACCTCCAGGCCCGGCGCTTTGGGATGCGGCGAGAATGTCACCTGTGCAGGCCTCCTTGAAGCGGCATCATGGATACATCTTTCACTATCGCACTTCAATGATCCGAGGGAGAGCCCTTCGTCACACGAGAGATCGGCCGATTGCGATTGTGGTGGCCCGGACGTCCCGATATGTTCCAACTGCACTTCGAGGGGTGAAGCTGATGAATTTGCTGAGCCGCCGCGTCGCGCTGGGCCTTTCCCTTGCGCTCGTCGCGTTTGGTGCCTCGCCGGTCGGAGGCGCTACGGCGCAGAACGGAAGCGCCAATGTCCCCATCATTGCCGCTGCCGCGAGCCTTCAATTCGCGCTGGAGGAAATCGCCGAGGGCTTCAAGTCCGAGACGGGCCAATCGGTCCGATTGTCGTTTGGCTCTTCGGGAAACTTTGCGCGCCAGATCCGGCAGGGCGCCCCCTATGAGATGTTCCTATCGGCCGATGAAGACTACGTGCTTGATCTTGCGCGGTCCGGGCTCACGCGCGATGAGGGAGCGATCTACGCTGTCGGCCGGATCGTGATCTATGTCCCTCATGGATCACTGCTGAAGCCGGACGCTTCGCTGGATGACCTTGCGGCAGCACTCGACGATGGCCGCATCAAGCGCTTCGCCATAGCCAATCCGGAGCACGCGCCTTACGGCAAACGGGCAGAGGAGGCGCTGCGGCATAAGCAGTTATGGGATCGCATTCGGCCAAAGCTCGTGTTCGGGGAAAACATTTCGCAGGCGGCACAATTCGCCACATCGGCAAACGCCCAGGGCGGCATCATCGCGTACTCTCTTGCCGTGTCACCGCACCTCAGCCAGCTCGGCACGTTCGCGCTGATACCGGAGCAGTGGCACACGCCGCTCAGGAACCGCATGGTGCTTCTGAAGACGGCTGGCCCCGTCGCGGAACGCTTCTATGCCTATCTGCAGGAGGAGCAGGCGCGCCGCGTGTTCCGAAAATACGGATTCGTATTGCCTGGCGAGGCGAGCTGATCGCGCGCGGAGAGGACTGAGAATGGACTGGACCGCGCTTTTCCTCTCGCTACGCTTGGCATTCTTTACGATCCTTCTGCTGCTGCCGATCGGCATTTTCGCCGGGCGGGCCTTGGCCTACCGCCAGTTCCCGGGAAAGGGGCTGGTCGAGGCGATCGTAGCCCTCCCGCTCGTCCTGCCGCCGACCGTTCTCGGCTACTATCTGCTGGTCGCCTTTGGCGCGGCTTCCCCGATGGGCCAATTGTGGCAGGCGCTTTTCGGAGGTCAGCTTGTCTTCACCTTCGAGGGCCTGCTCATCGCGTCGGTCATTTTCAATCTGCCATTTGCCATTCAGCCGATGCAGCGTGGCTTCGAGGCGATTCCGTCCGATGTGCGCGAGGCGGCAGCCTGCTGCGGGCTCTCGCCGATGCAGGCGTTGAGAAAGGTCGAGCTGCCGCTCGCCTGGCCCGGTATCCTGACGGCCATGGTGCTCTCCTTTGCCCATACGCTCGGCGAGTTTGGCATCGTGCTCATGGTGGGTGGCTCGATCCCCGGCGAAACCAAGACGATCGCCATTGCCATCTACGACCGCGTACAGGCGTTCGATGACATGGCCGCAGGGCGGATGTCGGCTCTTCTGCTGTCCATTTCGCTTGCCACGATTGCGCTCACGTATGCCTTTTCGCGGCGGGTCGGCCGGCGATTGGGATGAGCGCCGTGGAGGGACTGCGAGTCGAGCTCAGTCAGGAGCGGCCGATACCGCTTGCGGCGCAATTCTCCTGCGCCCCGGGCGAGGTGCTGGCGCTCGTGGGACCGTCGGGCAGCGGAAAGTCGACGATTCTCCGCGCGATCGCAGGAACCTACCGCCCGCAGCTCGGTAAGATCGAAGTGAACGGGGAGGCCTGGTTTTCGGCAGCTGCGGGCCGCTTCGTTCCGGCGCATCAGCGGGCGGTCGGGATGGTCTTCCAGACCTATGCCCTTTTCCCGCATCTGACGGCGCTCGGCAATATCATGGCTGCAATGACCCATGTGCCGGCCAAGGAGCGGGCGGCGAAGGCAAGAGGACTCCTGGCGCAGGTCCATCTCGCCGGCCTCGAGCAGCGCCGCCCGGCCGAGCTATCCGGAGGCCAGCAGCAGCGGGTCGCGGTGGCGCGGGCACTGGCGCGTGAGCCGAAGGTGCTGCTGCTCGACGAGCCGTTCTCGGCGGTCGACAAGGCCACCCGCCAAAGGCTCTATCGCGAAATCGCCGAGCTGCGACGCGGGCTCAACATGCCTGTCGTGCTCGTCACCCATGATCTCGACGAAGCGCTTATGCTCGCGGACCGCATGGCGGTGCTGCATCGCGGCCGCACACTACAGACGGGGACCCCGGCGGAGATCACCACGAGGCCTGTTTCTGCCGAGGTCGCGCGCCTCGTCGACCTCCGCAACATCTTCGAAGGCCGGATCGTAACCGGGGGCACAGCCGGTAAGCCTTCGATCATCGCATGGGCTGGCCTCGAGATCGAGGCGCCGGCGCGGCCGGACCTGCAACCCGGCCAGCCAATCACCTGGGTCATTCCCGATGGCTTCGTCGTCCTCCACCGCCGCGACCGCCCGTCCCGGGGTGAGCACGAGAACCCGGTGCCGGGGATCATCGAGGCGGTCTTGCCGATCGGCCAGACAGCGCACCTGACGCTACGACCCAATCACGATCGGAACCTTCCGATTCACTTTTCGGTGCCTCTTCATGTGGCGCGCCGAAATGGCGTCGAGCCTGGCGTGGCGGCGAGCGTGTCGCTGCTCGCCGAAGGCATCCACATCATGCCGCCGAGCTGAGGCTGGGTCTCTGTCGGGTTGGCATCTCGTGGACCGCTCCCTATCGGTCGGAAAGATAGCGTGGCAGCTCCGCCTCGTACTCCGGGAAATAGCGCGCGATGACGGCCACGTCGAACTCCCGGAGGATCGATTCTTTCGGTTCGCGGTCGAGCAGGAACCGGAATGAGGCCTCGATGCACTGCTCCGGCGTGAATTGGCCTTGCCCGAGCTGCGCGACCATGCCATCGGCCATGGTCACGCGGTGACGGGTTTCGCTTCCGCCTTCGCGGACGCTGACCTCGAACGTGAGCGGGGCGTCGCTCACTCGCTCCACAGTGATCATCTCCTCCTCCAGCTGCCGGGCGTTCTCCAACCGAGCGGAACCTTATTGCTGGATCGAGGTCCCGCTCCCATTTTTCTGTAGGCTGGCATGTGTGCCCTGGCCCGTCCGCGCGTTTGTGACATGAACTCAGGGAGGCGAGAATGCAAGCGGCTCAGGTCATGACCTTTGGTGCGGCAACCATTCAGCCGGATGCCTCGATCCGGGAGGCGGCTCGCATGATGCTCGATTACCGCATCAGCGGCCTGCCGGTCGTGGACCAGGGCGGAAATCTGGTGGGCATCATTACCGAAGGCGACCTGCTGACAGGTATCACGGGCGACGGCCAGCGCCGCCGCTGGCTGGAGTTCATTCTCGATCCTGAGAAGCCGGCGCTCGCGGCGATATCGCCTCGCGCGCAGACCGTCGGAGAGGCGATGACACGGCAGGTGATTACGGCCACGGAGGAGACGCCGGTTCAGGACATCGTCAAGCTGATGAAGGCCAACGGCATCAAGCGCGTCCCCATCGTGCGGGACAACAAGGTCGTCGGGATCGTCAGCAGGGCGGATCTCCTGCGCGGATTGGCATTGGAGGCGAAGATGATGCCCGATGCCACCGCCGAGGATTATGCATTGAGGGACCAAGTGCTTCAGGCTCTGTCCGGTGAAGCACGCGGAAGCCGCACTTCTATCAATGTGCTGGTCCAGAACGGAACGGTGGAGCTGCGGGGCGCCCTGCCGGATGCGAGCCTGCTTGAAAAGCTCGTCTCGGCTGCCCGGCAGGTGCCCGGGGTCAAGGATGTGGTCAACCGCCTTGTCGTCGTGCGCGCCCACGACTGCGCTTCGAGCGATGCCTGACGCCAGCTCCTTTTCGATTCAGCCCGCCTCGGAGAGCATTTCAGCGTAAAGCCGTTCCGTGTCTTCGCGACGGTTGAGCTCGGTTCCCTCGGTCATGAGCGCCGCTGCTCCAGCGGCAATTCCGTAGCGCACGGCGTCGCGGAGCGGATTGCCACGGGCAAGTGAATACACGATGCCGCCCAGCATACTGTCGCCGGCGCCCACAGCACTGCGGAGTGGAACCTGGAGCGCCGGGAAGTGCTCCGCGAGCTCATTGGTCACAAGCAGCGCGCCGTCCGCGCCAAGCGACAGGACGACGACCTCGGCGCGGCCTTCGGCGATCAACTCGCGTGCGGCATCGATCTGATCGCTCCTCGATGCGAGATCGCGGCCTGCGAACTCGGAGAGCTCCCTGAGGTTCGGTTTGACGAGATAAATGCCCTCGTGCCCCGCTTCCCTCAAGGCATCACCCGACGTGTCGAGAAAGTACTTGGCGCCTAGGGACTTCGCCAGCCGAGCGACCCGCGCATAGAAGTCGGCGGGAACGCCGGGCGGCAGACTGCCGCTCGCCACCAGAAATTCCGGTGGTGGATCGAGCTTCGCGACAGCCTCGATGCACTGCTCCTGCTCCTCGGGGGACAGCTCCGGGCCGGGGAAGACGAAGCGGAATTGGTTATTGCTGACCCGCTCGTCGACCGTGATGTTGACGCGCGTTTCGCCCCGGATCGGAATAACGACCTGCGGTATTCCTGCAGCATCGAGCAGTTCCTGCAGGGAGTGCCCCACTGGACCACCTGCCGTGTAGACCGCAGTCGCATTGCCGCCCAGCTCGAAGATCACACGCGCCACATTTATCCCGCCGCCGCCAGGGTCATAGCGTGCTGTGGTGCAGCGCAGCTTGTGCGTGGCCGTAACCCGATCCGTTGCGGTCGCGATGTCGAGCGCAGGGTTCAGGGTCAGCGTGCAAATCGCGGGCATGCGTCAGCGGTTCTCCTCACCAGTTCAACAAGCCGATCCCCAGGCTGGCATTGGTCTTCTTGACCGAGGCCTGCCAATCCTTCTCCCTGCCTGAAAGGGCGCGGATGGCGTCGATCGTCTCAGGAATGACGATGGCCTGGTTGTCTACCATATAGGCATAGAACAGCTCATCGTCCTGGACCTTGAGCATATCCTCCCAAAGGGCAACCTCGTACAGGTTGTCGTGGGGCCGGCCGAGATCGGCCATCATTTCCTTGACCGCATTTATCGCAACGAGATTATCGCGCATGCGGATGAAGGCGATGCGCGAAGACGTGCGGAACGCTTCCAGCACCTCGTCCTTGCTCGCCGGGCGCGTCAATTGGACAGCCCAGTAATGCATATGCGCCAGCGTTTCCGGCACCTTGACGGCCATCGTGACGACATCGAGCTCGGGATCCACGCTTTGTGCGTCCGGTGCCTGATGGCTGGGAATGTCCGGCTCAGGGACCAGCGTGTTCATAATGCCGCTCTGGTGGCTCTCCCAGGGATCGGTTGCGCGCCGCAGCAGCGTACCGCGCGCCTTCTTCAGCAGGCCCGCGCGCTTCAGCGCGGCAAGGGTGCGCACGATGGACGTGGTGTTGCACGATACGACGCGCGTTGATTCCCGTCCGACCGCACTGGCGAAGTTCGATTCGGCAACGAACGAGTGGCCCGTGACCTGGTGCTTCTCGCCACCCTGCAGGACGAATTTGACGCCCCGCTCGCGATAGCGCTCGACGTTCGTCGCAGCGATCTTTTTCGGCGTGCAGTCGACCACGATCTCGGCGGTCCCGAGCAGATCGTCGAGCGTGCCGGAGACGTCGAGCTTCGCCTGCTTCATGGCCTCGGCGCTTTGGGCGGTCGCGCCGAAAAGTTTGAAGCCCCTAATGATTGCGGCACGAGCGCGCCAGTCCGACACCACGTCCGAGATCCCGACGAGCTCCATGTCGTCCTGCTGTGCGACCGCTGCCGCAACGCGCTTTCCGATGACGCCGTAGCCGTTCACGGCGACCCGGATCTTGTCGTTCCCATTCACGGCGGCTGCTCCTCTTCTCACCCATCGGCCTGCGACCGGAACGCGCGGTGGGCTTAGCGGATCCCAGATGAGGCGAGGCGCCGCTCTACCTCTGCAACATGGGTCACGGTCGCGATGAAGCTGTCCGGGTTGAGCGATATGGAATCGATTCCCTGCTCGACGAGAAAGGCCGCGAATTCGGGATAATTGCTCGGCGCCTGGCCGCAGATGCCGACCTTGATGCCGGCCTTGTGCGCTTTCTTGATGGCTTCACTTACAGCTCGCTTCACCGCCTCGTTGCGTTCATCGAACAAAGGCGCCAACTCGGCCGAATCGCGGTCGACCCCCAGGATGAGCTGGGTCAGATCGTTACTGCCGATCGAAAAGCCATCGAACCGCTTTGCAAATTCCTCGGCAAGAATGACGTTCGAAGGAATTTCGCACATCATGTAGATCTGCAGGCCCTCCTTGCCACGTTCCAGCCCCTGCTCAGCCATGATCGCCAGCACGCGATCAGCTTCGGCCGGGGTTCGGCAAAACGGCACCATGACGACGACGTTGGTGATCCCGATGTCCTCGCGCACCTTTCGCAAGGCGCGGCATTCCAGGGAGAAACCATCCCGATAACGGTCGCTGTAGTAGCGCGATGCACCGCGGAATCCGAGCATCGGATTTTCTTCCCTCGGCTCGAATGACTGACCGCCGATCAGATGAGCGTATTCGTTCGTCTTGAAGTCGCTGAGGCGGACGATAACGGGGTGGGGATGGTAAGGTGCCGCGATCTTGGCAATGCCGCGGGCGAGCTGATCGATGAAATAATCGCGCGGGTCGCCGTATCCGCGGGTGAGCTGTTCGATCTGGTGCCGTGCCTCGGGATCTTCCACGCGATCGGGATGAACCAGCGCCATTGGATGGATCTTGATGTAGTTGCTGATAATGAATTCGATCCGTGCCAATCCCACGCCTTTCGTCGGCAGCCGCCAGAACTGAAATGCAGTGGCCGGACTGGCGAGATTGATCATCATCGCCGTGCGCGGCTCAGGTAATGCCTCCGGATTGACCTCTTGCGTCTCGAAATCGAGGATGCCGTCGTAGACATAACCGATTTCGCCTTGGGCACAGGAGATCGTCACGTCCTGGCCGTCGCGGAGCACGCGTGTGGCTTGTCCCGTTCCGACGATCGCCGGGACGCCCAGCTCGCGACTGACGATGGCGGCATGGCTGGTCGTGCCGCCATGGTCGGTAACGATGCCTGCCGCCTGGCGCATGATCGGGACCCAGTCGGGGTCGGTGGTTTCGGTGACCAGAATGGAGTTTGGCCGGAATTCAGAAATTTCTTCAGCCGACCGGATCATGCAGACTGGGCCCGCTGCGATCGCCTGCCCGATGGCTGCACCAGAAATGACCGGCTTTGGCTGTTTTCCCTTCAGGCGATAGATCTTCAGCGGTGCCGATCTGGCAGCGGCCTGCACCGTTTCTGGCCGTGCCTGAACGATCGCGAGCTCGCCCGTTTCGCCGTCCTTGGCCCACTCGATGTCCATCGGACGGCCATAATGCTTCTCGATGAGAACGGCCCAACGCGCGAGTTGCAGAATATCGCTATCGCTCAACACGAAGGCCTCTCGCTCCCTGCGGGTGGTATTGACGTTTTTCGTCCTGCCACTGCCGCCTTCGGCGTAAATCATTTTCTTTTCTTTCGTGCCCATCGTTTTCTCGATGATCGGACGATAGCGCTCATCTCTGAGTGGCGGCTTGAAGATGGCGTATTTGTCAGGGTTGACAGTGCCCTGAACGACGTTTTCACCGAGACCCCAGGCTGCGTTGATGATGATCACGTTCGGGAATCCCGTCTCGGTATCGATCGTGAACATCACGCCGGAGCCGGCGAGATCCGATCGCACCATCCGCTGGACACCGGCCGAGAGCGCGACCTGCATGTGGTCGAAACCCATCTCATCGCGGTAGCTGATCGCGCGGTCGGTGAAAAGCGATGCATAGCAGCGTCTGCAGGCGTCGAGCAGGGCCCGCTCTCCGCGGACATTCAGGAATGTTTCCTGTTGGCCTGCGAAGCTCGCACCGGGCAGGTCCTCCGCTGTCGCGCTCGAGCGGACGGCGACGGCCACATCGTCCAGCCCGCTGCGTTCTGCGAGCTTGCGGTAGCATTCGCGAATGGCTTGGGCGATCGGCTCGGGGAATTCGCTCTCGAGAAACAGGCGGCGGATCGCCTGCCCGGTCTCGCGGAGCGTTGCACGACCGGCTTTCAGCGCCTCGAGGCGGTCGCGAATGGCGTCTTCCAGGTGATTTGCGGCGATGAATTCGCGATACGCGTACGCGGTCGTCGCGAAGCCGTCCGGCACGCGGATGCCTTCTTGCTTGAGGCTGCGGATCATCTCGCCGAGGCTGGCGTTCTTACCCCCGACCTGGCCAACGTCGTCAGAGCCGAGATCTTCGAGCCATCGGACATAAGGATCAGAATTTGCGGCCACGGCGCCTTCTCTCCAAATGGAATGCGATTGGTATTTTTTCCCTGAAAGCGGACAGCTTCCGATCGACCAGACATGTCGGAGCTGATCGGGTTCCCGGCCAGAAAACTATAAATGCTCGACTAGCTGCAACTCCGCCAGGTCGCGCACGACGATGTCTGCGCCGTGATCGCGCAAAGCGTCAGCCTGATCGCCGCGATCGACTCCTATGACGAGCCCGTAACCCGCCGCTCGTATGGCTTCCACGCCCGACAAAGCGTCTTCGACGCCGATGGCTCGCGCGGGCTTTACGTCGAGCAAACGCACGGCATGGAGATAGATGTCCGGGTCGGGCTTGCCTCTGAGCGAGAGCCGGGCCGCCTCGATGCCGTCGACACAGGCGTCGAATAACTCCGTCAACCGCGCTGACTCTAGAACCGCCTTGGCATTTTTGCTCGAGGAGACGAGTGCCGTTTTGATCCCGTGCCTTCTCAGCTCCTGAATGAGGTGTAAGGAGCTCTGGTATACCTCGGCGCCAGTGCGAGTGAGCTGGGCGTTGAAGATCTCGTTTTTGCGATTGCCGAGGCCGCAGATGGTTTCCTGATCAGGGGAGTCCTCGGGACTGCCGTATGGAAGAGATATACTCCGTGATGCCAGAAAGCTGCGCACGCCTTCGTAGCGCGGCTTGCCATCGACGTACTGGAGATAATCCCGCTGAATGTCGAACGGCCGGAACGGCTCGCCGGTGCGATCCGCGCGCGCCTTCAGATAGGTGTCGAACAGCTCTTTCCAGGCTGCGGCGTGCACGGCGGCCGTTTTCGTCACGACCCCGTCGAGGTCGAAAACGGCAGCGTCGAAATCCTCAAGCGCAAGCGTCAGCTGAGCGGTAGCCGGCATCTCAGTATGTGCAACCTCGCGAGCACCCCGAAGACCTCACGTCAGAAATCCGAACGGAACAGAAACAGGTAGGTTCCAGCGCGCTCTGTGATCCCCAGGCCGCTCCCGCGGATTCCGGCGCTATGGACAAGCTCGGCAGGCTGACTACAGTTGATCCGTCGCAAGTACTCCGAAGGGCGGGGGTGGGGATGCGTGGAGACTTTACCGGCGGAGAGGAACTTGCGAGCGCACATGCCCTGGGCGAGCCTGCGATCGCGAATGGCGCCGGAGCCGTCCGGCGGTGGGTGGCCGTCAACACGCATCCGCACCGGGAGCACATCGCGCTCGAAAACCTGACGAACCAGGGCTTCGATGCATATTGTCCGATGGTCGAGCGCCAGGTACGCCATGCGCGGCGGACCAGGGATGTGCGGCGGCCGCTGTTTCCGGGCTATCTGTTCGCTCGCATAGATCTTGCCGGGCGCTGGCGCCCGATTCTGTCGACGTTCGGCGTGCGCTCGCTTGTGCGCTTTGGCGATCAGCTCAGCTTTGTCGAGGACGGGCTGATCGATGGCCTGAAGGCGCGTGAGGTGGACGGCGTCATCGTCAAGCCGGCCGAGCCTCTCAGACCGGGCCAGCAGGTTCGCGTGCAAGGCGGCCCGTTCGACGGGTTGGTCGCCACCATCATCGAGATGGACGAAAAGGACAGGCTGGTCGTGTTGATGGACCTCTTGAACCAGAGCGTCAAGGTGAAGGTGCCGACGAACAGGGTGACGGCGAGCTGAACCGCGAGCCCACCCCGAACCTGGAGCCGATCAGGTCAATTCCGAAAGCTGCGGGCCTAGCCACTCCGTCATGACCTCATCTGTATGGGCGCCGAGCTCTGGCGGGGCATGCCGCACCTCAAAGGCGTAGCCTGAGATGGCGACCGGAAAAGCGGTCGTCTTGGTCTCGACCCCATTCGGCAGCGTCAGAGGACGGACCAGCCCCATGCCTAGCACGTGGGGATCGCTCAAGATTTCCGCGTATGTATTGATCGGAGCGCATGGCACGCCGCGACGATCCATTTCCTCGAGCCATTCCCTGGCTGTTTGCGTCTTGAACCGCTCTGCGAGGATTTCGGCAAGTGCCGCCTGATTGCGCGCCCGGTCGAGTTGGGTTCTGAACCGCGGGTCGTTCGGAAGGTCGTCAAGGCCGACCGCCTCCGCCACCTGGCGCCAGAGGGCGTCATTGCCCGCCGCGATGATGAAGTAGTCGTCGCTCGCGCGATAGGCCTGATAGGGGGCATTTCTCGGATGAGCCGAGCCGAGCCGCCCGCCCGACTTGCCCGTTCCGAAATACTCGCTCGTCTGCAAGGCCGCGACGCCGATGAGCGCCCCCAGCATCGAGCAGTCGATGTAAGCACCTTCGCCGGTCTGCCGCGCCTGCATCAACGCTGCGGTGATCGTGTAGGCACCATAGAGGCCGGCGCAGAAGTCTGCCACGGGCACGCCGCACTTCACGGGCGGGCGCCCTTCCTCGCCGGTGACGCTCATCAGCCCGCTCATGCCCTGGACCGTGACGTCGAAGGCTCCCTTCTCGGCGTAGGGACCCTGCTGGCCATAGCCCGAGATCGAGCAGTACACGAGCCGCGGGTTGAGCGGCTTCAGGTCCTCATAGCCGAACCCAAGGCGCTTGAGCACGCCGGGCCGGAAGTTCTCGATGATGACGTCGGCCTTCGAGACGAGCTGCTTCAGGCGCAAGACCTCGCGCTGGTTCTTCAGGTCCACCGCGATCGAACGCTTGTTGCGGTTCACGGAGGCGAAGTTTTCGCTGTAGACCCGCCCGTCCTCGGATTTCGTCAATGGTGGCCATCCGCGCATGCCATCGCCGCCCGCGGGATTTTCGACCTTGACGACATCCGCACCGAGATCGGCCAGCAGCGACCCGGCGAATGGCCCCGCCGCGATTTGTCCGAACTCGAGCACGCGCACCCCGGTGAGGGGTCCTCTGGATTGCATGG
>DASVDU010000134.1:0-9026 GCA_036380915.1 Hyphomicrobiaceae bacterium | reverse complement strand
ATGTCGGAAGCTTCGGCCTCGACGATGCTGGCAAGCGCCAGGACCGCGGCCTTCTTCATCTCCTCGTTGATGGTGGTGGCGCCAACGTCGAGGGCGCCGCGGAACACGAAGGGGAAGCAGAGGACGTTGTTGATCTGGTTCGGGTAGTCGGTCCGGCCCGACGCGATGATGGCATCCGGGCGGACGGCCTTCACGTCTTCCGGCATGATTTCCGGGACGGGGTTGGCAAGCGCGAAGATCAGCGGCTGCGGCGCCATCTGCGCCACCATCTCCTGGGTCACGATGCGCCCGGCGGAGAGCCCCAGGAAGATGTCGGCCCCTGGCATGAGCTCGGCGAGCGAGCGCGCCTTCGTATCCTGCGCGAATGGTTCCTTGTAGGCGTCCATCAGCTCCGTGCGGCCTTTGTAGACGCAGCCCTTGATATCGGAGACGAAGATGTTCTCGCGGCGCATGCCGAGCGAGACGAGAAGATTGAGGCAGGCCAGCGCCGCGGCACCCGCCCCGGAGCAGACGAGCTTGACCTCGCTGATGTCCTTCCCGACGAGCTTCAGGCCGTTCAGGATGCCTGCCGCGACGACGATGGCCGTGCCGTGCTGGTCGTCGTGAAAGACGGGAATGCGCATGCGCTCCTGGAGACGGCGCTCGATCTCGAAGCACTCGGGCGACTTGATGTCCTCGAGATTGATGCCGCCGAAGGTCGGCTCCAGGCGTGCGACCGCCTCGACGAAGGGCTCGACCTCGGTCTCGGCGATCTCGATGTCGAAGACGTCGATGCCCGCGAATTTCTTGAACAGGACAGCCTTGCCCTCCATCACCGGCTTGGAGGCGAGCGGACCGATATTGCCGAGCCCGAGCACGGCCGTGCCGTTCGTGATAACGCCGACCAGATTGCCGCGCGCCGTCAGCCGCGACGCCTTCGCAGGATCGTCGACGATCGCGTTACAGGCATGGGCGACCCCCGGTGAATACGCCAGGGCCAGATCCCGCTGATTGGCGACCGGCTTGGTCGCCTGGATGGTGATTTTTCCGGGTGGGTCAGCTTCGTGATAGTCGAGGGCGCTCTTTTTGAGATTGGCTTCCAGGCGGTTCTGCTCGAATCGGGATCGGTCGTGATCGTTCATGGGTTCCACACTTCAGGCGCCGGTTCACGCCTGGATCAGTTCACGTGCTGACATCCGGAATACCATTATCTGTTGCACGCCGAAGGGCTGATTGCAAAGCTGTGGCCGGGGGGTCGCAGGCACGTGATTTCTTGTTCTGTTGGTGGGAGCCGCTCGCCAGCAAATCGCGTGATCTCCTCGCTTGAAGGACGCATGACACAGGTTTTCCTGCCGCTCACGATCCTTATCCTTTTCGCTGCCATTCCGATCGTCGTCATCGCGAGCCGGCAGAGCAGAGGGGCCGCCGCATGGATCACGGCTGGCGCGATGGCCCTGAGCCTGGCGATGGTGGTGCCGCTCTTCGTTTCATCTCAAGGTCAAGGCCAGACCGCTTTGATCGTGAGATGGGACTGGCTGCCGGAATGGGGTGTCAGTGTCGCGCTCCGGCTCGACGGCCTGACCCTGCTGTTTGCGATCCTGGTCCTCGGCATCGGCATCCTGGTCGTTCTTTATGCGACCTATTATCTGCCGGGGTCTGATCCTCTCGGCCGCTTCTTCGGTCTCCTGCTCGGGTTTGCCGGCGCGATGCTGGGCCTGGTCCTCTCGGAGGATTTGATCCAGCTCGCCGTCTTCTGGGAGATGACGAGCATCGCGTCGTTCCTGCTCATCGCCTACAAGCATCAGGCCCATGATGCACGCATCGCAGCACGCATGTCGCTGGCTGTCACCGGCGCCGGTGGCCTGGCCTTGCTCGCCGGGGTCATGGTGCTGGGGAGCATCGCGGGCAGCTTTGAAATCTCCCGGGTGCTGTCGAGCGGCGAACTGATCCGCTCCGATCGACTCTACCCGCTCGCGCTCGTGCTCATCCTGATCGGAGCCTTTACGAAGTCAGCCCAGTTTCCGTTTCATTTCTGGCTGCCGAACGCCATGGCCGCGCCGACTCCCGTCAGCGCGTACCTGCATTCTGCGACGATGGTGAAAGCGGGGGTGTTCGTACTGGCCCGGTTCTACCCGGTGCTCTCCGGCACCGACCTGTGGGTCGCACTGGTGTTCCCGGTCGGGGCGACCACGATGGCCTATGGCGCCTATGTCGCCATGCTCCAAAACGACCTCAAGGGGCTGCTGGCCTATTCGACGATCAGCAACCTGGGTCTGATTACGCTCTTGTTCGGGCTCGATACAGCGATGAGCGCGATTGCCGGCGTGTTCCACATCGTCAATCACGCCATCTTCAAAGGCTCGCTGTTCATGGCGGCCGGCATCGTGGATCACGAGTGCGGCACGCGCGACATGCGGCGCATCAACGGGCTCATCAAATACATGCCCTACACGGCGATGCTCGGGATCGTGGCGGCGGGTGCCATGGCGGGCGTGCCGCTGCTCAACGGCTTCCTCAGCAAGGAGATGTTCTTCGCCGAGGTCGTCGAGCTGCGGTCCTGGTTCCTGCCGATCTTTGCAACGATCGCCGGCATTCTCACGGTCGGATATTCGGCACGGTTCATCTACGACGTCTTCTTCGGCGGGGAGCCGGTAAACCTGCCCCGTCAGCCTCGCGAGCCGGTGATGTGGATTCGCATCCCCGTCGATGTGCTTGTCCTGCTGTGTCTCGTCGTCGGGCTTTTTCCCCAGTACACCGTCCAATACCTTCTTCAGTCCGCGGCGATGGTGGTTTCGAACGGCCCGGTCCCGCAATTTGAGCTGGCCGTATGGCACGGCTTCACCCCGCCACTGCTGATGAGCACGATCGCTATTGTCGGTGGCATCATCTATTATTCGCAGTCGGACCACGTGATCGCGCTGCATGAACGCTATTTGCCGCGCCTGCACAGCCGGATCGCCTACGAGCGGTTCTACCGCGGCCTTGTCGAGGCGTCGAAGGTGGTCATCGCGGCGATCGATAACGGCTCGCTGCAGCGCTACCTTGCCCTGCTCTTCGGATCTGTCCTCGTGCTTGGCGGCTGGGCTTATCTCACCGGCGCGCCAGCTCCTGTGCGCGGCGCCGAGGCCGGTCTCGCGCCGGATGCTGTCACAGCGGCCGGTCTACTGGCGCTCGTCGTAGGCTCCCTCGGGACAGTGATCTACCACCGGCAGCGATTGAAGGCGCTGGTGTACCTCAGCGTCGTGGGCCTCGTGGTCTCACTGGCATTCGTCCGTTTCTCTGCCCCCGACCTTGCCCTGACGCAGCTCTCGGTCGAGGTCGTCACGATCATTCTGCTGCTGCTCAGCCTGCGCTTCATTCCCCGCGAGCAGCCGGCAGAATCGACTTATTCACGGCGCATCCGCGATTTCGGTCTGGCAGTGGCTGGCGGAACGGGCGTGGGCCTCGTCGTGTATGCGATGCTCACACGTCCGTTCTCGACCATCTCGGATTATTACCTGCAGAACGCCTTCTCCGAGGGCGGCGGGACAAATGCCGTCAACGTCATTCTCGTCGACTTCCGTGGCTTCGATACTTTCGGCGAAATCACGGTTCTTTCCCTGGTGGCCGTTGCGCTCGTCGCCCTGCTCGACGGCCTGCGGCTAAGGCCCTATCCGCCGCCAGCCGCCAGTGAGGCGGACCGGCATCCGATCATGCTCGCGATGCTGATGCGGCCGCTGCTGCCGCTGGCATTGGTCGTCTCGCTCTACATTCTGCTACGCGGCCACAACCTGCCCGGCGGCGGGTTCATCGCCGGGCTGATCTGCGGTGTCGCGCTGATCCTGCAGTATGTGGCGAGCGGCATCGACCTGGCGCAGGCCCGGCTGCGATTGGACTTCCTTTGGGTACTGGCTGCCGGCCTGGCGCTCGCCGTCGGCACGGGGCTTGGGAGCATCCTGTTCGGCTATCCGTTCCTGACCAGCACTTTCGGTCACATCCACCTACCGCTTATCGGCGACGTCGAGCTGGCATCTGCCATGCTCTTCGACCTCGGCGTCTTCCTCGTGGTGGCCGGCGTGGTGCTCGTCATCATGTCGAGGTTCGGCGTGCTGAGCAGGCGCGAGCTGCCGAGGGGCGGCGCGAAGGGGGAGCGCTGATATGGAGCTCCTGCTGTCAGTCGGCATCGGCGTGCTGACCGCCTCCGGAATTTTCCTGATCCTTCGGGCACGGACATTCTCTGTGGTGCTCGGGAGCACGCTGCTCTCCTATGCCACCAATCTGGTGATTTTCGCGAGCGGACGGCTGATGATCGGCGCGCCGCCGCTGATCCTGCCCGGTCAGTCGGGGCATACGGACCCCATCCCGCAGGCGCTGGTGCTGACCGCGATCGTGATCAGCTTCGGCATGACGGCATACATCGTCGGCTTGGCTCTGCGCGCCAAAGGAGAGTCGGGCACCGATCACGTGGACACCGAGGAGCCGCCCCGGTGAGCCACGCTCTGATCCTGCCGATCCTGCTGCCGATGCTCGCTGCGATCGTTTGCATTGCCGGGTACCGGCGGGGACTCGCGTTTCAGCGCAAAGTCTCCCTGGCGGCGACCCTCCTTCTGCCGATCGTGTCGGCCCTCCTCGTCGCTTCGGCGGCGCGTGGCGAGATCTCGGTCTACGCCATCGGCAGCTGGCAGGCGCCGTTCGGGATCGTGCTGGTCCTCGACCGCCTGTCGGCGGCCATGGTCATGCTCACCGCTGTGCTGGCCGTTCCGGTGCTGCTCTACGCGCTGGCTGGAATGGACGCCAAGAGCCGGAATTTCCATCCGCTGTTCCAATTTCAGCTCATGGGGCTCAACGGCGCGTTCCTGACGGGCGACATCTTCAATCTCTTCGTCTTCTTCGAGGTGCTGCTGGCTGCATCCTACGGCCTGCTCGCCCACGGCGGCGGGCTGCTGCGTGCGAGAGCCAGCCTCGTTTACGTTGTTCTCAATCTGGTGGGATCGACGCTGTTCCTGGTCGCGCTTGCGCTCGTCTATGGCACGCTGGGAACGCTGAATTTCGCTGATCTGTCGCTTGCCGTCCCGCATGTCCCTCCGTCCGACCAAGCTCTTGTGAGAATGGCGTTCGCCCTTCTGGTCGTGGTGTTCGCTTTGAAGGCAGCGCTGGTGCCGCTCTCCTTCTGGCTTCCGCTCGCCTATGGCGCCGCGACCGCGCCTGCCGCAGCGCTGTTTTCCATTCTGACGAAGGTGGGAATTTACGCCCTGCTCAGGCTCTCGGGCCTCGTCCTGGCCAGTGCGTCCTTCACGGCAAGCCTCCTACAGCCCTGGCTGGTCCAGCTCGCGATCGCCACCATCGCCATCAGCACGTTCGGAATTCTCGCCGCGTCGCGTCTTTCAGTCGTCGTAGCCAATCTCGTCATGCTTTCGACCGGTGCGCTGCTTTCCGTCATGGCCGTGCCGGGCATCGAAGGCGTATCTGCCACCATCTACTATGTGCTGCATTCGACACTGGTCACCGGAGGCCTGTTCCTGCTGGCCGATGCCATCGCAAATCAGCGTGGCGCGCACGGCGACCTGTTGGAGCGCGGCCCGCAAGTGCGCGATTTGGGCGTGCTCAGCGGCGCGTTCCTGGTGCTAGCGGTGGCGGTTACAGGAATGCCGCCCCTGTCGGGTTTCTTTGGCAAGTTCATGCTGATGAAGTCGGTGCAGGCGACGGGCTGGGCGGCGGCGATCTGGACGGCCCTGCTGCTCTCCGGCCTCCTGGCCGCCCTGGCCCTGGCGCGACAGTTCAGTGTGCTGTTCTGGGAGCCGGTGCCGGATGAGCCAAAGCCGGAATATCCACCGCCAAGCAGGCTGCGGGTGGCAGGCCTCGCCATTCTGGTCGCAGCGAGCCCGGTGCTCACGCTGCTGACAGGAACGGTATCGTCCTACGCGCATGCTGCGGCCGAGCAGTTGCTGAGCCGTCAAGCCTATGTCGACGCGGTGCTCGGTGCATCGCCAGACATCACCAGATCACGGAGGCCGAAATGATCGATCGGCTCCTCCCTCGACCAATACTCAGCATGGTCATTCTAGTTCTTTGGCTCGTGCTCGCCTCCAGTGTCGGTATCGGGCAGGTTCTGCTTGGCGCCATCATCGCCATTACCATCCCGATCGCGACGGCCTCGTTCTGGCCCGAGCCGATCAAGGTGGTCCGGCCGCTGGCAGGTCTACGCCTTTTCGTCGTTCTGCTCTGGGATATTCTGGTCGCCAACGTGCGGGTGGCGCGCCTCGTCGTCGGCCCGCTCGATCGCCTGCGCCCGCAATTCATCGAGGTTCCGCTCGACCTCGATGACAGACTGGTTTCAGTCATCCTCGGCAGCGTGGTTGCACTGACGCCTGGGACCGTCTCGGTGGACATCGACCGGCGGCGCCACACGCTCCTCGTCCATGCGCTCGATGTGGAAGACCAGCAGAAGCTCATCGACACCATCAAAACCCGCTACGAGGCACCTCTTAAGGAGACGTTCGGATGCTGAGTTATGCCAGCGCCGCCGCTATAGGCATGGTCATCACGGCCATGCTGCTCAACCTGTTCCGGCTGGTACGCGGACCCAGCCTGCCCGATCGCGTCCTCGCACTCGATACGCTTTCGATCAACACCATAGCGCTTGTCATGCTGTTCGGGATCAGCATCGGGAGCGAGGTCTATTTCGAGGCGGCGCTGCTGATTGCCATGATGGGGTTCGTGAGCACGGCAGCATTCTGCAAGTTCATGCTGAGCGGCGACGTGATCGAGTGACCGAAATGCTTTTGTCTGAAATCATCACGTCGCTTCTGGTGCTCGTCGGTGGAGCGTTCGCGCTCTTGGGCTCGATCGGATTGGCACGCCTGCCTGACTTCTTCTCCCGCCTGCACGGACCGACGAAGGCGACCACACTGGGGATCGGCTCCGTCGTCATCGCATCGCTGGTGAACACAGCCGGCGGCGAGTTCGGGCTGGGGCTGCGAGAGCTGGCCATCACGCTGTTCCTGTTCATCACGGCGCCCGTCAGCGCGCACATGCTGGCAAAGGCCGCGCTGAGCCAAGAGCGCCGCCGGCGCGAGGCGGAAGATGCTGGTGAGCAGCCCTGACGGGTTGTGGTTGCTCAGACGATCCCTTCTGCGCGGAGAGCCGCGATCTCGTCAGCGGAAAGACCGAGCACGCCTGACAGCACAGTGTCGGTGCTCTCCCCCAGCATCGGCGGCGCTTTTGCAGAGGTCGTGTCGTGCGTGGCCATGCGTACCGGATTGGCGACGACGGGAAGCGGGCCTGCGGTCTCGTGATTGAGCACGCGCCGCATGCCGCGCGCTTGTACCTGCGGATCGGCGAAGACCTGATCGATCGTGTTGATCGGGCCGCAGGGCACGGCCTTTGACTCGAGCAGTGCGATCCAATCTGACGACGTCCGCTTTCGGAGCGCCTCGGCGATCCTCGGGATGAGTGTCTCGCGGTTGATGATGCGGGCGGCGTTGGTGCGATAGCGGGCATCTTCTGCAAGCGCCTCCAGCCCGGCGGCTGCGCAGAATCGCTGGAACTGGCCGTCGTTACCGATGGCCAGGATGATGTGGCCGTCCGCGGTCTGGAACGCCTGATAGGGAACGACCGTCGGGTGCGCGTTGCCCATCCGCTGCGGGACCGTGCCGGAGACGAGATAAGTAGAGGCCTGATTGATCAGCGCCGCGACGGTGCTGTCGAGCAGGGCGACGTCGAGGTACTCGCCTTCTCCAGTCCGCTCCCGCTTCAGCAAGGCGGTCAGGATCGCAGCCAGCGCGTTCATGCCCGCCATCTGGTCCGAGATGGCAACGCCGACTTTCACGGGCCCGCCCCCGGGCACGTCATCGGGCTCGCCCGTTATGCTCATCAGGCCGCCCATGGCCTGCACAAGGAAGTCATAGCCCGCGCGCGGCGCATAAGGCCCGGTCTGGCCGAAGCCGGTGATCGAGCAGTAGACGAGACGCGGGTTGATGGCCTTCAGGCTTTCGTAGTCGAGGCCATATTTCGCGAGCCCGCCGACCTTGAAGTTCTCCAGCAGCACGTCCGATCGGGCGGCGAGCTTGCGGATCAGCTCCTGGCCCTTGGGATGAGCAATATCGACCGTCACCGACTGCTTGCCGCGGTTCGCGCAGGCGAAATAGGCGGAGATGCCTGGGTCGTTCTCGGTCGGCTCCAGCGCGAAGGGCGGCCCCCAGGCGCGGGTATCGTCGCCGCTCCGGGGGCGCTCGATCTTGATCACTTCCGCGCCCATGTCGGCCAGGAATTGCGAGGCCCAGGGGCCGGCGAGGACGCGAGACAGGTCGAGGACGCGGATATGCGAGAGCGGAGCAGGCATGAAGTCGTTTCCCGGGGTTGCGTTGTGCGCTAACGGTTAGCACGAACGCGGGCAAAGTCTTGTCCTGCCGGATGAGGGGCAGAGTGTCCAGGGATTGCAGTCGGAAATGAATGAGCAGCTACGCCGCACCTCAGCCGTGGAGGATTTCGCCGGTGCAGGCGACCCTGGCGCGCTTGAGGCGATGTACGATGCATCGCGGCGTAGGGCTCCAACCCTGTCACCTACAGAAGCGGCACTCGTCCAGGCCTATAGAGATCGAGGCTTCCTGAGGAGCCGGCTCGATCCGCTGGGTTTGGCTCCACTGCCTACCGTGCCGGAGCTGGATCCCGGCCGCTACGGTCTCGATCCGGCGAGGTCGCGGCCGCTGATCGAGCAGATGGAAGCGGCCTATTGCGGGCCGATCGGCTGGGAGTTCGGCCACATCCACGATGCGGCGAGACGGCAATGGCTCGCAGCCGAGGCTGAGCAGGGCGCCCGATTTCCCGATCCCGCCGCGCGGCAATCCATGCTTGCCTTGCTGACCCGGGCGCAAACCTTCGAAACAGTACTGGCGCAGCGATTGCCTGGTGCCCGGCTCTTCGGCCTCGGAGGTGCGGAAAGCTTCATCGTGCTGCTCGATGTGCTCTTGGCCGAGAGCGTGCCGCTGGGGCTCCAGGAGGTGGTGATCGGCGGCATGCATCGCGGGCGCTTCAACCTGCTCGCGAACGTCTGCGGCAAGCCGCTCGGG
>DASVDU010000133.1:0-4124 GCA_036380915.1 Hyphomicrobiaceae bacterium | reverse complement strand
AGTGCGGAATCCGGCGCCCGCCATGCGCCCTTATTTCGCCAATGATTTGAGGATGCTTGCGCAACTGCGGGGATCCACGGGAAGTCATGTCGAGGGGCAGCCATGAGAGCCTTTGCCCGGCGTTCGACCGCAGATCACCCTGACTACGACGGTTTCGATGATCCTTTCGAGGCTCACGACCATTTCTCGTCCTTCGAGCTGTCGCCGGGCGAGCGCGTGTGCCCGCCGCCCAGCCGCTCCGGCGGCGGAGCCAAGTTCGCTGGTGCTTTGCTCTTGCTGATAGCGCTCGGGTGTGGCTGGGCGTTCTACGGCAATCCAGGCTCTTTGGAAGGATTACTGCCAGAAAAGGTCGCATCCCTGATTTCAGAGCTTCGCGGAAAACCTCAATTCGGGTCTGAGATGCTGGAGCAGGCTTTCGCCGAGAGCCCTATGGCGCCCGAGGATAAAGATGCCTCCCAGGACAGGCTTCCCAGAATTGAAGAGTCTGCGCCGGCGGCCATCGAGTCGGCTACGACCAAGCCACTGGACCGCATCGAGGCGGAGCTGAAGGATAATGGAAAGCCGGAGGCAGGTGGAACGCCGCCGGCCGAGGGGCCAGGGGAGGCGACTGGATCGGCGAAGGAGCCGGTGACGATCAACACTGCCGCGGTGCCGGAGCAGGCCGAGGAACGGGATGAGCCGGAGGTCACGCCGCTGCCGCCAGCGGACCCGGACCCGGCCGATCCCCTGCAGATGCGGGCTGCCGAGGTCGGACTTCACCCGGGGCTGTCACGTGTGCTGCTGAGCAAATTGACGGCAACGGATTACCGTAACGCCGCCATCGCGATCAAAACCGCACTTGCCAAGACCGCCGACGACGCCGTCTACGTCTGGCCGCGGCAGCGCACGCCCGAGCTTGCTCTGTTCAAGGTGCACTTCGTTCCTGGTGCCGCCCCGGGCTGCCGCCGCTACGTCGTGACCATCACCAAGGACGGCTGGTCGACCACGGCGCTCCCGATGGAGAACTGCGACTCGAGGCCGAGCCGATCCGTGGCGAGCAGGTCCGCGCACGCGGCGCGCCGGTGACGGTCCGGCTCCTGATACTCACCATTTGGATAGAGCCCCGCAGCGTTCCGGCAGCTCCAAGGACATCTCGCCGTCGTTCAACCCGGCCCCCCAGGCCGTGCGTCGTGTGGTGCCTGTCACAGTGCCCAGTTGACAAGCGGCATCCCTAGGCTTAACCGACCGGACGGTTAAAAATCAGGAGCTCGAATGGGGCGCCTCAAAACCATCGATCGGGAGTCTGTGCTTTGCGCGGCTGAACGCGTCGTCAGCCGCGAAGGTGCCGCACGCCTGACTATCGAGGCCGTCGCGACCGAAGCGGGCATCAGCAAAGCCAGCGTCCTCTATGACTACAAGACAAAGCAGGCTCTGATCCGAGCCGTCATCGAGCGGCGCATGAAAGCCGAGTGCGCGCGGCTCGCGGCGGCCATCGAGGATGCCGGGCCGGGGCCCGACAGGGCCATGCGCGGCCGCCTTGCCGTTGCGCAAAGCCGGTCGATGTCGGATGCGGACAGGGCCGTGGCGCTCAATCTCATTGCCGCTCTCGCTCAGGATGAGGAGCTGCGGCGCCCCATGCAGGAAGCTTATCGCCAACAAATCGCCGAAATCATGGAAACGTCTACGCACCCCCGAGGGGCACTGCTGGCCTTTCTCGCACTCGAGGGCTTGAAGGTTCTCGAGTGTTTCGGCATCTACTCCTGGCCGGAGAAGGATCGCAGGCGACTGTTCAGCGACATCTCGGCGCTTCTTAGGGGGGAGCTGGCGCCCGCTCAGGGCGATGCGCACTAGGCTGGCTGAGCGCGCGATTGACTGGCGCCTTCTGGCGTCTGTCTTCGTCGTACTGAAAAAATCAGGAATTCATCGATGTCCGTCCTTTCATCGTTCAGGTATGGATTGGTCGCGGTCGGCCTTTTTACCCTTTCAGCCCAGGCGATTGCTGCTGATCCCGGCGCCAGTCCGCCGCCGGTCACCGTGAGCATCATCACCACGGAAAAGCAGGACCTGCCGATCATCGCCGAGCTTCCGGGGCGCATCGCGCCGATGCGGATCGCGGAGGTGCGCCCGCGCGTCTCCGGCATCGTGATCGAGCGGGTCTTCACGCAGGGCAGTCTCGTCAAGGAAGGCGATGTGCTCTACCGGATCGACTCGGCGCCGTTTCAGGTGCAGGTTGACAGCGCCAAGGCGACGCTGCGCCGGGCCGAGGCCGCGCAACTTCGGGCTCGTCAGCAGGCAGACCGCCAGAAGGAGCTGCGTGAACGCAACATCACCAGTCCACAGCAGCTCGAGGAAGCTCTTGCAACACTGGCGCAGGCCGATGCCGACGTCGCGGCGGCCCAGGCCGGGCTGACTGCGGCAGAGCTGAACCTGCAATATACGGAGGTGCGGGCGCCGATCTCCGGCCGCATTGGGCGTGCGCTCATCACGGAAGGCGCGCTCGTCAGCAGCTCAGACAAGCTGGCTACGATCCAGCAGCTCGATCCCGTGTATGCGGACTTCACCCAGTCGGTGAACGCGCTTCGTGCCCTGCGCCGGGCGGTGAAGGAAGGCACCGTCTCGAGCATCAGCGAGGACGAGATGAAGGTCCAGCTGCGTTTCGATGACGGCACCGAGTATCCGCACCCCGGCCGGCTGCTGTTCTCGGAGGTGACCGTCGAGGCAACGACGGGGCAGGTCATCCTGCGCGGGCAGTTCCCGAACGACGAAGGTGAGCTGCTGCCCGGCATGTACGTCCGTGTCCTGGTCGAGCAGGGCGTGCAGCACGATGCCATTGCTGTGCCCCAGCAGGCCGTTCAGCGCGACGGCAGCGGCCGCTCGCAGGTCTATGTCGTGAAACCCGACGGGGTCCTGGAGCTGCGCACGGTGCGCACGGGCCGGGTCATCGGGAACCAGTGGGTGATCGAGGAGGGCTTGGCGGCCGGCGAGCGCGTCGTGGTCGAGGGCTTTCAGAAGATCCGCCCTGGCGCAACCGTCAACGTTCAGGCTTGGAAAACCGACGCGAGCGCGCCGACGCGGACGGCCAACAGGGCCAACGCCGCCACTCAGGGCGCCCAGTAAGCGAGCAGCAAGGCAGATTCCAGATGCCGAGTTTCTTCATCGATCGGCCCATTTTCGCGTGGGTCGTCGCCATCTTCATCATGCTGGCCGGCGTGATCGCGATTCCGCTGTTGCCGGTCTCGCAATATCCAAAGGTGGCGCCGCCGCAGATTTCGGTCACGGCGAACTACCCAGGCGCGTCGCCGGAGGACATGTATCTGAGCGTCACCCGGCCGATCGAGGAGGAGCTGAACGGCGTCCCCGGGCTCATCTACTTCGAGTCGACCTCGGACTCCTCGGGCCGTATCAACATCACGGCGACGTTCGCACCGGGAACGCCGATCGGTGAGGCCCAGGTCGAGGTGCAGAACCGCATCCGGCGCGTCGAGTCACGCCTGCCGCAGGCTGTCGTCGACCAGGGCATGCGCATCGAGCAGGCGGGCTCGGGCTTCCTGCTGGTGATTGCCCTGCGTTCACCGGACGGGTCCTACGACAATGTGGGCCTCGGCGACTACCTCAATCGAAACGTCATCGGCGAGATCCGCCGCATCGACGGCGTCGGCAGCGCAACGCTGTTCGCCACCCAGCGCTCGATGCGCATCTGGATGGACCCGGACAAGATGCTGGGTCTCAACCTGACGGCCGGCGATATCATCTCGGCCATCAGGGCCCAGAATGCGCAGGTGGCGGCCGGCCGCATCGGCGCGCAGCCGAACCCGATCACGCAGCAGATCTCTGCGACCGTACTGGTCAAGGGCCAGCTGACCTCGCCCGAGGAGTTCGAGTCCATCGTCCTGCGCGCCAATCCGGACGGCTCGCTCGTCCGGCTGCGGGACGTCGCCACCGTGGAGGTCGGCGGGGAGAGCTACAACTTTTCCACTCGGCTCAACCGCCAGCCCACAGCGGGTATCGGCGTGCAGCTTTCGCCGACGGGCAACGCGCTCGCCACGTCGAAGGCGATCCACGCCAAGATGGAGGAGCTGTCCCGCTTCTTCCCGCCGGGCCTCGAGTACAGCATTCCTTACGACACCTCCCCGTTCGTGGAGATC
>DASVDU010000132.1:0-11752 GCA_036380915.1 Hyphomicrobiaceae bacterium | reverse complement strand
CTCGCCGGGCGATCTTCGACTACATCGAGCTCTTCTATAACCGAAGCCGCCTGCATCAGACGCTCGACTACGTCGCCCCGGTCGCGTATGAAGAGCGAGCCGTTCCTTAACCGCGTGTCCGTGGAAGTGGGGGCACCTCAGTCTGTCCCCTTTTACTTTTATTGGGGAAGATAAGTCGCAAGGGTTGAGGCGTTGCGTGCTGCAGCCCGCTTCGTGCCAACCGGCCTGATCGCTACCCTTTCGGCACATATCGCAGGACCACCGCCCCCGAGCGGAACTCGAGCCGGTCGACGAGCTTCAGGTCGACATGTTTCGACAGTCCCGCGAACAACGTCGGTCCATGGCTCGCCAGCCGGGGATGTACGATGAACTCGTACTCGTCGATCAGTCCCAGCTCCGCCAACGCCTGCGGGAGCGTCACACCGCCCGTGGCGAGTCCCTTGCCCGGCTCCTGTTTGAGCCGCCGGACGGCGTGCGCCAGATCCCCGCGCACGAGCTCCGCGTTCCAATCGACCCGCTCGAGCGTGCTCGACACCACGTACTTCCGGGCCGCGTCGATCGTCCGGGCGAAGGGCACCATCCAGGGTTCCATCCAATCGGGCAGCACTCCCGTCTCCGCCGGCTCGCGCCACGCCGACTCCATCATTTCATAGATTACCCGGCCGAAGAGGAGGGCATCGGCCTGCGCGATGCCCTCGGCCGCGTGACGATGCAACTCTTCGTCGGGGATCATTGCACGATGATCGTAGCAGCCGTCCAACGTAACGTTGATGGAATACCGAAGAGGTCGCATCACGTCCTCCTGACTTTAAGGGAGCCATGAACGGCGGGCCGCGTAGCGGGCCGTCCGCTGCGGCCGATTGTCATATGACCCGGTGCCGGAAGAACCATTCATGCCGCCGCTTCGCTTTTGTACCGAAGAATGAGGCAACCGTTGGAAAGCGGACGTGCTTCGAGCAACTGAAGCCACTGCGGCCTCGATCCGCGGCTGAACAAAAGCCTGCCGCGGCCATGAACGACCGGCGCAATTCCAATGCGATACTCGTCGAAGAGGTTCTCGTTCATGAAGGTCTCGGAGAGGTTGGCGCTGCCGAAGACAAACATGTCCCCGTTGCCCTGTTGCTTGAGCTTTGCCAGTTCCTTTGCTGCGTCTTGTCGCACCAACGTGGAATTGTTCCAGCCTGCAGACTGGAGAGTGCGCGAGCACACCACTTTGGGCAGGCTGTTCATGTAGTCCGCGATGGCGCCCGTCGCCGTCTGCCAGTACGCCGCCATGCCTTCATACGTCACGCGCCCAAAGACCAGCATGTCGGCCGACTGCAGCTGGTCGAGTGAAAACCGCTCCAATTCCTCGCCCCACACGCGTTCGTGCCAAGGCAAGTCCCAGCTCTTCTCGCCCTCGAAGTAACCATCGAGGGTAATGAGGTTCCACATGATCAGCTTTCGCACTCGGTGCTCTCCTTGACGGTCGTCTGACGATGAACAGGTGCCTCATTGACGGAGGCGAATCGACTCCGGTGATCAGGAGCGATGGCGATTTTCTTGACGCGAGCAAACCGCGCTCGACGTCGGGCGCCGGCTCGAGCTGGCGCCCCTTCAGCTTTGGGTGCAGTCAACCGGCGGCTCTGGAAATCTGCACACTGCAATAGGCGCATCGCCGGGCTCCTATCGGAATCTCACTCAAGCACTCCGGACACTTCCGGGTCGAGGCCGCTGATGGGGCTGGCGCGCGTTGGCGTGCCATCAGGGCGTTGATGGGCATCACGAGCGCGAAATAGACCGCGGCCGCGGTTATCACGAAAGTGAGCACATCGTTGAGGATGTTGCCCCACAAGATCGGACCGGTCCGGATTGCCGAGAAGTCGGGCGCGCCGCCGGCCAGTGCGATGATCGGCGTGATGAGGTTGGTCACGATGGAATTGACCAGCGCCGTGAACGCGACGCCCATCACCACGGCCACCGCCAGGTCCACGACGTTTCCCCGCAGCAGGAAATCCCTGAAACCCTTGAGCATTGGTCAGCCCTCAATGGAACTTGCGTTCCCATGATGGGCGCCTGCGCGATGAAGTAGCAAGAGCGCAGAGCGAAAAGCCGGGTCGGAGAGCGGGAGAAACGGGGTCAAAAGTGAGCGATTGGTCCGGGCACGGTTGCAGCAGCGATCAAAGGAGCGCTCGAACCTCGCCCGATTGTTACCGGCAGGGCGTATTCATGCGCGCTTCTCAACGATCTTCCAGTACGAGTCCTTCCTGATCACTTTTCCGTCCCGGAACTCCCAGTGATCGCACCCGCGTACCCGAACCGGGACACCCTCGGGAGTCGTGCCGGTCAGCAGCCATTCCGAGACGCCCTTGTTGCCGCTGACCCAATGCCGGTCGTCGCTATAGTGGACGTCGGGGAGACCCTTGAAGCGTGTCGCCAATCCCTCTCGCACGGCCGCTTTGCCGGCGCAGCGCTGGCCCCAGGGCTCCGGTCCCCGAGGCATATCGAGCGAGCAGTCCTCGGCGAAGAACGCCATGATGGCGTCGAGGTCGTGCGCGTTGAATGCCTCGGTGATCGCCTTCAAGGTCTCGACGGTCTGCCGTGCAGTCATGGGGGTTCCTCTGTTCGGTGCGCTGACGACCGAGGCACGGGGAGCGGCGATTCCTGGCCTGGCGCCTCCGATTCCTGCCTGTCCCGGCAATGCGAAAGGGGCTGGGCACGCATTCCCGCAGCGGACGGCATTACATTAGATCGAGCCCGGTCCCTTTAATTCTCTCGCCCCGCGGCGCCGTTCGCAGGCCCCTCGGTGGAGGTTCATCGCCGACGCTGGAACAGCTCCACCGGGTTGCCCGACGGGTCGTCGAGAATGACCTGGGCGCCGCCCGGCCCGCCCACGAGGTCCGGGGTACGAAAGGAGACCGCCGCCGCACGCAGCCGCTCGACTTCGGCGGGGAGATCGGTCACTTCCAGGTGCACGCGGTTCCAGCCCCCCGGTACCTGCTGGCGACCGTCGGGTAACGGACGCTTCCCCGAGCTGCCGTCCCCGCTGAGGAGGAGGCGCACGCCGTCGCGCACGACCGAGGCGAAGGCAGGCGAGGCATCGTGCTCCACGGTGAACCCGAGGAGTGTGGTATAGAAATGCATCGCCGCCGGGACGTCGTCAATGATGTAGCGGACGCTGACGCTGGACATCGCTTTTCCTCCATTCGATTGAACACAACCAACCTCGAACAGAACCCACCGAGAACATCGAAGAGGGCCGCGCTCAATCCTGCAGCAGTCGAACGCCGAGTGCCGCAAGCCGCGCCGGATCCCCGACGATGTCAATCGCCGTAATCTTCCCGTGCTCCATGGCAAAGACGAACACCACCCGCAGCTCGCCGCCGGGCACCACCGCCGCGCCGACCGCGCCGCCCAGCAACGCAAGGTGGGCCGCGCGTGCGCGGCCCTTGAACGTCTCGGCCACTTTCGCCGCGCCGCGGGTCTCGGGCTCGAGCAGCGGCGCGCCCTGCGCCCGGCGCGCGGCGCTCTTTTCCCTGGCGAAGGTGTCGGCGCGCAGCACCACGTTCGGGTCGAGCAGCTCGAGCAGGGCGCCGAAGTCGCCGGCGCGGGACGCGGCGAGGAAAGCGCTGACGACCTTTCGCTGCAGGCCGAGCGCGGCTTTCGGCGCGTCCTGCGGTCCCCGCACCCGCTGGCGCGCCCGGCTGGCGAGCTTGCGGGCCGCGGTCGGCGTACGCTCCACGATCGGGGCGATCTCCTCGAAGGACAGGCCGAACATGTCGTGCAGCACAAAGGCGACCCGCTCCGCGGGCGCCAGCCGGTCCAGCACGACGAGCAGGGCGGGGCCGATGGAGTCGGCGAGCAAGGCCTCGTCCTCGGGGCTGTCGCGCTCGAGCGGCTGCGCTTCGATGGAGTCCTCCTCGAGTGACTCCTCGTGCCGCGCCCTGCGGGCGCGCAACCGGTCGAGCGCCGCGCGCGCGACGACCGTGGTGAGCCATGCGCCCAGGTTCTCGACCTCCTCGGCGCCGGCCCGACTGAGCCTGAGCCACGTCTCCTGGACCATGTCCTCGGCCTCGGCCTCCGAGCCCAGGATCCGGTGGGCCACGGACTTCAGGCGGGCCCGGTGAGCCTCGAACTTCTCCGCCAGCCAGGTGTCATCGATCATCGGTCACGTTTCCCCGTGCGTCGCCCGTCATTATCATGACGATCCAGCCTCGGCAAATGTGACAGGACGGCGAACGCCATTGCAATTGAAGGCACGAATGGGCCCGGCGTCGTGCCCCCGAAGCCGTTACCGCGCCGCGGACATCAACGTCGGTGACCGGGGACGCCGCCTCGACCGGCGAGGGCGGGGGGTGCGCGAAGCAGTCCGGTCCCGAGGGCGGCTGGCCGCTCTGCCTGAAACGGTTTGGCGACCTGCTCGCTGAATGAGCGCGGTGATGCTCAGCGCGGTGACCGATCAGGCAGCGACGAGAACAGCGGATCCAGCGACGATCAAGGCGACGCCGGCCAGGCGCGAGCTGAGACGGCCGGCAGGCAGCAGCTTCTCCAGGAACACGAACGCCGCGATGAGCGCCACCCAGGCGAGGTTCATGACGCCGACGACGAAGAGCAGCAGCATCAGCAGCCAGCAGCAGCCGAGGCAGTACGCGCCCTGGGTGATGCCCATCTGGAGCGCGCCCCCGGCCCCGGGGCGCCAATGGGTCAGGAAGAACTGCACGGGATTGCGGCATTTGCTGAGGCAGAGATCCTTGAGGGGCGTCAACTGGTAGACGCCGGCCGCAACCAGGAGCATGCCGCTCAACCGGTTGCTCGCGGAGGTCATGGCCGGCGTCAGCAGGGCCGCACGCCCCAGGGCGGTCTGCAACAGCACGGCCGCGAGGCTGAAACCGGTCCAGACGAGGAGATAACCGCTGACGAAGACCCACACCGCGGGAAGTACCGTGCCCCGCGCGGCGTTCTTGCGCACCAGGGCGCCGTAGAAGAGGATCGTTGGCGCGGCGCTCGGCAGCATCATGCCGGCCATCATGACGACCCACATGACGAAAGTCAGGGCGAAGGCGGCCGGGCCCATCGCCGACATGGAAGGCATCGTCATTTCCATGGCAGCGCCATTGCCGGCCGGCATGGACGCGGCGTAGCGCCACAGGTAGAGCCAGGCGAGGGCAACGACGCCCGCGAGACCAGCCGCGACAACGAGGCGGTCGCGACGCAGCGCCGCCTCGATGCCGCGGTGAAGCGGTGTGGGGCGCTCTACCCCGCCCACGCGAAGGGCGCGAAGTGGCCGTTGCGCGTGCCGCTCGTGTCATCCCACTGGATGCCGAATGCGTCGAACTTGCTGCGCGTGGCCTTCGCTAATCCGAGTTTGCTGTTCACGGGATGGGCGGTATTGTCGATATAAATCGGTTCGCCCGGGCGTGCGGGTCCGGGCAGACCCTCGATGGCCTGGTCGATGAGCTCGCCCGCCCGCACCGAAAACTTCATGCCATCCGCCTCGAAGCGAATCGGCCGCTTCTCCACGCCGGCGACTTTGCCCACCAGCGGCCCGAGCGGGGCCATCGGGCCACCTGCCGCGCCCGTCGCAATCGCACTGATCGCCTCTACCTGCTCGTCGGATGCGCGTTCATCGACAATAAGACCGACCGTCATATTGCCCTCTGCCATCGCCCCGGGGGCATGCATGAGGACGATGAACGACAGGCCGTCGAGGCTCACGCCGTCTTTCTGGCCCTTGTCGATGCGCATCGCCACGGCTGCCTTGCAATCGCCCTCGCTAGGTCGCGCCGTGAGGTTCGAAGTGATGCACGGGCAAAGGAAGTCGCAGTTGCAGGTCTCCATGTACTGCCCTTCGATTCGCCAGCCGGTGGCCATGGACGTCCTCCTGGAAGGAAGGTGGGCAGACTACTCCGGTCCCGTGGACAACTCTATTAGTCCTTTACTTACTCCTCGGGCGATTCCGGGTCGGCGGACAGGTCGGCGGGCGTGCCGTGGCAGCGGAATTCCGCACGCTTGATGAGGAAAAGCGATCGGCGAGCTCGTGCTTAAGCGCAAGTTCTGGTTGGAAATCGGAACGGTGTGGGCCGGCTCGAGGCCGCTTCCGTTCTTGAAGGATCGCGTCGACGATCAGCGGCGCGAGGCCTCGCAGGGTTCGTCTCGCGGCGGCGCGCACTCGGAGCCGACGGGCGTCGGATGAGGTAACGGGCCTCAATCCGGCTTCGACGCTACAGCTCCGCCGCTTTGGCTCGATTCCTCCGGCTGCCACACCCGGGCGGCGTTTCGTGCCCGCTCCCGTTCCTCGACGCTCAACACCCGACGGGCGACGACAGGCGTGGAGCTGCCCGACCGGAAAAACGGGCTGCGCCGCCAGCTTCCATCGAGCCGGGCGCGAAGCACTCTCGCAACTACGCGCACGATGGAATTCGACACGTTCAATGCACTCGTCGCCACCTTGCCTTTCGCGTGCCTGGTGTTTACCGGCGCGCGCGGCGGTCCGAAGGCTGCCGTGCGCGCGGCCGGGGCGCCGAGGCACGTGTGCACAATGCCAACGTAGGAAAGTTTCGGATCGCGAGTGGTGTTCGCAATCGGCGTGTTGCAGCAACCTGCGTACCAACGGAGGATGCCCTGCGGGCTGAGCGAAAGACAGGCGAGCGATTCGTTGCCGGCGGTGAAGGTCAGATACTGCTGCAGGGTTGCGACGACCTCGGTCCCGCCGTGCGCGTCGAGAATTCGTCCGGGATCGCCCAAGGCATGCGCGTAGCTCTGACAGTCCAGGCAGTAGCAGCTCAGCCGGGTTACGCGCGCGGTGCGCGAGAGCGTACCTTGCAGTCGCCCGCATCGGCATTGGATCGGATAATCCGCGGAGAGCATGGTAAGGCACACTCGTTGGGCAGAATCTGTTTCATCCTGCCTGATGTTCCGCCTCGGTTCCTTCAAGTCCCCAACCGAAAAAACGGCACGATAGACAGATAGAGGACGACACCGATGACGATGAGATAAAAAACAAACCGGAGCGGGTTCTCTACGATAGCGTGGACGATCGTCCTGTGCTTGCCCTGCTGCTTCAGCGATTCGAACGCTTGCCGGCGCGACGCAAATCGCTCTTTCTGATACGTCTCGATCAACGACCTGGCTTTCGGCAGTTGGTACCCGTCGTGCAGCCAGATCCCCGGCGACGATATCCCCCACCTGCCCGCAGGCGTTTCATAGAAATCGATTCGGTTCGACGCCAACAACTGTCGAACCTCTTCCGCTTCGTCATCGGGTACGCTTCTGAGCGAGAACAGCAGGATTGGCATTTGTTCCGCCTCTATTTCATCGCAGGCCCATCCGGCTCGTCACCACAGTCGCATCCTTCCTTTCGTCCCTCGCTTGCGAGCGAGCGGTTCGAGCAATCGATCACGCCTGCCCCAGTTACCCGCGGTCGACCGGCCATGCCGGACGTGCCGCCGCGTTCCTCAACCGCGGCACGCCGCCTCGATTGCCGCGATGTCGATCTTTTTCATCTGCATCATCGCATCAAACGCGCGCTTGGCGACGGCAGGGTCGGGATTGGTGACCGCGTTCGTCAGGGCGATGGGCGTGATCTGCCAGGACAATCCCCATTTGTCCCGGCACCAGCCGCACGCGCTCTCCTCGCCGCCGTTGCCGACGATCGCGTTCCAGTAGCGATCCGTTTCCGCCTGGTCGGTGGTTGCGACCTGAAACGAGAATGCTTCGCTGTGCTTGAACGCGGGCCCGCCGTTGAGCCCGATGCACGGAATCCCCATCACGGTGAATTCGACGGTCAACACGTCGCCTTTCTTTCCCGACGGGAAGTCTCCCGGTGCGCGGTGCACCGCCCCGACGGAGGAATCGGGAAAGGTCCTGGCGTAGAACCGCGCAGCCTCCTCGGCGCCGCCATCGTACCAGAGACAGACCGTGTTCTTTGCTGGCTGGACCATGTCCCTTCTCCTTTGTAAATGAGCCGAAGCTGCAGCAACAATAGCAACAATAGGGGACAGACCACGTTTTTCGAGAAAGCAACAACAATAGCAACAACAATAGGGGACAGACCACGTTTTTCGAGAAAGGATCAAGCATGCTCTCGCTCGAAAGCCTGAGCTAGGCTTTCAATCGTGGTCGGGTATGCCGCTCGATGGCATCGAGAATCACGCCCCAATCGGATCGATGCAGCTCGTGCCCCGTGCCTTCGAGGGTCAACAGCGTCGCGCTAGGCAGCGCATCGCGCAGAGCGAGTCCGTGCGCGTAGGGGAGCACCGGGTCTTCGGTGCCATGGATGACGAGGGCCGGGGCGGTGATCTCGTGGAGGCGGCCGACCCAGCGCTTCGCATCGCCGAGAGTGGCATGGTTAAAGGCCGTGCGCGGATCCGGCGTACGGTCGAAATCGGCGACGGCCATCGCGCGAATCGCGTCCTCGTCGAACGGGTGCGCCGATCCGGAGAGGAGCCGCCAGGCGCCGACCTGGTACTCCACCACCGCCTCGCGGTCCGACCAGTCGACCTCGGCGGCCTTCGCGTGGTGCTCGAGGATCGATGGATCCATCGAAGGCATGCTCGGATCGGCGGAGGCGAGCCGCTCCGAGGCGATGAGCGTCAGCGTGAGCACGCGGCCGGGATGCTTCAGCGCGACGATTTGCGAGAGATAGCCTCCGAGCGACATCCCGACCAAATGAGCTTGGCCGATCCCGTAGCCATCGAGCACGCGGACAGCATCGTCGGCGAGATCCTCGGTGGTGTAGCCTGCCTGACCCGGTTCATAGCTCGTCGATCTGCCGGTGTCGCGGTGATCGTACCGGACCACGTAGCGGCCCCTGCCGGCGAGCTCCCGACAGAAGTCCTCCGGCCACCAGACGCCCGACGCCATGGCGCCCATGATCAAGAGAACAGGCGGATCGCCTGCGTCGCCGAATGCTTCGGAATAGAGAGAGATGCCGTCCGTGTCGATTCGTTGGCTTCTCATGATGTGCGTATGGTGCAGTTGCTGTGCTCGATCCGTTCGAGATATTCGCCGTAGACCGCGCCTGGCCGTGATGGATCACCGCAGCCTATCCGACCTGAATGTCCATGGTTGCCGTGTTCGGATCGGTGCACGCAACGGGGGAATGAGCGCATGCCCAGTCAACCAGTTTCTTAAGATCCTCCGCGGAGGCGTCGGTAGCGCTGATTCTTACGTGCACGTGTAAGGGCCTCATTGCCGCGGAAGCATTCTCATCAAGCCCGAGTAACCCTCGACTGTCGGTCTCGCTGGATACCGAGACTTCGAGCTTCGTAAGGTCGATGCCCCGCTCTGCGGCTCGCATTGCGATTCTGGTTACATTGCATGACGCCAGTGCAGCTCTCATAAACCAGGCGGGATTCGGCGCTGAAGCGTCTCCGCCCATGCCGGTCGGCATGTCGGTATGGATCAGCTCACCCGCGGGACCCGTGACCCGACATCTGAGGCCACGCTCGATCAGGGCGGTAGCGGGGGCACTCTTGACACGTGCCTTCTCCGGATCCTTCGCAACGACTTCAGCAACCTTTGCGAGTGCTTCGCGAATCTTTGCGGCGGACATGGCAGTCTCCTCTGTGTCCCGAAATGGGCGGGATGACGGCTAACGCTGCCGCTGTGCAGCGAGCAACCGCACTTCGCTGGTGTTGAGTCGGAACCAGCGGCACGTTAGCTGGCATGTTTATAGCTGCTTCACGCAGACCGCAAGGCCTATGTCTACGAGCAGCCCCACTACTAGTACGGCGCCTGGGCTTGGCCCGAGCCGCAACGAGCCTCGAGCCCGGCCCCTTTAATTCTGCAGGGTTGCAGTCCTGTGGTTGGTCATCGTTTCGCTCCTTTCGGCCGTCGCACCGCGCGGACCTTTCCGCTCGGCCCGCCGCCGCAATAGAACAGGTCCGCCCCGTCGGACTCGAGCCCGCTGACGCCGGTGCCGGGCGGCATCTCCAGTCGCTCGAGCACGGCGCCGCTCTCCGGGTCGATTCGGCGGATGTCGCTCTCATCAGCTTCCCAGGTGCCGTGCCACAGGTCGCCGTCGATCCAGGTCACGCCGGTGACGAAGCGGTTGCACTCGATGGTGCCGAGGATGGCGCCGGTCTCGGGATCGATCCGGTGGATCTTGCGGTCGCGGTACTGCCCCACCCACAGGCTGCCCTCGGCCCAGGCCAGGCCCGAGTCGCCGCCGTTGCCGGGCGCGGGGATCGACGCCACGACTTCGCCGGTGGCGGGATCGATCTTGTCGATGCGCGCTTCGGCGATTTGATAGAGGTATGTGCCGTCGAATGCGGTGCCGGCGCCGCCGGCGCACTCCAGCGTGCGCGCCAGCTGGCCGCTCGCAGGATCGAAGGCGATCAGCCTGGGCCCCACGGCTGCCCAGACGCGGTGGCCGTCGTGAGTGACGCCGTGGATCTGGTCGGCGTCGGCGAACGGGCCGTACTCACGCACGATCTCGGCCGCGCACGCCGGTAGCTGCGGTTTCGTCTTGCGGGTCATTGCTCTACTCCTTGTGTGGCGCTTCGAATGCGCCGCGAGAGCAATCTACCCGAGCGGCAGCGCGGCAGGGAGTAACAAGATCGTCGTGAATCCGGCCAGCGGCGGCGACAGCCAGCGCTTCGTGCGTGCGCGCCCGATCGAGCGCACGCGTCCGGCGGCTTCCAGCTCGAGGAGCGCACGCTGGACCGTACGCTGGCTGGTTCCGAGGGCCAGCGCGAGGGCGGAGGTGGACCAGGCGGCGCCGTCGGCGAGCAGCGCCGCGAGCGACGCCTGATCGCCGTCGATGGGCGGCACCAGAACGACGACGGCACGGCGGCCCCGCGGCGTGAGCGCGAAACCGCGCGCGCTGGCCTCGATATGCGCCAGCGGTGCGACGAGTGCGCGCAAACGGCCGATCTCGACGCGCAGGCGCGCGCGGTGCGACTCGTTGGGGTGACGGGTGCGAAACGCGCGAGCGATCAATGTGTTTCGATCGACGTCGCCGGGCCACGCCTCGGCGAGCGCGCGTGCCAACGCGAACAGCACCGGGCGGCGCGCAAGCGGCCGCCAGTCGCTGCCTGCGCGCAGGCCGCGACGGCAGGCGTCGACGACCAGCGCGCCCGAGGCGAGGAGCCCTTCTGACCCGCCCCCCGATTTTAGTCCCGACCTGAGGTAGAGTCCGCCCCGAGGGAGGAGCGGACCATTGAAGAAGAAGCGTTTCACCGAAGAGCAAATCATCGCGGTGCTGAAGGAGGCCGAGGCCGGGACCAAGACGTCGGACCTGTGTCGCAAGCACGGCATCTCCGAGGCCACCTTCTACAACTGGAAGGCCAAGTACGCGGGCCTCACGGTCTCCGAGGCCCGGCGCCTGAAGGACCTCGAGCAGGAAAACGCGAGGCTCAAGCGCCTGCTGGCCGACGCTGAGCTCGACAAGGTGGCCTTGAAGGATCTGCTCAAGCGAAAATGGTAAGCCCGCAGGCGAAGCGCGAGGCCGTCGCGGTGCTCATGGACGAGCACCGCTTCGGCGTGACGCGCGCCTGCGGGCTGATGGCGATCTCCCGCTCCCTCTACCGCTATCGTTCGCGCCGGCCGGCCTGTACCGGCCTTCGCGATCGCATCGGCGCGCTCGCCGCCGCCAAGCGCCGCTATGGCTACCGGCGCATCCATGTGCTGCTCAGGCGCGAGGGCTGGAGCGTAAACGTGAAAAAGACCTATCGCCTCTACCGGGAGGCTGGCCTCGCCGTGCGCCGGCGCAAGAGAAAGCGCATCGGGCCCCTCGAGCGCAAACCCCTGCCGCAACCCGCCTCGCCCAACG
>DASVDU010000131.1:0-3145 GCA_036380915.1 Hyphomicrobiaceae bacterium | reverse complement strand
TGCCCTGACTTCGCCCCAGGCGGTGCGCGATTACCTGCGCATCTCCCTCATGGGGCGGAGTTACGAGGTGTTCATGGTCCTGTTTCTGGACGCGCAGCACCGGCTGATCGAGGCCGAGGAGATGTTCCGCGGCACGCTCACCCAGACGAGCGTTTATCCCCGGGAAGTGGTGAAGCGCAGCCTCTACTTCAATGCCGCGGCGGTGATCTTCGCGCACAACCATCCGTCCGGAGTCGCGCAGCCGAGCCAGTCCGACGAGCTGCTGACTCGTTCGCTGAGAGAGGCCCTGAGCCTCGTCGAGGTCAGAGTGCTCGACCACTTCGTGATCGGCGGCAACGCCGTGATGTCGTTCGCCGAGCGCGGGCTTCTGTAGATCGCTTAAACGTTGATAGAGGAGATGCCTATGTTCAGAATCAAGGAGGTCGCCGACGTCTTCGTCGATGCCTGCGTGCGCGACGAGGAAGGCCGGCTGTTGTTTCTTTCGTGCTTTGGCCGCGATACGGCCATCCAGCAGCTGTTTGCCGCCTTCTATCTCAAGCCGACAGAGGGCGGGCTCGAGGTCTTCCACCTGGCTGAACCAGGCGCGGGTGCTCATGCCGCCGGCGAGACGGTGCGGCTGGGAAGCGCGGAAGGCCTGCAGAAGTTGGCGGGCCGTCTGCCGCGGGAGAACGTGTTCGGCAACCTGGCGCACACGTGGATCTACGATCCCGCGATCGTTCGGCCGGACCGCGCTACCCGTACAGCCTGGGTGCTCGATCCACAGCACAGCGCAGAAAGCGGTGCCGACAAGGTGCTGAGCAGGGTGTGGGAAGTCTTCAAGCTGCTTTCCCCGGTGCCGCTCCTCGACGAGTGGCAAACCACGCTCATGAAGGCGTGTTTCGACGATTGCGTCAAGGCCATGGCCGATTCGGCGTTCCCGCCGCTCGGCCGGGTCTCGGCGCAGAAAGTGACGGTGCCGGATTCGTTCCTCGGCGTCGTATCCACGTTGGTCAAGCGCGGGGAGCTCGCGCTCTCCAAGCTCAAGCAAGCGGCATAGCGGACGCTAGTTCCGTCAACCCTGCGGGGAGTCACCTTCCCGCAGGGAGGTGCTCTCCGCGATCTTCGACAAGGAGAGAACCATGCTTGTAGGATCGGGGACTGTGAGCACGCCGCCTCGCATCGTCAGCGCCACGATCAGTCCCATGCCGCAGGAGGTGTGGGACCCGCTGCCTATCGTTACAGCCACGTTTAGCGATGGCTCCGTGAAGAAGCTCTTCAGTTACTTCCCGGACGAGATCTCGTTCTTGCCCACCGAGTTTGTCGGGCTGACCGAGGAAGAGGCAAAGACGCTGAAAGCCAAAAAGGATTCGGTCTACCTAACCGGCGGTTACCGACCCCGGTAGAGATTCGGACCACGTCAAAGGCCGCGTAGCGGCCATCTTTTCGTCAACCCTGCGGGGAGTCACCTTCCCGCAGGGGAGGGTGCTCTCCGCTTTTTCATCCAGGAGAGAACCATGCTTCACAGTGTAGGAACCCAGGAAGTCATTCCGCTCGCGGAGTTCATCACCGACTTCGGCGATGGGCTGCTCGATGCAGTTCGAGAGCAAAACCCGCCGCTCTTCGATGGCGACGTCAATCTTGCCCGCGAGGCGGCCATGGATCGGCTTCTTCGGAAGCCATTCCCGGCTCAGCGGGCGGTCGTGCAGGCCGTGAGCCGTCTGCTGATCGACGAGGACCAGCCCGCCGGCGTGATCAATGCCGAGATGGGTACCGGCAAGACCATGATGGCGATCGCCGCGGCGGCGATCATGCACGAGGCGGGCTATCCGCGAACCATCGTCATCGCGCCGCCGCACCTGGTCTACAAGTGGCGCCGGGAGATCCGCGAGACGGTCCCCGGGGCGACCGTGTGGGTGCTGAACGGCCCGGATACGCTCCGCAAGCTCCTGCAGTTGCGGCAGATGGGGAAACCCCCGGCCGGGCCCGAGTTCTTCGTCCTGGGCCGCGTACGCATGCGCATGGGGTTCAACTGGCGGCCGACGTTTACGTCACGCGAAGTCATCGTGGCGAACGAGCTTGGCCGGCAGAAGCTGCGCTATGCCACGTGCTCGGATTGCGGGGCCTGGGTCACCGGCCCCGTGAGCGGCACGGAGGGCGATGCTCCGCTGACGATCGAGCGGGCACGCATTCAGCTCGCCAGCGATCGTCAGGCGTGCAAGGCCTGCGAAGCTCCGCTGTGGAGTCTCGTTCACCCGCATTCCGGCAGCCGGTCGCGCCGGGAACTGGTGCTCGATGCGATGCGCCGCATCCCTACCGTCGGTAGCAAGACCGCGGAGCGGCTCGTTACGGCTTTCGGCGAAGACATGCTCGCCGGGATGCTCGAGGACAATCTCTACGAGTTCATCAATCTGATGAACGAGGATGGGGAGCTCTTCTTCCACGACCGGCAGGCGCAGCGGCTCGAGCGCGCCATGGCCAACATGGAGTTCTCGTTCGGGCAGGGCGGATACCAGCCGACCGAGTTCATCAAGCGCTACCTGCCGCAAGGCTTCTTCGGCCTCCTAGTGGTGGACGAGGGGCACGAGTACAAGAACGAAGGTTCGGCCCAGGGCCAGGCGATGGCAGTTCTCGCCAGGAAATGCCGGAAGGTGCTGCTGCTCACCGGCACGCTGATGGGCGGCTACGCGGACGACCTCTTCTATCTCCTGTGGCGGTTGAACCCGCGCATGATGATCGAGGACGGCTACCGCTATAACGCCCGCCGGAGCCTCGGCGCGGCCGCCATGGCCTTCATGAGGGAGCACGGGGTGATCAAGGACATCTACAAGGAATCCGAGAGCACCTCGCACCGTACCGCCCGCGGACGCAACATCAGCCACCGCGCGGCCAAGGGTCCGGGATTCGGTCCGAAGGGAATCATGCGTTACGTGCTGCCCTTGACGGTCTTTTTGAAGCTGAAGGAAATCGGCGGCGATGTCCTGCCGCCGTACGCCGAGCACTTCGAGGAAGTCGGGATGACGGAGGCTCAGGCCGAGGCGTACCGAAAGCTGTGCGATACGTTGAAGCAGGAGCTTCGCACGGCCCTCGTCAAGGGCGACAAGAGCCTGCTCGGCGTGGTGCTTAACGTGTTGCTCGCCTGGCCGGACTGCGCGTTTCGCGACGAGCT
>DASVDU010000130.1:0-11192 GCA_036380915.1 Hyphomicrobiaceae bacterium | reverse complement strand
ACCGCCTCCGTCGTCCAGCCCTGATCCGCTGAGACCTTCGTCAGAGCCGCCGTCAGCGTCGTCTTCCCATGGTCAACGTGACCGATCGTGCCCACGTTCACGTGCGGCTTCGTCCGCTCAAATTTTTGTTTGGCCATCGGTGGCTCTCCTCAGTTCATTTAATCCAGTTCTGTCCTTCGACGGATCACGGCCGAAGCCTCGATCCAGCTGTTCTGTTTTCCCCGCGGGGATCAGGCGTACTTCGCCTTCACCTCTTCCGCGACCGCGCGCGGCACCTCGGCGTAGTGCGCGAATTGCATGGTGTAGGACGCGCGGCCCTGGCTCATCGAGCGCAGCTGGCTGACGTAGCCGAACATGTTGGCGAGCGGCACGTAGGCCCGGATGACGGTGGCGTTGCCCCGCATCTCCTGGCTGCGGATCTGACCACGGCGGCTGTTGATGTCGCCAATGACGTTGCCGACGAAGTCGCCAGGCGTCACCACCTCGACGTCCATGATCGGCTCAAGGAGCTTGACGCCTGCCTTGGTCGCACCTTCACGCATGGCAGCCCGGGCGGCAATCTCGAACGCGATCACGGAGCTGTCCACCTCGTGGAAAGCGCCGTCGAACAGCGTCACCTTGGTGTCGACCATGGGGAACCCGATCAGAACACCGGAATCCCACACCGACTGAACACCCTTCTCGACGCCCGGAATATACTCCTTGGGCACGACGCCACCGACGATTTCAGAGGCGAATACGTTGCCCTTGCCAGGCTCATTCGGCTCGAGACGCAACTTCACGCGGGCGAACTGACCGGTACCGCCGGTCTGCTTCTTGTGCGTGTAGTCGACCTCGGCCGACCGGGCCAACGTCTCGCGGTAGGCAACCTGCGGCGCCCCGACGCTGACGTCGACCTTATGCGTCCGGCGCAGGATGTCGATCTTGATGTCGAGGTGCAGCTCGCCCATGCCCTTGATGCGGGTCTGGCCACTCTCCGGATCGGTCGACACGCTGAAGGAGGGGTCCTCGGCCGCCAGCTTCTGCAGCGCCAGCGCCATTCTCTCCTGATCCGCCTTCGACTTCGGCTCGATCGCCTGCTCGATGACGGGCTCGGGGAACTCCATCTTCTCCAGCAGTACCGGCTTGTTGGGATCGGACAGCGTCTCCCCCGTGCGGGTGTCCTTCAGGCCGGCCAGAGCGATGATGTCCCCGGCGTACGCCTCCTCGATCTGCTCGCGGGCGTTGGCGTGCATCAGGTACATGCGCCCGACGCGCTCCTTCTTGTCGCGCGTGGTGTTGGCGAGCGCCATGCCGCTCTGCACCTTGCCCGAGTAGACACGGCAGAACGTAATCGAGCCGACGTGCGGATCGTCGATGATCTTGAAGGCCAGCATCGACAGCGGCTCGTCGTCCGACGGACGGCGGACCACTTCCTCACCCGTTTTCGGATTCGTCGCCTTGAAGGCCTCGCGATCGGATGGAGCAGGGAGGTAATCGACGACCGCGTCGAGCAGCGGCTGCACGCCCTTGTTCTTGAACGCCGAGCCGCACAGCATGGGGTAGAATGCGCGCGTGATGGTCGCCTTACGGATGCAGCGTTTGAGTGTTTCCTCGTCGGGCTCGGTACCGTCGAGGTAGGCCGCCATGACGTCGTCGTCCATCTCGACGGCCGCTTCGATCATGGCGGCGCGGTACTCCGCCGCTTTGTCAGCCAGATCGGCAGGAATGTCCTGCTCGATCATCTTCGCGTCCTTGCCGTCACCCTCCCAGAGGATCGCCTTCATCCGGATGAGGTCAACGACACCCTTGAAACTGCTTTCAGTTCCGATGGGGATTTGGATGGGTACAGCTCGCGCACCGAGCTTCTCTTTAATGTCACCGACGCACATGTAGAAGTCGGCGCCGGTCTTATCCATTTTGTTCGCGAAAACGATGCGGGGAACGTTGTACTTGTCGCCCTGGCGCCAGACCGTTTCCGTCTGCGGCTCCACACCCTGGCTCGAGTCGAGCACGCATACCGCACCGTCGAGCACACGCAGGCTGCGCTCCACCTCGATCGTGAAGTCGACGTGGCCTGGGGTGTCGATGATGTTCAGCCGCTTACCCTTCCAGAAGCAGGTCGTCGCAGCCGAAGCGATGGTGATGCCGCGCTCCTGCTCCTGCTCCATGAAGTCCATGGTCGCGGAGCCCTCGTGGGTCTCGCCGATCTTGTACGACTTGCCTGTGAAATAGAGGATCCGCTCGGTCGTCGTCGTCTTTCCGGCATCGATGTGCGCCATGATGCCAAAATTGCGGTAGTCCTCGATCTTGTGTGAGCGCGGCATGGGCTCAGTCTCCAGAATTCGTCACCAGCGGTAATGTGAAAAGGCGCGGTTGGCCTCGGCCATCTTGTGCGTGTCTTCCCGCTTCTTCACCGCTGTTCCACGGTTGTTGGCGGCATCGAGCAACTCGCCCGAGAGCCGCTCCACCATCGTATTCTCGTTACGCGCCCGCGCCGCTGTGATGATCCAGCGGATGGCAAGCGCCTGCCGGCGGTCAGCGCGGACCTCTACCGGCACCTGATAGGTTGCGCCACCGACGCGGCGGGAGCGCACCTCTACTGCAGGCATCACGTTCTCGAGCGCCTGACGGAACAATTGAACCGGGTCCTGCTTGGCGCGGCTCTCCATCCGCTCGAGAGCGCCATAGACGATGCGCTCGGCAACGGACTTCTTGCCTTGGTTCATGACCGCATTCATGAACTTCGTGATCACCTGATCGCCGTACTTGGGATCAGGGTTGATCTCGCGCTTCTCGGCTCTGTGGCGGCGGGACATGCGTCTCGTTCCTGTCTTCGCTCAAGCCGCTGGGCGGCTCACTTCCACCTCGAACATCCCGTATGGGGCCTCATGGCCTGCGCCCGCAGGAATGAACGTATCGTTTCCGTTTCAGATCACTTCGGCCGCTTCGCACCGTACTTGGAGCGACGCTGCTTGCGGTCGGCCACGCCCTGGGTGTCGAGGACGCCACGGATGATGTGGTAGCGGACACCCGGCAAGTCCTTGACGCGACCGCCGCGGATCAGCACCACGGAGTGCTCCTGCAGGTTGTGGCCCTCGCCCGGGATGTAGCCGATCACCTCGTAGCCGTTGGTCAGCCGGATCTTGGCGACCTTGCGAAGGGCTGAGTTCGGCTTCTTCGGCGTCGTCGTATAGACGCGCGTGCAGACCCCGCGCTTCTGCGGGGAGCCCTCCATGTGGCGCGATTTCTCGCGGTAAACCTTCTGCTGTCGCGGCTTCCGGACCAGCTGCTGTATCGTCGGCATGCGCCTTCTTCCATTCCACGAGAGCTCCCCGCATCACGGGACGCGGGAAGCGCCAAGCCGCACCTGCCACTTCCATGCCGGAGCGCGGCGGGTACGACGAAACCAGAGGATCCGCGGCACGAGTCCGGGGATCATGGGCCGAAGTTGTTCTCTGCTTTGCTACGGTAGCGTTTAGGATTCAGGCCCGAAGCATTCGCCAGCGCCCGATGCGGCCTACCACCTACCGTGAGAGTGCGCGGACCATATACAGGCGCCCCCCTCAGGTCAACAGCAATGAGGCGCGCCAGATGAGTTTTTTCCGCCGCACCACCCTACTTCCGACCGCGATTGCGCGTGCAGTAAGCCGACGCAAGGTAAATATGGGTGCGCCGACTGCCGAAGGGAAGATCGGGCGATCGAGGCGACCGTGAGCACCACCAAATGAAAATGGCCACCCGTGGGTGGCCATTTCCGTTTCAACACGGCCGGTGACCCGACTACTCGGCCGCCTCCTCGGCGCGGCGGCGCCGCCGTTCCCGAGGCATCTCCAGGTCCGGGCCAGCCAGAGCCCGCTCGGAGTCGGCCTTCGCCCGCTCGCGGGCGATGAGCTCGTCACGCTTGGCCGCGATCCGGCGCAGGCGGCGCAGCATGCCGCCCGTGCCGGCCGGGATGAGCCGGCCGACGATCACGTTCTCCTTCAGGCCCTCGAGCGTGTCGACCTTGCCGTTGACGGCGGCCTCGGTGAGCACGCGCGTGGTCTCCTGGAAGGAGGCCGCAGAGATGAACGAGCGAGTCTGCAGCGACGCCTTGGTGATGCCGAGCAGGATGGGCTGCGCCGTTGCCGGCCGCCCGCCCTGCTTCTCGATCTTGGCATTCACCTCGTCGAGCTCGATGCGGTCGATCTGCTCGCCCTTGATGAACGTCGTGTCGCCGGGATCCGTCACCTCGACCTTCTGCAGCATCTGGCGAACGATTACCTCGATGTGCTTGTCGTTGATCGTCACGCCCTGCAGCCGGTAGACGTCCTGGATCTCGTTGATCAGGTAGTTCGCCAGTTCCTCGACGCCCTTGATCGCCAGGATGTCGTGCGGTGCCGGGTGGCCGTCGTAGACGAAGTCGCCCCGTTCGATACGGTCGCCATGCTGCACGGCGAGGCTCTTGCCACGCGGGATCAGGTACTCGACCGGCGGCTGCTCCTCGTCGTCCGGACGGATCGTGATCCGCTGCTTGTTCTTGTAGTCCTTGCCGAACTCGACCGTGCCGGAGATTTCCGCGATGATCGCATGATCCTTCGGACGGCGGGCTTCGAACAGCTCCGCAACGCGCGGCAGACCACCGGTGATGTCGCCCGAGCGGGCCGACGCCATCGGGATACGAGCGAGCACGTCACCTGCCTTGACCTGTGCACCCGGCTCGACCGACAGGATCGCGTCCACGGGCAGCAGGTAGCGGGCATCGCCGCCACGGGCCACCTTAATGGGCTTACCGTTCTCGTCCTTGATGACGATGGCCGGCTTCAGGTCGGCACCGCGCGGCGAGGCACGCCAGTCGATGACGACGCGATTGGTCGTGCCCTTGACCTCGTCGGTCTGCTCGCGCATCGAGGCACCCTCGACCAGATCCTCGAAGTCGACAGTGCCGTCGACCTCGGTGAGGATGGGTCGCGTGTACGGGTCCCACTGCGCCAGGCGCGTGCCGCGCTTGACCGTGTCGCCCTCGTCCACGAGCAGACGCGCACCGTAGGTGATCTTGTGCGTGGCCAGCTCCCTGCCGGACTGGTCGACGATGCAGATCGACATCGAGCGGCCCATCGAGATCAGGCGCCCCTGGCTGTCACGCACGACGTTGCGGTTCTTGATCCTCACCGTGCCGTTGAAGTTCGACTCGATGAAGGACGTATCGACCACCTGCGCCGTACCGCCGATGTGGAAGGTGCGCATCGTGAGCTGCGTGCCTGGCTCGCCGATCGACTGGGCCGCAATGACGCCGACGGCCTCACCGATGTTGACCGGCGTGCCGCGTGCCAGATCGCGGCCGTAGCACTTGGCGCAGACGCCCGTCACCGTCTCGCAGGTCAGCACCGAACGGATGCGAACCTCCTGGATCTGGGCTCTCTCGATCGCCTCCGCCTCGCGCTCCTCGATCAGCTTGCCTGTGGGGACGATGACCTCGCCGGTCGCTGGATCGATGATGTCCTCAGCCGCCGTACGGCCCAGGACACGGTTGCCCAGCGAGACCACCACCTGGCCTGCGTCGACCACCGCCTGCACGTTGATGCCGGCGTCGGTCCCGCAGTCCTCCTCGACGATGATGCTATCCTGCGCGACGTCCACGAGACGGCGCGTCAGGTAGCCGGAGTTGGCGGTCTTCAAGGCCGTGTCCGCGAGGCCCTTGCGGGCGCCGTGCGTCGAGTTGAAGTACTCGAGAACCGACAGACCCTCCTTGAAGTTGGAGATGATCGGCGTCTCGATGATCTCGCCCGACGGCTTGGTCATCAGGCCGCGCATGCCGGCGAGCTGCTTCATCTGCGCCGGCGAGCCGCGGGCACCCGAGTGGCTCATCATGTAGATCGAGTTGATGGGCAGCTCGCGGCCGTTACTGTCCTTCCGGACCGCGGAGATGTGATCCATCATCTCCTTGGCGATCTGGTCGGTGCACTTCGACCACGCGTCGACCACCTTGTTGTACTTCTCGAGCTGCGTGATGAGGCCGTCATTGTACTGCTGCTCGAACTCGCGCACGAGCTCGGTCGTCTCCTCGACGATCCGCGCCTTCGAGTCCGGTACGACCATGTCGTCCTTGCCGAACGAGATGCCCGCCTTGAAGGCATGGTAGAAGCCGAGCTGCATGATCCGGTCGCAGAAGATGACCGTCTCCTTCTGCCCGCAATTGCGGTAGACGGCATCGATCATGCTGGAGATGGCCTTCTTCGTGAGGAGCTGGTTCACCAGTTCAAACTTGACTCCCGGTTGCTGCGGCAGCAGCTCACCCAGGATCATGCGGCCGGGCGTGGTGTCGTAGAGTTGGACCACCTCGTTGCCGTTTTCATCGAGCGAGCGGAAGCGGCCCTTGACCTTGGCATGCAGGGTCACGGTGCCAGCCTCGAGCGCATGACGCGCTTCGGCGGCGGATCCGAGGATCATCCCCTCGCCCGGCTCGCCGTCACGAACCATGGACAGGTAGTACAGGCCAAGCACGATATCCTGGCTCGGCACGATGATGGGCGAGCCGTTGGCCGGGTGCAGGATGTTGTTGGTCGACATCATCAGCACGCGCGCCTCGAGCTGCGCCTCGAGTGACAGCGGCACGTGCACGGCCATCTGGTCGCCGTCGAAGTCAGCGTTGAAGGCCGCGCAGACCAGCGGATGCAGCTGGATCGCCTTGCCCTCGATCAGCACCGGCTCGAACGCCTGGATGCCGAGGCGGTGCAGCGTCGGTGCGCGGTTGAGCAGCACCGGATGCTCGCGGATCACCTCGTCGAGCACGTCCCAGACTTCCGGCTTCTCTTTCTCGACCAGCTTCTTCGCCTGCTTGACGGTCGCCGCCTGGCCGAGCGTCTGCAGCCGCGCGTAGATGAACGGCTTGAACAGCTCGAGCGCCATCTTCTTCGGCAGGCCGCACTGATGCAGCTTCAGCTCCGGGCCGACCACGATGACCGAACGGCCCGAATAGTCGACGCGCTTGCCGAGCAGGTTCTGGCGGAAGCGGCCCTGCTTGCCCTTCAGCATGTCGGCGAGCGACTTCAGCGGGCGCTTGTTGGCGCCCGTGATGACGCGCCCGCGCCGCCCGTTGTCGAACAGCGCGTCAACAGCCTCCTGCAGCATCCGCTTCTCGTTGCGGATGATGATGTCGGGCGCGCGCAGCTCCATCAGCCGCTTCAGGCGGTTGTTGCGGTTGATGACGCGACGGTAGAGGTCGTTGAGATCGGACGTGGCGAAGCGGCCGCCATCGAGCGGCACCAGCGGGCGCAGCTCGGGCGGGATGACCGGGATGACCGTCATGATCATCCACTCCGGCCGGTTGCCGGACTCGATGAACGCCTCGATGACCTTGAGCCTCTTCGCAAGCTTCTTCGGCTTCAGCTCCGTGGTCGACTCCTGGATCTCCTGGCGCAGCTCATCCCGGATCTTGTGCAGGTCCAGGGAGGCCAGAAGCTGACGGATCGCCTCGGCGCCGATACCCGCCGTGAAGCTGTCGGGGCCGAACTCCTCGATCGCCTGGTTGTACTGTTCCTCGGTGATAAGCTGCTTTTCGCGGAACGTCGAAACGCCCGGCTCGATGACGATGTAGTTCTCGAAGTAGAGTACCCGCTCGAGGTCCTTCAGCGACATATCGAGCAGCAGGCCGATGCGGGAGGGCAGCGACTTCAAAAACCAGATGTGAGCCACGGGAGCGGCGAGCTCGATATGGCCCATGCGCTCGCGCCGCACCTTTGCGAGCGTCACCTCGACACCGCACTTCTCGCAGATCAGGCCCTTGTACTTCATGCGCTTGTACTTGCCGCACAAGCACTCGTAGTCCTTGATCGGGCCGAAGATGCGCGCGCAAAACAGCCCGTCCCGCTCCGGCTTGAACGTGCGGTAGTTGATGGTCTCAGGCTTCTTGATCTCGCCGAACGACCACGACAGGATGGTTTCGGGGCTGGCGATAGAGATCTTGATCTGGTCGAAAGTCGGCAGGACCTGCTGCTGTTTGAAAATATTCGAGATCTCGTTCATTCGGCTCTCTCCTCGCGCGCGGTGCTGCAGCGCGCTCCAGGTAAAATCGATCGATTGTCTCTCAAGCCCGTGCCCCACTCGGGAAGAGAGTCGGGCGAGGGAGATCGCGTTCTTCCGCTCATCCTCCCCCGCTCCGGGCTGCTCCCCGGCGCTTTCGCGACGGGGAGCGGGTTTCGTCTCACTCTGCGGCTGGCGACGGCAGTTGCGGCCGCACCGGCTGCTCTTCCTCTGCCTCCTCGAGCGCCGGTGCTTCCGAGTTGATCAGGTCGACGTTGAGGCCCAGCGCCCGCATTTCCTTCACGAGCACGTTGAAGCTCTCGGGAATGCCGGCCTCGAAGGTGTCGTCGCCACGGACGATCGCCTCGTAGACCTTGGTGCGACCGGCCACGTCGTCCGACTTCACCGTCAGCATTTCCTGCAGGGTGTACGCGGCGCCATAGGCCTCGAGCGCCCACACCTCCATCTCGCCGAAGCGCTGGCCACCAAACTGCGCCTTGCCGCCCAGCGGCTGCTGGGTGACCAAACTGTAGGGACCGATGGAGCGCGCATGGATCTTGTCGTCGACAAGGTGGTGCAGCTTCAGCAGATACTTGTAGCCGACCGTGACCTTGCGATCGAACGGCTCGCCCGTGCGCCCGTCATAGAGCGTGACCTGGCCCGTGGTGTCGAAGCCGGCGAGCTGCAGCATCTCGTTGATGTCTGTCTCGCGGGCACCATCGAACACTGGCGAAGCCACCGGCACACCTACGCGAAGCTGCTCGCCCAACGCGACGAGCTCCTCGTTCGTCAGTTTGCTGACGCCGTCAGCCTTCCCGTAGACCTTCTCAATGGTCTCTTTGAGACGATCCAGCTGGCCGCTCTCGCGGTACTGCTCCAGCGCCTCATCGATGATGCGCCCGAGTCCGCGGCAGGCCCAGCCGAGATGCGTCTCGAGGATCTGCCCGACGTTCATGCGCGAGGGCACGCCGAGGGGGTTCAGCACCACGTCGACGGGCGTGCCGTCCTCGAGGAACGGCATGTCCTCGACGGGCACGATCATCGACACGACGCCCTTGTTGCCGTGGCGGCCAGCCATCTTGTCGCCGGGTTGGATCTTCCGCTTCACCGCGACGAAGACCTTGACCATCTTCATCACGCCTGGCGGCAGCTCGTCACCGCGCTGCAGCTTGTCGACCTTGTCCACGAAGCGGCGCTCGAGGCTCTTCTTGGCCTCTTCGTACTGCTTCTGGATGGCCTCGACCTCGGCCTGAGCCTTCTCGTCCTTGAGCCCGATCTCCCACCATTGGCTGCGCGGGATGTCGGCCAGGACCGCCTCGTCGATTTCAGTGCCTTTGCGGGCCCCCTTCGGACCCTTGGCGACTTCCTTGCCGAGCAGCGCGTCCTTCAGGCGGCCGTAGACGTTGCGATCGAGGATCTGCAGCTCGTCATCGCGGTCCTTGGCCAGGCGCTCGATCTCCTCGCGCTCGATCGCCATGGCGCGCTCGTCCTTCTCGACGCCGTGCCGGTTGAACACGCGCACCTCGACCACCGTGCCGGACACGCCCGGCGGCAGCCTGAGCGAGGTGTCGCGCACGTCGGAGGCCTTCTCACCGAAGATGGCGCGAAGCAGCTTCTCCTCCGGCGTCATCGGGCTCTCACCCTTCGGCGTGATCTTGCCAACGAGGATGTCGCCGGGATTCACCTCGGCCCCGATGTACACGATGCCCGCCTCGTCGAGGTTCTTGAGCGCCTCTTCCGAAACGTTCGGGATGTCGCGCGTGATCTCTTCCGGACCGAGCTTAGTGTCGCGGGCCATCACCTCGAATTCCTCGATGTGGATCGAGGTGAACACGTCCTCCGAGACGACCCGCTCGGAGAGCAGGATCGAGTCCTCGAAGTTGTAGCCCATCCACGGCATGAACGCGACGAGCACGTTCTTGCCGAGCGCCAGATCGCCGAGATCCGTCGAGGGGCCGTCGGCGATGATGTCGCCCGCCTGCACCGTGTCACCGACGTTCACGAGCGGCCGCTGGTTGATGCAGGTGTTCTGGTTCGAGCGCTGGAACTTGCGCAGCCGGTAGATGTCGACGCCCGGCTTCGACGGGTCGGTCTCCTCGGTCGCGCGGATGACGATGCGCGTCGCGTCCACCTGGTCCACGACGCCGGTACGCCGGGCCGCGATGGCCGCACCGGAGTCACGGGCCACGATCGGCTCCATGCCCGTGCCGACGAGCGGCGCCTCGGCCTTGATCAGCGGCACCGCCTGGCGCTGCATGTTCGAGCCCATGAGGGCGCGGTTGGCGTCGTCGTTCTCGAGGAACGGAATGAGCGCCGCAGCGACAGACACGAGCTGCTTCGGCGACACGTCGATGTAATCGACCCTGTCCGGCGAGACGAGAATGACGTCGCCCTGGTAGCGGCAGGTGACGAGGTCGCCGACCAGCCGGCCTTCCTCGTCCACCTCGGCGTTCGCCTGGGCAACGTGGTGGCGCATCTCCTCCATGGCCGAGAGGTAGACCACCTCGTCGGTGAGCTTGCCGTTCACGACCTTGCGGTACGGGCTCTCGATGAAGCCGTACTTGTTCACGCGGGCGAACGTCGCCAGCGAGTTGATCAGGCCGATGTTCGGGCCTTCCGGCGTCTCGATGGGGCAGATGCGGCCGTAGTGCGTCGGGTGCACGTCGCGCACCTCGAAGCCCGCGCGCTCACGCGTCAGACCGCCCGGTCCCAAAGCCGACAGACGCCGCTTGTGCGTGATCTCGCTGAGCGGGTTGGTCTGGTCCATGAACTGGCTGAGCTGCGAGGAGCCGAAGAACTCGCGCACAGCTGCCGCCGCCGGCTTGGCGTTGATCAGGTCCTGCGGCATGACCGTGTCGATATCGACCGACGACATGCGCTCCTTGATCGCGCGCTCCATGCGCAAGAGGCCGACGCGGTACTGGTTCTCCATGAGCTCGCCGACCGAACGCACCCGGCGGTTGCCGAGGTGGTCGATGTCGTCGATCTCGCCCTTGCCGTCGCGCAGGTCGACCAGCGTCTTGACCACGGCAAGGATGTCCTCCTTGCGCAGCACACGGACGGTGTCCGGCGCGTCGAGGTCGAGGCGCATGTTCATCTTCACGCGGCCGACGGCCGACAGATCGTAGCGCTCCGGATCGAAGAACAGGCCGTGGAACATCGTTTCGGCCGCTTCGACCGTCGGCGGCTCGCCGGGCCGCATGACCCGGTAG
>DASVDU010000129.1:0-17540 GCA_036380915.1 Hyphomicrobiaceae bacterium | reverse complement strand
GATATCGAAGCGTACATCTAAGCGCACCGGCAGATTCGTTACGGCGTCTCGCGTTATGGTGTGGAGGTTGCAATTCCGTTCTGGGCGGCAGGATAAGGGAGGACGACCAGAGTCAGTTTGGCTCGATTCAAGTACTTGACTAAATGTCAGTGTGAGCTCAAGCTAAGTCAACGATTGTTGTTGCGCCTGTCTCGCCGTCGTGCTGATCAGCGCCACATTCATAAAGAAAAACAGGGTAATGATGGAACGGGACGAAGCCGTAAAGCTCGCGCAACAACTCATCCGCATTCCGACATACAATCCACCAGGCTCTGAACAGGCCTGTGCGGCCTATCTCGGCGCGCTGTTGGCGGAAGCGGGATTCCAAGTGGAATATCACGAGTTCTCGCCGGGCCGCACGAGTGTCATCGCGCGCTTAGCTGGCTATCGCTCGAGCGGTCAAGGGAAGCCAATCTGCTTTACCGGACATCTGGATACGGTCCCTATCGGCAGCGCTGCTTGGAATGACGATCCTTGCGGCGGTCAGATCAAAGGCGGCCGGTTGTATGGCAGAGGGTCGTCGGACATGAAGGCCGGCATTGCCGCCTTCGTGGTGGCGGCCATCGCGCAACTGGACATGCTGCGCAACGGTCCCGGCATCGTGCTGGTGCTGACCGCCAGCGAAGAGACTGGCTGCCAGGGAGCCTTTCACCTCGTGAAGTTGGGAAACGTGCTGGGCGAGGCCGGCGCCGTGGTCGTGGCTGAACCGACCGCGAACTATCCGCTCATAGGACATAAGGGTGCGCTCTGGCTGAAGGCTTCGGCAACCGGCGTCGGCGCCCACGGCTCCATGCCGGAAAAGGGCATCAATGCGATCTATCGTGGAGCACGGTTAGCCAGCAAGATGGAGGCCTTCGGCTTCAATATCGCCGGCCACGCGACTCTAGGTAGTCCGACGATCAATGTCGGCACATTTCGCGGCGGATCGAGCGTCAATATCGTGCCGGACAGGGCCGAAGTCGAGATCGATGTCCGCACAGTGCCAGGCATGAGTCATGGCCGAGTTCGCGACGAACTGCTGACCTATCTGGCGCCGGATATCGCGGAAATCGAGACGACGGCCGATCTGCAGCATATCTGGACCGATGCCTCGGATGCCTGGGTGCAGAAAGTTTATAAGATCGTCGGCCGGCATCTGGGCGTTTCGCCTGAGCCGCGCGGGGCCAGCTTTTTCACCGATGCCTGCGCGCTTAAGCATGCTTATCCCGATGCGCCGGTGGTGATCCTCGGCCCCGGCGAGCCGCATATGGCGCATCAAACGAATGAGTATTGCCGGGTCGACCGGATCGAGCAATCGGTCGCCATCTATACCGATATTCTCGCCGACTGGTGTGGACCGGAGGGGAGCAGGACCCTGACATCATTGGAAAGCGTCGACGGGTAGTCAGCGTCACCGCGAGCTTTCCCCTTCCACTCGTTTCGTTTTCATTGGGAGCTTCCGATCATGCAAATAACAAAGTTGACTTCAGAGGTTGGGTGGACCTTCAAGGAAGCTTTGCCATTTCCGAAAGCGGTGCGGGTGGGATCGCGGACAATTGTCGGCGGCGTGCTGCCGCTAAATGAGCGCGGCGAGGTCGTCGAACCCGGCGATATCGAAGCGCAGACGCATGCCGTCTTTCAGAACATGCGCCGGACCCTGGCGGGAATGGGTTGCCGTATGGAAGACCTGGTGCGCATCAACACCTATTACGTTTACGACGGTGCCGAAGACCAAGCCACCCGCTACTGGGAGAAAATGACACGCGTGCGCCTGCAATACTTCCCCGATCCTGGGCCTGTCGGCACCGCCGTCCGGGTGCGCGGCATACCGCTCGAGGGTGCGCTTATTCAGATCGAAGCAGAGGCCGTTGCGCCGGAGAAGGGGCGGGAACGCAAGCGGATCATGCCGGATGAAAGCTGGGATTGGAGCATTCCGATTCCGCTCTCACAGGGATGGCGCATTGACGACCATGTTTGGGTCGGTGGGCAGATTGCCGCCGACCGCGCCGGACGTGCTGTCGCGCTCGGCGATATCGACGGGCAGACCCGCAATGTGATGATGCATATCGCGAACGTTCTTCGCGACAGCGGCGGCAGTTTCGCGGATCTGATTCACCTCAAGATTTGCTATATGCATCGCGGTGATTCGGCTGAGGCCAAGCGGGGACTCGAGACCATCATGCGCGTGGTCGATGAGGTCTGTCCGACGGCTGTTCACACGCCGACAACGGCATTTGGTGTGAATCTTCTTTACGAGGGCCTGATGCTGGAGATCGATGCGACCGCGGTGATCGGTGGTAGGTCGAGCATCGCCGAAGGGGCAACCGAGAACGCCAATTGGCCGGCCCGAAAGCAGGCGGCGAAAAGAGGCAATCTCGTCTATGTGAGCGGCCAGAGCCCGGCTCGGACCCACGGACTTCGTCAAGACGCGCTCGATGCGCTCGGTCAGGTGTTGAATGCTTTGGCTGGTCTCCAGGTTTCACCCGAAAGACTGGCCAAGCTGACGGTCTTTCTCTCCCCCGGCTTGGACGGTGATGATGTCGACCGAATTCTGCCGGAACTGGGTGCTGCCCTGACGGCACGGTTGGGCCCAAACGCACCCGCCGTCACGGTGGCGCGCGTGACAGGCCTGCCTGGAAATGATGTCGGGCTCCAAATGGATGCCGTCGCTATTTTGTAAGGCCATCTCAAAATACCGGGATCACCGGCGAGATGACAAGGGTTGAGCGCTCAATCTGGGTTATTCAAGAGCTTGACAAATTTTCAAACAAGCTCTAGTTTGTTCAAGATAAGGAAAGCGCTCAACGCAAGAGCCTCTGAAATGGGAGAATGTAATGCAGGTGCCGCTAAACAGGCCCGAATCCAGCCCAAAGCACGGCAAGTACGATCATCTGGTTCGGCCGGACGGCATGATTCACCGCCTGTTGTTCACTGATCCCGAGATCTTTCGGGAGGAGATGAACAAGATATTCGGCGGAACCTGGGTCTTCTTGCTGCATGAAGCGGAGATTCCCAATCCGCACGATTTCAAGGTGGTCACGGTGGGATTGCGTTCGACCGTCGTGACGCGCGCGCCCGATGGCAAGATCACCGCCTTCCTCAATCGCTGCACGCACCGGGGCAGCCCTGTCTGTCTGCAGGAGCAAGGGAATGCGCCGCGCTTTACCTGCCCGTATCACGCTTGGACATTTTCATGCACCGGCGAAATGCTGTCGGCGTCGTTCCCCGATGGCTACGGCCCGTCCTTCGACCGCGCGGCTCACAATCTCGGACGTTTTCCGAAGGTGGAAAGCTATCGCGGTTTTGTCTTCGGCTGCCTGAATCCGGATGAGGTGCCGCTGATCGACTGGATGGGGCCGGCGCGAGAAATCCTCGATTGGAGCATCGACAAAGACGGCTTGGCTTGCGAAAGGCCGGATGAGGTGCGCGTCATCAAGGGCACCCAGATGATGTATCGGGGGAATTGGAAGCATCAGAACGACAATAACACCGACGGCTACCATACGCCGTTCTTGCATAAAGCCACCAATATCATGAACCAGCGGCGCCATGGTTCTGGCAAATGGCTGTCCCACGTCAAAGATAATACCTCGATGATCTGCCAGTATTTAGGGAACGGCCATAAATTGGGCGATCATCGTGCGGAATTGCGCTCCTCCTGGGAGCAGGCCAGGCCGGTCCCCGGCCGGGAATCGGAAGCCGCGACTTTGCGGAAGGCAGTCGGGGAAGAGGCGGCGAAGGATTATCTCGAACTGACTGGCAGGGCAGGAATCAATCTGATCCTCTATCCCAACCTCTTCATCATGGGGAACGGCGCCTTTGCAGTCTTCGAACCAGTGTCCGTGAATGAAACGAAAGTCCGATATTACACGATTCTTCCAGCTCATGTGCCGGAACAGGTCAACAGACTCCGGGTGAGGTCGGAGGAGGATTTCAACAATGTCGGGTCGCGCGACGATAGCGACATCATGGAGCGTGTTCAGCATGCGCTCGAAACCATCCCTGAAATGGAATGGCTCGATCTGACGCGCGGCATGAATCGTCAGACCGTCTCGCCGAATGGGGTCATTACCAGCAACAAGACCGACGATACCGCGATTAGGGGCGCCTATAGCCATTGGCTGACGCTCATGAATAGAGAGCCTCGCACGGCGGTGCGTTAGCTGCGTTTCGCCTTGTTTTTCGATGAGCATTCATCGGCTGGTCGGGTTGCCGGAATACCAGCCTTGAAGTCAACACGGAGTTGATATGCCGATCGTACCAATTGCAGAAAAAGCGCGCGACTCCATGGCCGTCCATGGAAGCGCTGGCGCGCCCGGCGAGGAAATCTCTTATGTAGATGATGGGCTTTATGATTCCCTCCACGCCTTTCTGCGTCGCGCAAGAACACGGTCAGAAGGGCCGAATTTGGACGATCAGGAGCTGAGAAACGTGGAGAAGTTCATCTACTTCGAAGCAGCCTTGCTCGATGATCGGCGTTATCGGGATTGGCTGGAGTTGTTCAGCGATGCCTTTGTCTACTGGCTGCCCAGCACACGCGATCCGCAGGATCCAAGACACGAAGTGGCCATCAATTTCGATGATAGGCGGCGCTTGCTCGACCGAATCACGCTCATGGAAACCGGCGTCCAGGTGGCGCAGCTCCCGGCTTCGCGAACCGCGCGCGCGGTGACCAATGTGATGGCATGGCGGGACGACGATGGCTTCGTCGGCGTCAGGTCGAATATCCTGATCTCGGAGTATCGGCTTGGTCGCATCACCACCTATGCCGGCCGGCAGGATCATAGGCTTGAATTTCGGGACGGGCGCTTCCGTACCCAATTCAAGATCATCAGCTTGATCAATTCGGAAGAACCGCAAGGCAACACGACCTTCATTCTATAGCCTGGGAACGAGCGAATTCCGGTCGCGTCACAGGGGAGTCAGGTCATACGGTGAAACCGAATTCGTGCGGATGAATTTCGGCGCGTAACAAAAAAGCAAACAGAAATAACAATTAGTTTTGTGGAGGAAGAAATGAAGAATTCCGTAAAAATGACAAGGCGAGCCTTTACGTCTGCAGTGGGTGCCGCGGCGTTGGGAATTCCGCTTGGCTTGACTTCGATGAAATCGGCTAAAGCAAACGATGACACCGTCGTTTTTGCGGGCTGGGGTGGGAACTGGCAGGAGGCCGAACGCGAGTATTTTTTCAAAGATTTCGAGAGGGAAACGGGCATTCGTGTCGTTGATGTGCCCGATCTCGATCTGGCCAAAGTCAAAACTATGGTCGATTCCGGCAATGTCTCGTGGGATGTTGTCCAAGCGCTCGATATGTGGGTGGCCGATAAGGATAAGGCGGCCTCCCTGTGGGAGGAGATCGACTATTCCGAGATCCAATCGGAGGGCGTGCCCAAGGATCTGCTGAGGCCCTATGGCGCCGGTGTTGCGACTTTCGCGATGATCCTTGCCTATAATACCAAGGCTTTCGAAGGTAAGCAGGCGCCAGCTAGCTGGGCCGATTACTGGGATTTCGAGAAATTTGTCGGTAAACGCGGCATGATCGACGCGCCGCGTTACGCGCTCGAGATCGCCTTGATGGCGAAAGGCGTGCCGCCTAAGGATCTCTATCCGCTCGATGTCGAAGGGGCGCTGGAACATTGGGATAAGATCAAGAACGATGTTCTGTGGTGGGATAAGTTCCCGCAATCGATCAATCTGCTAGCTTCAGGTGAACTCGCCGTCACCATGACATCGCATGGTCGCGTTATGTCGTTGCTCGAGGAAGAGCCGGATACGCCGATCAAGATTGTCTGGTCACAGGGCATTCTGACGACTGACTTCCTGTCCATTCCAAAGGGATCCAAGCGTAAGAAAAATGCACAGAAGCTAATTTCCTGGATGCTCGATCCGAAGCGCCAGGCGGACTATGCCAAGGCGACTGGCGTTGGCCCCTCCAATTTCAAGGCGCTGGATTCCCTCGACGACGCGACCAAGAAGACACTGCCGAGCTATTACTACCAGACCGGCCAAATCATCGAGTTCAACGCGGATTGGTGGTCGACCAGGGAGCAGGAACTGGTCGAGCGCTGGAATTTCTGGCAGCTCATATAGGATCGATGAGGTGATGGCTCATTGATTTCCCCGTCGTGAGAAAAGCATCCATGCACGCGCAAGCAGAGAATTCGTACAGCCTTCGTCAGAGTTCGGGATTGACAGATTTTCTGCTTGCTCGGCTTGGATTTGTCACGCTGATCACGCCGGGTGCGGTTTTCCTCATCATCTGTTTCATCATTCCCGTTGCCCTACTGCTGCAACAGAGCTTCTTCGATCCGGACTTCACCTTTGACTTCTACCGGAAGGCTTTCTCGAGCCCGGTTTATTTATCAGTCTTCAAGGTCAGCTTCGAAATCGCACTGGTTTCGACGGCACTGAGCCTGCTTGCGAGCTACCCGCTTGCTTTCGCGCTGATCATTGCGCCAACCCGTCTGCGGGCCCTCATGCTGGGCCTGATCCTGTTGCCGTTCTGGACAAACATTTTGATCCGCTGCTACGCCTGGATGTTGGTCCTGCAGACGAAAGGCATGGTGAATTCGGTTTTGACGTCGTCGGGCATCCTCTCTGCGCCGGCCGAGCTTGTGTTCAACACGACCGGCGTGCTCATCGGCATGACACATTACCTCATCCCGATCAACACGCTGATGCTATACAGTTCGATGAAGGGAATCGATCTTCAGCTTCTGAATGCGGCCAAGGGATTGGGAGCGGACCCCTTGCGTGCGTTCGTGAATGTCTTCTTCCCCTTAAGCCTTCCGGCACTTAAGGCCTCGGCAGTTCTGGTTTTCGTCATCGCGCTCGGCTTTTTCGTAACGCCGGCTTTGCTCGGCGGCCGCGGTGATATCACCGTCGCCATGCTCATCAGCTCCTATTTCTCGGAATTGCTCAACTGGGGATTCGGCTCCGCTCTGGCCACCCTGCTCCTGATCTTCACGGCGGCGCTCCTCATCCTCTACTACTCCTTTCAACGTGATGCCCAAGACCGGAGGGCAAAGTGAAGTGGAGCCGCGATATATTTACGCTGCTCCGCTGGGGCACGTGGTTTTACGTCGCCTGTGTCCTTCTGTTCCTAATAACCCCGCTTCTGGTGGTAATTCCGGCCGCTTTCAGCGATTCGACCTTGCTGCAGTTTCCGCCGGAGCATTGGTCGACCCGTTGGTTCGAGAAATATCTGTCGAGCCCGGATTGGATGGTTGCGACCTGGAACAGTTTCAAGGTTGCGGTCGCAGTCTCGATCCTGGCGACCTCTCTCGGCCTGACCTCGGCGATCGTTCTGGTGCGCTTTCGCTTCATCGGCCGCAACGCGTTGCGCGCGGTCATTCTGGCGCCGTTAATCGTGCCGGTTATCGTCACGGCTGTCGCGATTTATTACTTTATACTGCAGATCGGTTGGGCTGGGAATTTGTGGGCGCTCATTCTCAGCCATACCGTCGTCACCTATCCTTATGCCACAGTCGTCATCTCGTCGGCGCTGGCGGAGTTCGATCAGCGGTTGGAGGATGCCGCCGTCGGTCTGGGCGCGTCGAGAGTTCGGGCGTTTTTCGAAGTCTCGCTGCCGATTATCCGGCCGGCGGTGATCGTGTCGTTCCTGTTCGCCTTCCTACTGTCGCTGGACGAGGTGGTTATCACGATATTCGTCAGCGGCCCGGAGACGATGACATTGTCGCGCCGCCTTTGGGATGGCGTTCGTTTCGAACTGGAACCCACGATCGCGGCCGTCTCCACATGTCTGATCGTGACGTCGTCGGTCATCGTACTTGCCGCCGAGTTGCTCCGTCATTTTCTGATGGGGCGGGTGAAGGTCAGCGCGCGGAGATAGGACCGGAATGATGATCGTCAATAGACATGCCTCAAGCGAACAAGGAACATTGTGATGGCGGAAAGTCTCTCGTCGCGGCGTTCGACAGAGAAATTGTCCTTGGGCAGGTTTCCGCAGACGAACAATCGAAGCGCGACGAAGCCTGAAGTTTCGGCAGTCCATCGGGTGGGCGCCAGCATCGCCCTTTCCAATGTGGTCAAGCGCTACGGTACATTCACCGCCGTTTCCCGCCTATCGCTGGCAATCGAAGCAGGCGAGTTCGTCAGTTTCCTGGGGCCGAGCGGTTCCGGTAAGACGACATCCTTATTGATGGTCGCGGGTTTCATTATTCCGACCGAAGGTGCGATCCTGCTGGGGAATCAGGATATCACCCGATTGCCGCCGCATCGGCGCAATATCGGCATGGTTTACCAGAACTATGCGCTGTTCCCGCATATGACGGTCTTCAAGAATGTCGCCTTTCCTTTGCGCATGCGTCGTCTCGGCAAGGAAGCCATTCGCGCCCGCGTGCGGCAGGCATTAGAACTTGTCCAGCTTCAGGACATGGCGGACCGCTATCCGCTACAGCTCAGCGGCGGGCAACAGCAGCGCGTGGCTTTGGCCAGGGCGCTGGTCTTCGAACCACCTTTACTACTGATGGATGAACCGCTGGGAGCGTTGGACAAGAAGCTGCGCGAGGAACTGCAAGGCGAAATCAAACGCATTCAGCGGAAGATCCGCAGTACGGTAATTTATGTCACCCATGATCAGGACGAAGCGCTTAGCATGTCCGATCGAGTTGTCGTCATGAAGGACGGTCAGATCGAGCAGGTGGGCTCGCCCAAAGAATTGTATGAAACGCCACGCACGCGGTTTGTCGCAGGTTTCCTCGGCTCGGCGAATTTTCTCGACGCGACATTGGTGTCGACTGGTGATATCTCGGTTGCGCGGACCGAGCATGGAACCGTCGTCAAAACATCCGGAAGGACACAGGCTTGCGTCGGCAGTCGCGTGACCCTGGCGGTGCGGCCGGAACGCGTTGCCGTGACGCTTACTCAGGTGCCCGACAATACCGGCTATCAAGGCCGGGTGGTCGATGCCAATTACTTCGGCACGACGCAGCGCTATGAAATCAGGCTCGATAACGGCGAGATATTGCTGGCGAACCGGACCAATATCGGCGATCCGCTGATCGAGCCAAGCAGCACAGTTTTCGCATCCTGGCGGCCGGAAGATGTCTGGATCATCCCAGCTGCAGGTAACGGATAGATCGGTTTGCTTTCAACGGCGGATTGCAGCGTAGCGGATCTCGGTGCCTTCGTTCCCGGCACAGAGGTGAGACTGGCCGGGGCGGCAGAGGGGCCTTTGAAGGGCTTGCTTTTTGCCGCAAAGGACAATTTCGACGTTGCCGGTTTCGTGACGGGCTGCGGCAATCCGGACTGGGCGCGCACACATCCTCCCGCAGCGGCGCATGCGGATGCGGTTGCGAAACTGCTCGGTGCAGGGGCCGATCTGGCGGGCAAGACCATCACCGATGAATTGGCCTATAGCCTCGCCGGCCAGAATCCGCATTACGGCACACCGGTCAATCCCGCTGCGCCTGGGCGCATTCCGGGCGGGTCTTCAAGCGGATCAGCCTCGGCCGTTGCTGGCGGTATCGTCGATTTTGCACTTGGCAGCGACACCGGCGGCTCGGTTCGCATTCCGGCCAGCTATTGCGGGCTGTTCGGCATGCGGCCGACTCATGGGCGCATTTCCGTCAAAGGCCTCGTGCCCGCATCGCCGTTCTGCGATACCGTTGGATGGTTCGCGCGCACGGCCTTCGTGCTGCGCCAGGTCGGCGAAGTTCTGTACGGCGTGACAGCAAAGGATGATATCGCCGTTTCGGAATTGCTCCTGGCGGAAGATGCCTTCGGGCTGCTCGATCCGGCCGTCCGGGCTGTCCTCACGCCCCATATCCTGACATTCGAAGCTCGCTTCGGAAGAGCGCGTGCCATTGATGTTGCACAACCGGCTGGCAGTTTCGCCAAACTCATCCCGTCCTGCCGCATCTTGCAGGGCAGGGAGATCTGGCGTCAGCATGGGGCGTGGATAGAAACGGCCCGACCGCGTCTCGGTCCCGAAGCGCAGGGGCGTTTCGCCTGGGCACGCGGCTTGACCGCAGCGGCAGAAGCCGAGGCAGGCGAGGTCCAGGACGACCTTGCCGACAGCATTCACAAGCTGGTGTCCGGCAATCGTCTTCTGCTCTTACCGACTGCACCGGGCATCGCGCCTTTGACAACGGCGACGGCCGAGGAATTGAGCAATTATCGCGATCGCGTCCTCGGGTTGACGGCGATCTCAAGCCTTTCGGGTGTGCCGCAAATAACCCTGCCGCTCGTCACGCTGGAAGGTTGTCCGCTGGGACTGTCGATCATCGGCGCGGCCGGCCGTGACCTCGATCTGCTGCGCTTGGCGGAGATGATGACCGGTGGCGGCTTCTCGAATTCCGCATCGACCGCAAATAGGAGTAACGACAATGACAACTGACACGCAGGCCGGAAAAAGGGCTGACGACATCACGCAATACCGCCTGTCGCATACGATGCTGCGCACGCGCGACCTGAAACAATCGCTCGATTTCTATACGGGCCTGCTCGGCATGAAAGTGTTGCGGCAGACCGAATATCCGGACGGCAAGTTCACCAACACCTTCATCGGCTATGGGGCGGAAGTGGACCATACGACGATCGAACTGACTTATAATTGGGACCGTTCGGAACCTTATCCGACGGGCGAAGCCTTCGGCCATATCGCCATCGAAGTGCCGGACGTTTATGCCACGTGCGAACGGCTTGCCAGAAATGGGGTAAAGATTGTCCGACCTGCCGGCCCGATGAAACACGGCAGCCGCGTCATCGCTTTCGTCGAAGATCCCGATGGTTACAAGGTGGAGCTGAACGACGCGATCTGGTGACATATCGCAGTGCGCATACGTTGCCTGGCAGAACGAACCGGCCGCTCCATCGCAGAGTAGCCGAGTGGTTTTGGGGCGCCATTTCTCTCCGCCCTCAATGTAAAGGGCTGCTTTGAAATGTCATTGCGCGAGCGTTTGGGCGCGCGCTGAGAGTCTGCCTAAGCGCGGCGGCATGGGGCGCAATGGCAACCGGGTGCGCCTACCTGTCCCGGATGCCGTATCGATCCTATCCCTCCGATCCAAGCGGCGCGGAGTGGCGCATGCGTCGAGCGAATCGTGGTGAACTGGAATATCCCGCCAAGGCTCGCATCTCTGCCGTGGGCGAGCATTCTGATGACGCCGACGCCCCCGGGAATCGGCGGAGTGATTGTCGGGTGAACTGGGCATCAGATGCTGCTCAAGTGCGACGGTCTCGGCGGCCTTGGATGAGGCGGCAACAAGCTGCGCAAGCTTGGGTTCATTCTTGGGAAAGCGCTTGGTAAGAGCGTCGCTCGCCGCTATCTCGCCATGAGTTAATGCGTCTGCTCTCTCGATCCCGGCCTCTCCGCTAGCAGACCCTCGTGCCGCGCCTAACTGCGATCGTGGAGTTTCGTGTTGCATGATTGGTCGGACCAATCTAACCTCTCGGACCATGCAACTGCGATCGCATGCTCTGATCGGCCGCAAGAGTCTGAAGGTGGCGGAGCGCCTGCTGGCTCAGATGGCGGGTGGCACTCTTCTGAGCGAGCGCAAGCTGCCGCCGGAGCGGATCCTGGCCGAGACGTTCAAGGTCAGCCGAGGCGTCGTGCGCGAGGCGCTCAATGCGCTCCAGATGGCCGGCATCGTCGAGCGGCATGTCGGCGACGGGACTTATCTTGCCGAGAGCATCGACCCCTTGCAGCTGAAGGCGGTTTCCCTACGGCAAACCCTCGATGCCAGCGCCAATGTCATCGAGGCCATCGAGGCGCGTGAGGCGCTGGATCTCGCGGTTACCAATCTGGCCATCGAGAACGCGAAAGCGGATGACCTTGAGGTCATGGACGGGATCTTGGGGCGAATGCGCGGGGCCATCGATGGTGGGGATGTCCACCGGTATCTTCCGCTTACGCTCGACCTCCATGCCGCGATCGCCCGCGCCGGCGGCAACTCCGTCCTGGCGGGCGTCGTCTGCTATCTGATCGATCTCATTCGGCCGAACCTCTGGATCATCGAGCAGAATTACTCCCCGTCGATCGCCGATGAGTCCTTCGGCATCCACAAGGCGATGGTCGATGCCATCCGGGAGCGTAGCCGACGGAAGGCGCAAGCAGCCGTCCGCAAGCACTACCGCAAATATCCAAGCTTGCAGAAGACATCGTCATGAACGCCGCGAGCCGCATCGTCCTGTTGAGCACCGGCGGAACGATCGGCGAGCGCGATAATCCGGCAACGGGATGCCTGCATGCGTCCGGCGAGGATCTGCTCGCGAGCGCCGGCGTGGCGGGGGAAGTTCACGTCGAAAATCTGTTTGATCTACCGAGCACGTTCATCGGTCTTCCGGAAATGCTGCGCATCGCAGAGGCGGTTGCCGCGGCGTTCCGCAACGGCGCCGATGCCGTTGTCGTCACACACGGCACCGACACTCTCGAGGAAACCGCCTTCTTCGTCGATTTGCAGCACGATGATGAGCGGCCGGTGGTGCTGACCGCCGCGATGCTGCCCGACGGCGTCGCCGGAACGGATGGAGTACGCAATCTCCGGCATGCGTTCCTGGCCGCGGCTTCGCCGCAACTGTGCGGCCTCGGAGCGGTCGTTGTCATGGAGGCGGAGATTCATGGGGCTCGGGATGTCACCAAGTTTCACAGTACGAGTCTCGGAGCGTTCAAGAGCCCGGAATTTGGACCGCTGGGGAGCATTGACGAGGATCGCATCTTCGTTGCCAGGCGCCCGGCTAGGCGAACCATACTCCCGACGACGCGGCGGGTCGGCTATGTCGAGGCCGTCAAATGTTACGCAGGGATGAGTGACTGTTTCGTCCGGGCGGCAATTGCCGCGGCTCCGGATGGCCTCGTGATCGAGACTCTGGGATCCGGACAGGTCCCCCCGGTCCTGATGCCCGCAGTCCGGGAGGCAATGGCAGCTGGAATCGGCATTGTCGCCACGCCTCGGAGCCCGGCCGGCCGACTCATCCGCGATCATTACGAGCAACCGCAACGGGTAACCGGCGATGAGCGCGATCTGCGCGATGCCGGTGTGATTTTCGCCAACCTGCAAGGGCCAAAGGCCCGCATCCAGCTCGCCCTGGCAAAGGGGGCGGGAATCGCCGGCGAGCATCTGCGCCGGCTGTTCGAGGAGGCGGAACCGGATCGATAGCTCCGCTCCGCTGCACCAACAAGGGAGGAAGGCCAATGAAACCAAGAATACGAAGCATGATCTGGGCGATCGGGGCGGCAACAGCAATGGCGTTTGCGGCCGGCCAAGCCATGGCGCAACAAACAAGCAAGCTTTACGAGGTTCTCGACCGGGGGCACGTGATCGTCGGCGTCACATCCGAGGTGCCGCCGTTCGGCTCCGTCGGCGAGAACGGCGAACTCGTCGGTTTCGACATCGACATCGCGCGGTTGATCGCGAAAGCGCTTTTCGAGGATCCCGACAAGATCGAGTTCAAGAAACTCGCCTTTCCCGCGCGGTGGGCCGCCGTCAACAACGGCGAGGTCGATTTCGGCATCATGGTGACGACGATCTGGCCGGATCGTCTCGCGCGGGTGAACTTCACGCGCGGGTACATCCGCTCCGGCCTGTCGCTTCTCACGCGCACCGATATCGAGGCGGATGAAATCCAGGATTTCAACAACTCGGATTATACGGTCGCCATCCTCGACACCCCGAGCGAGCACAAGCTGATGGCCGAAAAGCTGCCGGAGGCGAAGACGTTGGTCCTTCCGTCCGAAGCCGACATGCTGACGGCGGTGCGAACCAATCGCGCCGATGCCCTGCTCATCGACCAGCCCGTCGCCGCTTGGCGCGTGCGCAACATCCCGGACATAAAGAATCTCGGGATCGTAGGGTCGAGCACCCAAAACGCCATCTTCATGCGCCAGAACGATTTTCAGTGGTGGTACTACCTCGACGCGCTGGTTCAGGAAATGCGGTGCGGATCGCTCTACGAGGAGTACAAGGCGATCTACAACAAGTGGTTCAATGTCGACCCGCCCTCACCGGACCGCTGTATCGCTTTCGCTGCGAGCAAATGACTCAAGTCAGGGCGGCTCGTACGCGAGCCGCCCCAGTCGAGAAACGGACACGACGAGGGCGGGCCCATGATACGGATTCGTAGTCTCCGCAAGAGATTCGGACCGCTGGAGGTGCTGCGCGGCGTCGACCTCGATGTCGAGAAGGGAGAGGTCGTGGTCCTGATCGGCTCGAGCGGCTCCGGCAAGACCACCTTTCTCCGCTGCCTCAATTTTCTCGCCGAGTACGAAGCCGGCCAGATCCATATCGGCGACAAGCTGATGTGGTATCGCGACGCGGAGTGTCGGAAAAAGCGGCCGATCCATGAGATCGCACGCGACAGAACCCGCATCGGTATGGTCTTCCAGGCCTTCAACCTGTTCCCGCACCGCACGGTTCTCGAGAACATCATTCTCGGTCCGACGCGGATCAAGGCGGAGCCGCTGTCCCGTGCGGACGCCGAATCGCTTGCGATGGAGCTGTTGCGGCGCGTCGGCCTCGAAGACAAGGCACGGGTCTATCCGGCAACCCTCTCGGGTGGACAGCAGCAGCGTGTGGCGATCGCCCGGGCGCTTGCCATGGAGCCGGAGGTCATGTTGTTCGACGAGGTCACGTCGGCGCTCGACCCGGAGCTCGTGGGCGAGGTCCTGAACGTCATGCGTCGGTTGGCGCAGGATGGCATGACCATGATCGTGGTCACTCACGAGATCCCCTTCGCGCTCGATGTCGCCGATCGGGTCATCTTCATGGATGAAGGCCGCATCCTGGAGCAAGGGCCGCCGGCCGAGCTCTTGTTCAATCCACAGGCGCCGCGTCTGCGCGAGTTCCTACGTCGGTTCGAGGAGATGCGCCTGATCACGGAGCGCATGAGCGGCAATGGGGGGCAGAGTGCGGAGGCGCTGCCGTGAACGCCCATATGCGCTTCGACATCGATTACGTCATCCGTCATCTACCTGACTTCGGGCCGGCCATCCTGACCGCGCTGGAGTTGCTGTTGCTTGCTCTCGCGATTGCATTCGCCTGGGGCATTCTGCTGGCCATCGGCCGGTTGTCGAAGGGCCCGTTGCGCGGGGCGGCGGCCGCTTACATTGAGTTCTTCCGCAACACGCCGCTGCTCATCCAGCTCTACTTCGCTTTTTTCGCCCTGCCGTCCCTGGGGATACGCCTGGATGCGTTCGAGACCGGTGTTGCGGCCCTTGCGGCACAGCACAGCGCCTTTTTTGCCGAGATCTTTCGCGGCACGATTCAGTCGGTCGCGTCGGGGCAGCGCGAGGCCGGTTACGCGCTCGGCATGGTGCCGGGCCAGCTGATGCGTTACGTCGTCCTGCCTCAGGCCCTCCGCAATGCCGTTCCGGCGATGGGCAATCAGGTCATCCTGCTGCTGCAGGACACGGCGCTGGTTTCCACGATCGGGGTGTACGAGATCACGCTGCAGGGCCGCACGCTGGCCGAGCGAAGCGCCGCCAGCTTCGAAATGTTCGTCGCGGTCGGCCTGATCTACCTCGTGCTCTCGACCATTTTCTCGCTCCTGCTCCGCGTGGTTGAGCAGGGCTGCCGAATCGTGAAGTAGGAGATCGCTCATGGAGAGCGTGGTCCAGAGCTTGCCCTATCTCATCGAGGCCGCGACGCGCACCGTCATGCTCTCGGCCGTCGTGATCGTGATTTCGACGGCCGTGGGCCTTGTCGGCGGGGTGGTCAGCGTCATGTTCGGCACGATCGCACAAGCGGTGGTGCTGGCGCTCGTTTACGTGCTGCGCGGCGTGCCGATCCTGGTTCAGCTGTTCCTGGTCTATTTCGGTCTGCCGTTCTTCGGGATCCGGGTGTCGCCCTATGTCGTGGCGGTCATCGCGATCTCGCTGCATATGGGCGCGCTCATGACCGAAGTCTTCCGCGGATCGCTGCTCGCCTTGCCGCGCTCCCAGGCGGAAGGCGGGCTCGCTCTCGGCATGACGCCGCTCATGCTGATGCGCGAAGTGCTGCTGCCGCAGGCACTCCGTGTCGCATTGCCGCCCTATGTCAGCCTGATCCCCGTCACCGTGAAGGCGACGGCGCTTGCCTCGGTGATCAGCATTTGGGAGCTCACGCTCGCCAGCAAGGAGATCGCCAACCGCACGCTCGACACCTTTGAGGTCTTCGGCATCGCCTTCGTCATGTACTTCGTCATTTGTTACCCCTTCACTTGGCTGGGGCGTCGCTTCGAGCGTAAGCGCACAGCCTATGTTCACTGAGAACCGGGCATGAGACCGAGCAACACAACTATCGCGGCACCGCACGCGAACGCGGTCGGGGTGGGAGCAACCCTCCAGGACGGCCTCGATGTGCTGGATCCCGAGCTCTCTCGTCTTGTCGTACAGGAGAGGCGCCGTCAGAACGAGACGATCAACCTGATCGCGTCGGAGAGCTATTGCCCGCGCGCGACGCTCGAGGCGGAGTCCTCGATTCTCGTATCCAAGAACGCGACGGGCTATCCGGGCCGCCGCGCCGTGGCCGGTTGCGAGATCATGGACGAGATCGAGCGGCTGGCGCAGGCGCGCGCGCTTTCTCTCTTCGGCGGCGAGCATGCCAATATCCAGGCGCTGAGCTCGACGATCGCCAACATCGCGGTCCTGCGCGGGCTTCTGGAGCCGGGCGCGCGCGTCCTCGCGCTCGACGAGGCGGCCGGCGGCCATCACAGCCACGGCGCCTCCTATCATTTGAGCGGACGGGACTATCACGTCACGCTCTTCGGCCTCGACGAGGTATCAGGGACGATCGATCTCGACGCGCTTCGCCGCACCGCGTTGGAGCTTCGGCCGGCGATGATCATCGCGGGGTCGACCGCCTGTCCGCGCGCCATAGATTTTGCCGGGCTCGCCGCGGTCGCACGGGAGGCGGGCGCTCTGCTGGTCGCGGATATCGCGCATGTGGCGGGTCTCGTCGCCGCTGGTCTACACGCCAACCCGACGGCCTGTGCCGACGTGGTGACCACCTCGACACATAAGACGCTGTGTGGGCCGCGCACCGGCGGCTTGATCCTGAGCCGTGCGGCTCACGCCGACCGAATCGATCATGCCCTCTTTCCCGGCCTGCAAGGCGCCCCGGGCGCGCACATCATTGCCGCCCGCGCCGCTCTGTTCGCCTGGGCAGCCCGCCCCGGCTTTCGCGCGCTGATGCAGGCCGTTCTCGATAACGCGCGCGCCCTGGCGGAGGGCCTGCGAGAGGCGGGGTGCCAACTCTACCTCGGCGGTACCGACACACACATGATCGTGGTCGATCTCCGTGCGGAGCCCGGCTCCGCAGCCGCGATCGAACGGAGGCTCGCCGGTCACGGTGTGCTCACGAACCGGGTGCCGCTGCCGCGGCGGCCGGGTGATCGCGGCGAAGGTGGTCTGCGGATCGGAACGACGGCGATGACGCTGCGCGGAATGGGGCCGGACGATTTCGCCGGGCTCGCCCGACTCATGGGCCCTGTTCTGAAGACAGGTACGGAGGCCGCGGCCATCGACGCGAACCTTTCGCATCGCGTGTTGGAAATGGCGCGCGCCTTTCCGGTGCCGCCGAGCTTCA
>DASVDU010000128.1:0-23093 GCA_036380915.1 Hyphomicrobiaceae bacterium | reverse complement strand
AAGACTTTCCCATTGCTCCTGCGTCGAACACCCGATATTTATCAAACCATCACTGGTCGCGAATGTGCCGTTCGGAACTACGATCGGATGATGATTACCCACAACATCCGGCACCTCTCCCGTCATCAGATATCGGGCTGCTTGAAAGCTCAGCAAACTCACGAGTGCTCGCAGCAACGAGGTATGGACGAACTGCCCTCGCCCAGAGTGCTGTCGCTCGAAAAGTGCCAGCACAATTCCGTAGGCCGCAAACGCACCCGCCAACAAATCCCCGATAGGCAATCCGACGCGCAGCGGTCCAGATTCTTTTGTTCCGGTCAAACTCATGAGCCCGGACATTCCTTGAGCAATCTGGTCATATCCGGGAAGCCCAGCGTATGGGCCGGTTTGCCCATAGGCCGTTATACTGCAATAGATCAGGCGCGGAAACAGTTCAGCTAACCGCTCCCGGCCGAAACCGAGGCGTTCCATGACCCCGATTCGGAAATTTTCGACCAGGACATCAGCCGTACTAATCAGATCCATCGCCGCCTGGCGTCCTTCCGGGCTCTTTAGATCCAGAACGACGCTCTTTTTATTGCGGTTCACGGATAAGAAATCGAGCGCCTCACCATTGATGTCGCGTCCATAGAGGCGCGTTCCGTCGCCCCGCGGCGATTCTATCTTGATGATCTCGGCCCCCATGTCGCCGAGCATCATCGTGCACTGCGGCCCGGCCCGCATGTGCGTGAAATCTATAACCCGAATACCCTGGAGCGGAGAGTGTGTCATTGGCCGACAAAGGTTGGTTTGCGCTTCTCAAGGAAAGCGCGCACGCCTTCCTTGAAATCGGCGGTTTCAAAAAGTGGCGCCGCAAATTGGGCGATATCTTCGCCCGGCCGCGCCACAGGATGTTTGGTGACGTGTGCGAGCACAGATTTCGTACCCGCGATAGAAAGCGGCGCCTTTTCCGCTATTTTGGATGCCAGCGATAGCGTGTATGACTCTAGCTCGTCAGGAGAAACCACCTCGTCGATCAAACCGACTCGACGGGCCTCTCCCGCATCTATAATCTCGTCCGTCCAGAGTAGCATCTTGACCTTTGGCGCGCCGATCAAGCGCACCAGGCGCCGGGCACTGGCGAGATCGAGCGTGTGACCCAATCTGCCAATCGGAATCCCGAATTTCGAGTCGCTTGCTGCGATACGCAAATCACACGCCAGAGCCAGCTCGCAGCCGCCCCCAAGAGCGTAACCATGAATCATGGCGATAACGGGCAAGTGGAGCCGCTCAATAGCCGCAAAGAGGGCCTCAAGTTTCTCGAAGTTTGACCGCGCCGCAGCCGAGTCCATTCGCGGAAACTCTGAAATATCGCCGCCTGAAGCAAAAGCGCGATTACCACTTCCTCGGAGAACGACAGCCCTGACGGACCTGTCATCCTCAAAGCCCTCGAATGCAAGGCGCAACGCATCACGGACGCTAGCACTCAATGCGTTCATGCGCTCCGGGTTATTGATAGTGATGATAGCGATTGCGCCACGCCGCTCTATCGCTACAGCCGGTGAGGTTGTCAGCTCCATCCCAGCCTAAGCCCCCATGAGGCAATTTAGTGTTTCTTGCGCCCAAACATCGGCGCCGAGCGTTAGACCTCCCTGCACGTTGGCCGCCTTGTTCTGCACGACGTAATCGATTACGTGCAGAGTATTACAGAACCACTTTAATGTCAAGGAATAGTGGCGTTCAAAGTTGGTGGGTACTCACGGATCTAATTCCGTTGCAACCCTGTATGCGCTGCGTCTAACCCTGACACCATTCGGTGCAGTATAATGGAGCGAAATGGCGTTCTGAGCAGAAGGTGCGTAGGTGACTGGTGCTGATTGAGGGGGCGAGCATCGGACGCAACGCTCCAATCTCTCACCCGCGGACCTTCAAGATGGGCCAACTGCTGAAGAGTTCGGTAAGCGAGGTTCACCCGGTTCGCTGCTCGCAATTAAAATCGGAGCAGACGATTAAATGTATAGCCGGTATTTGACCAAATGACACCGAGTTGGAGGAGTGGATGGCCTGCGTTCGAAGTCGCTCGAATAAGAAAATTTCAGTGAGCGGAGGTTACAAGTTTCAGCATTGGGTGCGGGCACCGGTGACGCAGCTCAAAGGTACTACAAGATGCCAAACGCGGCGTTGTTCCCGAAAGGAACCTTGAGTTTCCGGAACAGATTGCGCCCCTTACGAGGCCCGTAACCATCATTGGGAAAGCCGCCGGCGCCCGCACCGGAGTTGTCGATCTCCACTTCAACGCGCGCAAGCCGCACCAGTCGAGCCTCTATCGCCGCACGATGCACGATGGCACCGTCCGGCGGGCAGAGATGGATACGCTCGACAATATGCTGGCGGATCACCCTGGCCAGCGATTGGTGGTCAAGATCGATGTCGAAGGGGCGGAGCTCGAGGTTCTGGAGGGGGCGACGAGGACGATGCAGCGGACCGGCTGCATGTTCGTCGAGGTGAACATGGGCTACCTGTTCGAGCGTGAACGCAACCCGCTGCCTGACGTGGACAGCCTGATGAAGGGAGCCGGATTAACGCTTTACCGCATCATGGATGCAACCATGGTCGGCAGCGCCGCGGACGTGCAGATAACCAAGGCCGATTTCTGCTACGTTTCGAACGGGCTACTCGCAGAGCGGTTTACCTCCGCTCGCGGTCACGCTGCCAGTAGACGAAAAGCACGGTGACGACAGCCGTGAGAATGATCGTCGCCTGGATGTCCGGCCGCTTGATGAAGGCCAGCCATGCCGAGATCGCTTGAAGCGGCCCGCCACGGCCGAGCAGCATGCTGTTGGCAACGATGAAGGTGAGAGCCGCTGCGGAGGTCAGAAGGGCCGCCATCGAGATCTGCAGCGTTCTCTTGAAAACGCGAGGAACCGACAGCTTCCTCCCCGGAACGGCAAGAACCGTCTTATCGGACATGGCCAACCTCGATCCTGTTCACGTCCCTCGACGAGGCTTGCGCCGCGTTTACGCGCGGCGCCGCCAATGGGCCACGCTCGCGTGGACGTCGTCGCTCGCCTCAAATTAGCTGATTCGATGTCGCAACTGAGGCCAAGCTTGGCCCCGCTCCATGAGTTGGCTCTGGAACACAACCGATTTGCTCCCGTTGATGGCTGAAACCCGAACACAGGAGCGTGTCGATGTTCTCACGAACCAACCGGTTGCAGTACAACGCTCGGCCCGAGCGGCCCGACCCGGCATATGCCCGCAAGCTGCAGGAAGTGCTCGGCGGCCAGTGGGGCGAGATAAGCGTCATGATGAGCTATCTTTTCCAGGGCTGGAATTGTCGCGGTCCCGCCAAGTACAGGGACATGATCCTCGATATCGGCACCGAGGAGATCGGCCACGTCGAAATGCTTGCGACGATGATCGCCCGGCTGCTCGAGTCTTCTCCGATCGAAATGCGCGAGGAAGCGGCCAAGAACTCGGCGGTCGGCGCGGTGCTGGGCGGCGCTCGCGTGGAAGACGTGCTGATGGCCGCCATGAACCCCCAGCACGTGATCGTCTCGGGCGCAGGCGCAACCCCGACCGACAGCGTCGGCTATCCCTGGAACGCGCGCTACACGATATCGAGCGGCAACATGCTCGCCGATTTTCGGTACAACGTTACCGCTGAGAGCCAGGGGCGCCTTCAAGTCGTCCGGCTTTACGAGCTGACGTCCGACCCCGGCGTGCGCGATATGCTGTCGTTTCTCATCGCGCGCGACACCATGCACCAGAACCAATGGCTCGCAGCCATACGTGAGCTGGAGGAGGACGGGCTGGAGTCGACGCCGTGCCCGTCGAGCTTCCCGCAGGAGAACGAGTTCCGGCACGTTTCCTACCAGTTCCTCAACTTCTCCGAAGGCACGGAAAGCCAGGACGGTAGCTGGGCCTCGGGCCCCAGTCCGGACGGGCGCGGGCAGATCGATTATATCGGCATGCCGGGCTCTGAAGGCCACGATGACGGTGAGCTGGGCCCCGTCGATCCGCGGATCCATGGAACGCCGGCGCAGCCGGTAACGGCGACCGTGTCACCCTGAGCGCACGTTCCGGGCGGGCTCAGCTCAGCCCGCCCGGTTTGAGGTGGCTCGGCTAGGCCGCTTGCGCAGAGCTCAGCACAACCGCGTCGGCCTCTCGGAGAAAGGCCGCAATCGCCGCGATCGTGCTCGCGTCCCTCAGCAGCGGCGCGTGGCCCTGACCCGGAACGGTCAGCGTCGCGCAACGCGGGTGGCGTGTGCGCATCTGCTGCACCGTTGTCTCGCTCAGGATGTCGGAGTTCTCGCCACGAATGACGAGCAGCGGCACGCGGCTCAAGCCAGCGAACTGCGGCCACAGATCCGGGATCGGGCCATCGGCTGAGGAAAATGATTTTGCGAGCGCCGGGTCGTAGCCGGGTGCGGGGTAGCCCTTGTCGTCGTTGAACCATTGCCGCGCGATCTCCGCCCAGTCCTCTTCCGGCACGGCCACGAAGGCCCGGCGGTTCAGCTCAGCCACCAACCGGGCCGCATCCTCCCAGCTCGTCGGCAGGGGCGTGTTGCCGACATACCCGGCAATCCGAGTCAGGCCATCGCGCTCGATCACGGGTCCGATGTCATTGAGGACGACGGCGCCGATCGCACCCGGCTGCGCGGCGGCGAGCGCCATCGTTATCAGTCCGCCGCGCGAGGTGCCGATGATGGCCGGTTTTTCGAGGCCAGCCAGGGTCACGAGGTCCTGCACATCCAGCATCTCGACGGCGACGGAATAGTTGCGCCAGTCGGTATCATACGCGGAGCGTCCCCGGCCGCGGTAGTCGAGCGTATACACGTCCCGGGCCGCTTCGCCGGTCGACAGGGCGACGGCAAGGGCGTGAAAGTCGCGCGAATTCCGCGTCAGCCCCGCGAGACAGAGCACGGGCCTCAACCTGGAGCCCGGGGCAGGATAATGCCGCGCATACAGCCTCAGGCCGTCGCGCGCCGAAAAGAAGATGTCTTTCCAGGGCTCGGGCTCGTTTGCCATTGATTGTCCGCTGATCTGGTTCTGGTGCTCGATTATGGCGCTTCCTGCGGCTTGCGACGCGCGCGGGTGAGATCGGCGACGATCGAGCCGTTCGTCTTGCCAAGGCGCGCCCGATAGATCTGCACGTTCGAGAGCACCTTCTGTACATAGTCCCGCGTCTCCTCGAACGGGATCTGATAGATCCAGTCGATCGGGTCGACGCCGGGATCGCGCGGGTCGCCGAACTCGCGGATCCACTGCCGCGTGCGTCCTGGGCCGGCGTTATAGCTCGTGAGTGTCAGGATGTAGCTGCCGTCCACATCGTCCATCCGGTCGCCGACGTAGGCGCTGGCCAGCATGGCGTTATAGGAAGGATCCGCCATCAGCTTGCGGACATTGTACTTGATCTTGTAGCTGCGGCAGATGTGGCGTGCCGTGCCGGGCATGACCTGCAAGATCCCGCGCGCGCCCGCACCGGACATGATGGAGCTGTTGAACTCGCTTTCCTGGCGCGCGAGGGCGAGGAGCAGCGCGGGCTCAGGCGGCGTGCGGAGCGGCTCGTAGGCGGGGAAGGCATGGATCGGGTAGGAGTAGTGCACCAGGTTCATGCCGCGCGCGATGGCCGCCTTGCCGATCCGAACGGCCATCTGATTGTCGCCGAGCGCTTGTGCCAGATGGGCCACCATCGCGACTTCGGCTTCGGCTCCGAAGTAGTGCTGCAGCTCCGAAAGGAAGGCGCGCGTCAGAGTGCGATTGATGCCGGCCTTGGCGGCGATCACTGCGGCCCGGACGGCATCGAGCCGGTTGAATCGCGCGATCTGCTCGTCGGTCGGCTCCTCAGGCGCAGTGATAACGAGTTCCGGGCGGTCGTCTCCAAGCTCCTCGCGGGCGAGCTGGCCATGGAACGTGTCGATGTAGGCGGCTGCCGCCGCGAACTCCTCCCGGGCCTTCTTGTTTTCGCCGAGCGCCTTGTGGGTGCGGCCCAGCCAGTAGAGCGCCCGCGACCGGCTGAGCGGACCATCGGATCCGTCTTTGTTGGCCTCGAAGAAGGGCAAGGCGGTTTTCGGCTGGTTGAGGTGGCGAAGCGCGAGCCAGCCCGCGAAGAACGTCTGCTCGTTGCGCGGGTTGACGCTGAGCGGGCCGGCATCGCGGACAAGCTCGAACGCGACCTTCGGCTTGCCGGCATGGAGGGCCTCGTATGCCGCCTCGCGCCGTAGCTCCCACCAGCCATCGGGATTGACGATTTCTTTCGGATCGGTGGGCGCCGACAGCAAAATCTTCCAGGCCTGCTCGTCCTTACCTTGGCTCAGGAAGAGGTCGGCGCGCTGGAACGCCAATCCCCAGTCCGCAGAAGAATCGGCCGGGAGTGCGGACAGCTGCTTTGCCGCTGATTTCCGGCGGAGGAAGGCGGCCAGGCGCGCCTCGGCCTTCTTCTGCTCCGCTTTGCCGAGCAGTGGAATGACCCGCTTGGCGACTGCAGCCCGGGCCTTGCGCTGGCTCGACCAGCGTGGATCGCTGATCAGCAGACGATCGAAGCGCCACTTGTGATCGGCCTCCGTGAGCAGCCCGCCGAAGCGCTCGAGAAAACCAGCCTCGAACTCTTCGGGGATGGACTCTTCTCGCCAGGCGTAGGCGGCGAGCGCCTTGGCGCGCTCCTTGTCGCCCAAGACGAGATAGGCAGAGGCGAGCGCCGCGAAGCCGAGGCCCGTCGTCGGCTCGGACTTGGCGAACGCCTCTTTGATGACTTGCGCATTGCCGCCTTTGCTGAACAGGAGCTTCTCGAAGTTGGCTCTAAGGCGATCGCGATCGGGCCAGGCTGGATTGGCGTCGAGGAAGGCCTGGATCTCGAACGGCTCGGCGAGGCCAGCGCGCAGGCGATACCACTCGACGAGCTTGCGGCCGATGGGATCGGTGATGTCGTTCTGGATCGCTCGCGCCTTTTCGATGTCCCTGGCGTAATAGGCACCGATCGCATCATTGATGCGCTTGGCATCATCCTCGCTCAGTTCATGCCCGCGCGCCGCTGCGATCGCCGCATCGAAGCGCGCGATGTGATCGGCCTCGCGCGCAGCGTGGTCCTGCGTAAGCAACGGCTTGGCCGGAAACCGGCCAATGTTCGCCTTGACCACGGGGGCAGCGGACGGTGCGGGCACAAGCTTCGGATTGGCCGCTGTGGCCGGCCAGAAGGCCGCCATCGCGGCAATCGCTGATGCGGTGAGCAAACCTTGGAGGGCGGGAACGCGAATCGGCACGAGCGTCTCGTCTCAGGTCCAGAAGCTGGTGATCGGCAGTCTGTCTATTCCGGTGCCATTTTGGCGACCGGCTGCTAAAAGCTCCCTCAACACCATTCAGAGGAGCTTCGCCTTGCGAAGACCCCTTGAACCGCATAATGTTCCTGACCTTATCAAGGTACGGTCGGTGTGGGGGCCTGATACCGCCGTTAGGCTACCAAGCACCCGTGCCGCGTTCAAGGAAGAATGCCCGGCCTGCTTCCGGCAATGTTACCTCCGACCGGTGCGGGCGGCCTCTGCTCGAGGAGCAGCACACATGTTCAAGGGATCCTTCACGGCCCTGATCTCGCCGTTCAAGAACGGTGCGTTCGATACGTCGGCTTACGAGCGGCTCATCGAGTGGCAGATTGCTCAGGGCACCCACGGCCTCGTTCCGGTCGGAACGACGGGCGAGAGCCCGACGCTGTCTCACGAGGAGCATAAACATGCGGTCGAGGTCTGCGTCGAGACGGCTCGCAAGCGCGTGCCGGTGATCGCCGGCGCAGGATCCAACTCCACGGCCGAGGCGATCGATTTCACCAGGCACGCCAAGGATGTCGGCGCCGACGCCGTGCTCATCGTCATGCCCTATTACAACAAGCCGACGCAGGAGGGCCTTTATCTCCACGTCAAGGCCATCAACGATGCGGTCGACATCCCGATCGTCCTCTACAACGTGCCGAGCCGCACCGTGGCGGACATGTCGGTGGCGACGATGGCGCGCTGCGCTCAGCTGAAGAACGTCATTGGCGTGAAGGACGCGACGGCCAATCTTTCCCGCGCCTCGCTTCAGCGGCTCGCCTGCGGGCCTGGGTTCGTAATGTTGTCCGGCGAGGATGCGACCGCGCTGGGGTTCAACGCCCATGGCGGCCAGGGCTGCATTTCGGTGACATCGAACGTGGCGCCTGCGCTTTGCGCCGAGTTCCAGAACGCTTGCCTCCGCGGCGACTTCGCCACGGCGCTCAGCATTCAGGACCGGCTGATGCCGCTGCACGATGCGCTCTTCATCGAAACGAGCCCGGGGCCTGTGAAGTACGCCGCCTCTCTGCTTGGGCTGTGCAGCGCCGAGACGCGCCTGCCGCTCGCACCGATCTCGGAGGCAAGCAAGCGCGCCGTCGAATCGGCGATGGTTGGCGCCGGGCTGTTGCAGGCGAAGGCGGCCGAGTAGGTCCGAAGGCGGGAGTTTCCGAAATCATGGCGGCCAAGACGAATGGCGGCCGCCGGCTCGTTGCCGAGAACCGGAAGGCCCGCCACGAGTATTTCATCACCGATACGTACGAGGCGGGCATCGCGCTCACCGGCACGGAGGTGAAATCACTGCGGCAGGGACAGGCCAACATCTCGGAGAGCTATGCCGCCATGGAAGATGGGGGCTTGGCCCTCATCAATGCCTATATCCCCGAATACAAGCAGGCAGGCGAGTTCTTCAACCACGAGCCGAGGCGGCCGCGGCGGCTGCTCATGCATCGCCGTGAGTTGCACAAGATCGCCAACGCGATAAGCCGGCAGGGCATGACCCTGGTGCCGCTGGAGCTCTATTTCAACGAGCGCGGTATAGCCAAGCTGAAGCTGGCCCTGGCCCAAGGCAAGAAGCTTCACGACAAGCGCCAGACCGAAGCCAAGCGGGACTGGGAGCGCCAGAAGGCGCGGCTGCTGCGGGAGAAGGGCTGAGAGGGCATTTCCGCATCGGGCAGGACAATCGGTGCCCGGATCGCGAAATCCGCTTCGTTCAGGTCCAGAATTTCGCTTGCCTTTCCTCCCTCAAGTATGACGAATTTCCCCGATCACGACGCCAGGGGGCGATCACATGGATGCTTCTGCCGACGTTTGCCTCGCCCTGACTCGAGACGACCTGCTCGCGATCGAAAGGGCGGCCGTCCACGCCTGGCCGGCGTCCGAGACGCAAAACATCGCGGGCTGGCTGTGGCGGTACTCCGGGGGCGGCTCGCAGCGGGCGAACTCAGTCTCAACGCTCGCCTTTGACGGGGCTGACACCATTGCCGCAATTGAAGAGGCCGAAGAGCTCTACTTCTGCCGTGGCGCCGTCAGCCGGTTTCAGGTCGGGACCGAGCTTGCTGCCCCTGCCGACCTCGATCTGCAACTTGAAAGGCGCGGTTATCGCCTCGAGGAGCCGGTGACGACGCTCGCCCGTCGTTTGGGGCAACCATCGTGGCCCGCGGGCATCGAGATAACGGCCCAGCCGACGGCGGGCTGGATGGAGGTCTACCTCTCCAACATTGCGCCCAATCGGCATGCCGCGGCGCCAGCCATTCTCGACGCGGTGCCGGCTCCGCGCGCGTTCCTCAGCTACGTCTCCGGTGGGCAGGTCGTCAGTACGGCGCTGGCCGTGTTACATGATCACATCGTGATCGCGGAGTGCGTCGGCACGCGCGCCGAGGCCAGACGGACTGGGGGCGCGCGCAAGGTGATGGCGGCCTTGGAAGCCTGGGGCTCTGCGCGGGGCGCGAGGATTGCAGCCCTGCAGGCGGTAGCTGCGAACGAACCGGCGCAACGGTTCTACGCTGCGCTTGGATACAGGAAAGTGAACGGCTACCACTATCGGGTCCGCGACTGCTGAGGATCTCGCCCGATGTCTACCCGCAACCCCGACTTGCACACCGTCGATTGGTCGACGATCCCTGCACCGACGGACGATGGTGCGGCCCGGCATCTCGAGGGCATGCGCGTACCCGATGTGACACTTCCCGCAACGGACGGCAGTTCTGTTTGCCTCTCTTGCCTCACGGGACTGACAGTGGTGTACGCTTACCCGCGCACCGGTCGGCCGGGGGAAATCTCGCTGGTTGAGAACTGGGACATGATCCCCGGCGCGCGCGGCTGCACACCCCAGAGCTGTGCGTTCCGCGACCATTACCAGGATCTCGTCGCGGCCGGGGCTGCGCACGTCTTCGGGCTGTCGACGCAGGACACCGCATACCAGCGCGAGATGGCCGATCGGCTCCATCTGCCATTCCCGGTACTCTCGGATGAGGACCTTGCGCTCACACGGGCTCTGAAGTTGCCGACCATGGAGGTTGCTGGAATGACGCTGCTGAAGCGGCTCGCGATGGTGATCGCGGACGGGGAAATCGCCAAGGTCTTCTACCCCGTGTTTCCACCTGACCGGAATGCGGGCGACGTTCTGGCCTGGTTGCAGCGGTATCAGATGGCGGGGCAGGCATGAGGTGGCCCTGGCCTGCGCCGGTCGATGACGGCAGCGCGGATCACCTCGTCTGCGGCCTTGGCCTGCCGGACATCCCGCTACCGGCGACGAGCGGACGGATGGTATCGCTGGCGCGCGTTCCCGGCCGGGCAGTCGTGTTCTGTTATCCCTGGACCGGCCGACCGGGCGTGCCGAACCCGCCCGATTGGGACACAATACCGGGAGCGCATGGCTCGACGCCGGAGGCGGAAGGCTTTCGCGATCTGTATCCCGGATTTGCCGAAATGCCGACGGCCGTGTTCGGCCTGTCGCTCCAGCCGACTGAGGAGCAGCAGGAGTTCGCGTCTCGGCTCGCGCTGCCGTTCGAGCTGTTGAGCGATGCGGCGCAGGCATTCCAGAAGGCTCTCGATCTGCCGGTTTTCGAGACGGGCGGCGCCCGCTACTTGAAGCGCCTGACGCTGTTTCTGCAGGACGGGCGGATCGAGCAGGTGTTCTATCCCGTGCATCCGCCCAATACGCATGCACGGGAGGTCCTGGCCTACATCACCGCCGACATCTCATACGAGGAGGAGGCGCGCCTCCGGTCTGAACTGCCGGAGAGCAATTCTTCGAAAACCATTCGTTGAGCGGCCCAACAGCTCCCACCGGCCCGCCCGCGCTATACGGGTTTTCCAGGGCCTGCCTGGCAGGAACAGCTTCGCCACTAGCTCGTCTGCGCAACGTACCAGTCGAGGATTTCAGAGCCGGTCATCATCGCGACCCCCTCGTGCCCCAGGATGTAGTCGTAGAGCATCTCGAGATATTTGATGCGATGCGGCACGCCCGTCAGGAATGGGTGGATGGAGATCGCCATCACACGGGGCGTTCTTGCCCCATCGAGATAGAGGCGGTCGAACTGGTCGACGCCGCGCTTGTAGATCTCGTCGGAGCGGTGTCCTTGAACCGCTGTCATCACCACATCGTTGACTTCGACCGTGTACGGAATTGAGACGATCGGGCCGGCCTTGGTGTTCATTCTCACCGGCTGATCGTCCAGGCACCAGTCGCAGACGAACTCGATTCCGGCTTCCGCCAGCAGATCGAGCGTCTCGACCGTCTCGGTCAACCCAGGGCTTTCCCAGCCGCGCGGCGCCTTGCCGGTCAGCGAGCGGATCGCCTCGATAGTGTCGGCAATGGCCGCCCGCTGATCGGCGACGCGGTGCATCGGGCGCTGGATGAAACCGTGGCCGATGAAGTCCCATCCGGCCTCATGGGCGGCCTTGCAGGCAGCTTCATAGACACGACAGGCCGATCCATTGACGGCGAAGCTGGCCTTGAGATTGCGCGCCCCCAGCACCTCCAGAAAACGCCAGAATCCGACGCGCATCCCATATTCGTGCCAGGCCCAGTTCGGGATATCCGGTAGCAGCGGTTGGCCCATGGGTGGCGGCAGCACGGTTCGCGGCATCGCGTTGTCAGGTGACCAGTTCTCGACGTTGACGATGGTCCAGACGGCGACGCGTTCGCCTTTGGGAAGCCGCAACGGCGGCCGTTGGGTAATCGGGCTGTATGGGAGCCTGCTGCGGATCAGGTTCGGGTCGATATGTTGCTCAGTCATGGGGAGGGAACTCCTGAAAAATTTCGGGAGGCGGTGAGTGCCATCCGCGGGCACTGAACACCACAGAGGAGGGCTTGCAGCAGCGCCAGTATAAATCATCCCCGCCGTTAGCGCAGCATTCCGATGCAGATTGTGGGCTCGTCTGACGCCCGAAAGCTGCACGCAGCCGGAATTTCCAAAAGCATCTGCGGATTGCCGCGGCGAGGCGGTAGCATTGCTGCCAAAGTGCTCGATATAGTCTGCATCGGCTGCGCCACTGCAAAGGTTCGAAATGACGTCCTCCCGAATTCCGCCGCGCATCGACATCCACGCCCACTACTATTCCGAGCGCTACCTGCAATTGATCGAAGATGCGGGTTGCTCTTGTGGCGCCTGCGTCGAGCGGGATCCGCGTGGCCCGGTCGTCAAGGCAGGGCCGCTCCACGCTGGGCCGCTGGCGCCACGGTTCATCGATCTGGATTTGCGAATTGCGGACATGGACGCCCAGGGCGTGTCGGCGCAGGCGCTGTCGTTGACGCAGCCGATGGTGTACTGGGCTGAGCCGTCTTTGGCGCGTCGCCTGTCGGCAGCTTTCAACGATGATCTGGTGCGCGCCCATGAACGTTATCCAAGCCGCCTATTCGGCTTGGCGATGCTGCCGGTGCATCATGCGGGCGAAGCCTTGGCGGAGCTGGAACGAATTCGCCAAGCGCCCGGGATTCGCGGCATCTACATGGGCACCTGCATCGGCGACATGGATCTTTCCGATCAGTCGCTCTTCCCGGTCTACGAGGCGATTGAGGCCGCCGGTTTGCCGATTTTCCTGCATCCGTTGAAAGTCATTGGAATGCAGGATCGACTTAAACCGTACTTCCTCTACAATCTTCTCGGCAATCCATTCGATACGGCAGTCGCGGCAGCACACCTCATTTTCGGCGGCATTCTCGACCGCTTTCCGAAGCTGGAGTTTGTGCTGCCCCACGCAGGTGGTGCTCTGCCGTTTCTGATCGGCCGGCTGCAGCATGGGTGGACCGTCCGTCCGGAGCTCGCCCACACGCAGCAGGGGCCGGAAACGTATCTGCGACGATTCTATTACGACACGATTGCACACTCGGACGACGCACTGGCCTATCTGATCAAAACAGTTGGGTCGGATCGGGTTCTTCTCGGAAGCGATTATTGCTTCGACATGGGCTACGAGCGGCCCGTGCAAGTGGTGGAGCGGCAGGCCCAATTAGCACCCTCGGAACAAAATGCGATTTTTTCAGAGAACGCGGCCAATTTGCTGAAGCTTAGGTGATGAGCATCCGGAGCAGTTGGGGCGGGAAACCAAAAGCTACTAAAGTTCAGCTGTAACGCTTCTGTTGACCATCCTCGGCATACCAATCAAAAGTACTGTCCGAAAGATTGACGATGATGTTCTGGATTTGTGTGTAGGCCTCGTAAGCAACGATGCCGTTCTCGCGTCCGATACCGCTCATCTTGAAACCGCCCCAGGGCGAGGCAGGATCGATGCGGTGATGATCGTTGATCCAGGTTATTCCACAGTGCAGGGAATGGGCAACGCGATGAGCCCGCGCGATGTCCCGGGTCCAGATGCTGGTCGCCAGGCCGAATTCCGTGCCATTCGCGATGGCAATGGCTTCCTGCTCGGTCTCAAAGGGAATGACGCAGACGACCGGTCCGAAAATCTCCTCCTGCGCTATTCGCATCTGAGGGGAGACATTGGTGAAGATGGTCGGCAGAAAATAATAGCCCGCGGCGAGGGAAGGGCATTCGGGACGCACGCCGCCGTAAGCGAGATGCGCACCCTCCTCGATGCCGATCCGCACGTATTCCTCCACGCGCTCGCGTTGCCGGCTAGAGACCAGGGGGCCCATCTGCGTCGTCTCGAGCTGAGGGTCGCCCAGCCGAATCTCCCGCGTGCGGCGGACGAGCTCGCTTACCACCTCGTCGTGAATCGAGCGATGGACAAGCAGACGGGAGCCCTGGACGCAGGTTTGCCCGCTGGCGATGAACGCCGCGAACATGGTAGCGGCGACAACACGTCCGACGTCTGAGTCGGGAAAAGCGATCACGGCAGCCTTTCCGCCGAGCTCGGCAGACACGCTCACCAAATTACCGCCCGCAATGGAGGCCACCGCCTTGCCGGTCTCGGTTCCGCCGGTGAGATCGAGCTTGCGAATACGTGAATGAGAGGAAAGAGCCAAGCCTGCAGCGGCGCCGAAGCCTGGCACGACATTGTAAGTTCCATCAGGCACGCCCGCTTCTTTGAGAATTTCGCCGAGCAGAAGCGGTGTGATGGGTGCCAGCTCGGATGGCTTGACCACCATCGCATTGCCTGCGGCCAGCGAGGGGGCCACCTTCTTGGTGAGGATCAGCAGCGGATGGTTCCAGGGCGTGATATGCCCGACCACTCCGAGTGGCACGCGGTGGGTATAATTAAGATAATCGCCGGAAAACGGGGGGACGGTGTCCTCGTGCGTGCGAGCTACGGCGCCGAAGTAGCTGAACCACTCTGGCAGGCGCGCCAATTGCGCCGTCATCTCGCGGCGAGGGCGGCCGATCTGATCGATTTCAATGGTCGCAAGCTCGGGCAGGCGCCGCCGCAGGATCTCGGCGATGCGATGCATGATGTCGCCACGCTCGGCGCCCGACAAGGCGGACCATTGCGGAAAGGCGTGCTCGGCCGCGGCGACGGCAGCCTCGATGTCTTGCGCGTCGCCTTCGGCCACCTCCGCAATGATCGAGCCGTCTTTTGGATTTTCGACGGTGAATGTGCGCCCCGACTCCGCCGGGCGGTATTCCCCGCCAATGAACAGGTCCCAACGCTTCACTGTCAGTGCACCCCGAGAAAGCGCATCAGCGGCGCTTGATCCTTCTTGATTTCATCCGCGGTGGCCTCATGCACCACACGGCCCGTTTCCAAAATGTAGAAACGGGAGGCCACCGAGAGAGCGCTGTAGAGGTTCTGCTCGACCAACAGAATGGCGAGGCCAGTCTTGCCGAGATCGGCGATGATCGTCTCCAGCTGTTGAACCAGCACTGGAGCAAGCCCCTCCGATGGCTCGTCCATCAGCACCAGCTCGGGATCGATCATCAGTGATCGGCCGATCGCGAGCATCTGACGCTCGCCACCCGAAAGCTGGTTGCCGCGGTGGTTCTTGCGCTCGGCCAGCCTCGGAAACATTTCGAAGACGCGGTCGACCGTCCAGCCCTGCTTGGAGCTGGCCGATTTCAGCATCGTCAGATGCTCCGTCACGGTCAGGGATGAAAACAGCCTGCGCCCCTGCGGCACCAGCGCGATCCGCCGCAAGGCGACTTCATGCGGGGCCAAATTCCTGAGTTCTTCCCCTTTCCACAACAGCGAGCCTTCCCGCACTTGCGGCTGCGCCAGCCGCATGATGGAGCGGATCAGGGTCGTCTTGCCCATCCCGTTGCGACCGAGGAGCGCCACGACCTCGCCGGGCCGGACCTCGAGCGAGACGCCATGCAGCACGTGCGCGTCGCCATAGAAGCTGTGCAGGTTGCGAACCTCAAGCATCGGACCGCGCCTTCCCGAGATAGACGTCCTGCACGTGCTGATTGGAGCGGATGTCCTCCGGCGAGCCTTCTGCGAGCAGCCGGCCATTATTGAGGCAGGTCACCCAGTCCACGAGATTGAGCACCAGCTCCATGTCGTGCTCGATCAGGACCATGGTCAAATCCTGCGGCAGCGAGCGGATGATCTCGGCCACCATCAGGCGCTCGGCGGGGGACAGCCCGGCAGCCGGCTCGTCCAACAAAAGCAAGCGCGGTTTGGAAATCAACGCCATCGCCATTTCGAGCTGGCGCTGCTCGCCGTAGGAAAGCTCGTTCACCGCGACGGAAACGCGTTCCTCCAGCCGAGAAACGCGAAGTGCGGAGGCCACCCGGTCCTGCTCCTCGCTGGTCAGCCGGGTCGAACCGAGCATCGAGAACTTGCTGCGGCTGGTCCCACGAAGGGCGAGCTGCATGTTCTCCTCGACGGTCATGGTCGGAAACAGGTTGGTGATCTGGAAGGTGCGGCTCATGCCCATCCGCGCACGCTTCTGCGCTGGCATGCGCGTCACATTCTGACCTTCGAATACGACGCGGCCCGACGTCGGCGGGAAAACCCCGGTGATCGCATTGAAGAGGGTCGTCTTGCCTGCGCCGTTCGGGCCGATGATCGCGCGTCGCTCGCCGCGCCTGACGGAGATCGACACGTCATCGACCGCCTTCAGCGCGCCAAAGGCAACAACGATATTCTCAAGGACAAGCGCAGTTTCCGACACGAACGAAGCTCTTGTTCAGGTAGTATGGTGGGCGCAGCCGCAGACGCGGCTACGCCCTGACGAATGAATCAGGTTTTCTTGATGCCCTGGTTGTCGCGCGAGAACGGCGGCTTCGCCAGATACTCTTTCGGATCGTAGGTCCAGAATTGCGAAACGGAGGGATACGTCTCGATCGGCACGTTCCAGTATTTTCCTTCGGCGTTCTTCACGACCTTGCGGATATAGACGTCGTAGATGGGGTTTCCGTAGTCGTCGAAGCGGACGGGGCGACCGAGAGGCGAATTGGTGAGCTCGCTGTTCAGCACCGCGTCGAGAAACTTGTCTCGGTTCGAAATGTCGCCTTTGAGCCCCTCGATGACCTGCCCGACCCATAGCGCACCCGAATAGTGCGAGAAGCCGTAAAGCGACGGCAACTTGCCATACTTCTCGCTGTAGGCCTTCACAAACTTCTGCGTTTCAGGATTGTCGGAGCCCTCGGCGAAATGTGCGGAGGAGACGATGCCCTCGCACTCCGGACCCGAGGTGCGGATCACCGACTGGTCGGTGAAGTTCTGGGCGCCGAGCAGCGGGATCTGGCCCTTCAGTCCAAAATCGGAATACTGCTTCATGAAGCGGGAGGCGTCGGCGCCGAGCTCCATCGTGAAGATGGCATCGATATTCATGCTGCCGAGCTGCCCGATGTAGGGGCTGAAATCAGCGGTGTTCAGCGGATTCCAGAGCTGGCCGACGATCGTGCCGCCGCCTTCCGTGAACACCTGGGAAAAGCCCGCGCACTGCTCGTGGCCGAAGGTGTAGTCCTGCGAGATCGTGGCGATGCGCTTATAGCCCTGCTTCAGCGCCCAATCGGCGAGCGGCCTCGGCATCTGGCTCGCGGTGTAGCCGGCAACGCGGATGACGTTCTTCACGCGCTGGCGCTGCGTCAGGTCATCGGCGGCGATGACCGGAATGAAATAGGGAACGCCATTACCGCGGACGTAATTGGCGACCGCCAGTCCCGTGTTGGCGAGCAGATTGCCGAACAGGAAATCGACGTTTTCCTGCTCGACGAGGCGGCGGGCTTTCTGCAGGGCCGTATCCGGGTTGCCGGCGTCGTCCTCGACGACGACCTCGACCGGGCGGCCGGCGATCTGATTGCCTTTCTCCTCCCAATACATGTTGAAGCCTTCGACGATCTCTTTGCCGCCTGCAGCCACGACACCGCTCAGCGGTGCCATCAGGCCGATGCGGATCGCCTTCCCGGCTTGTGCCCGCGCGATATGAGGCATTGGGAATGCGCTCGTCGCGGTTGCGGCCAGCGCCAAGCCTGAGTGCTTTAGGAATGTCCTGCGATCCATCGTTTCCTCCGTCTATGAGAACCCAATATCAGCTCTTCGTTTGGCGGCTACTGCTCCTCGCAAACAGCTTGCGCAATGCACCGAGAATGCCCTCGGGCGCAAAGATCATCGCGCCGATGAACGTTAGCCCCAAGATCATCTGCCAACGCTCGGTGTACTGGCTCACGAAATTCTCCAGCAGAATGATGGCGGCCGCTCCGATGAAAGAGCCGAACAAGGTGCCTATCCCACCGATGATCGCCATGAGGAGGCCCTCGACCGATTGTGCCAATTGCACGGTCGAGGGACTGACGAAATCGTTGAACAGGGCGTAAAGCGCGCCCGCCACCCCGGCGAAAAGGCCTGTGATCGTGAACGCCAGAAAGATGTGGGTCGCTGCGCCGTAGCCGAGACTCCGCATCCGGCTCTCGCTGTCGCGGATTCCGCGGAGCGTCAGGCCGAAGGGCGAGTGAACGAAACGCCAGATGATTACGGTCAAAGCAAGAACCACGGCCAGGGTCACATAGTAGAAGACGGTCGGATCGGCGATGATGTCGGGACGGCCCGAGCCGCGAATGCCGTTCTCACCGCCGGTCACGCTGGTCCACCGCAGGCATACGCCCCATACGATCATGCCCAAGGCAAGGGTCAGCAGCAGGAAGTAAACCCCACCGACCCGGGCGGCCAGCAGAGCGAAAACGCCGGCCGCGAAAGTCGCAGCGAGTATACCGAGAAAACAACCGACCCAGGGCGATCCGCCCATGATCGTCGTCCAGTAGATGACGACGTACGTCGAGATCCCGAAAATCGCGCCGTGACCGAGCGATACACGGCCGGCGTAGCCGGCGAGCACGTCGATCGACATGACGAGCAATGCGAATATCAGCACCTCGTTGGCGAGACTCAGCTCGTACGTCGAGACGAGGGGCGGCAGGGCGCCGAAAATGGCGGCCAGCACGACGATGAAGGCCAGCGGCGAATGCCGAACGGAAGTGATCGCCGACGCCATCAGGCTGCCCTCCCGAACAAGCCCAGGGGACGGAAGGCAAGGAGCACCGCCATCGGACCGAAAATGACGAAGTATGCGAGCTCCGGAAACAGGACCTGGCCGATCGTGTTGAGCATGCCGACGAGCAACGCGCCGACGGCCGCGCCGACGAGGCTGCCGCTGCCGCCGATGATCACGATCGCGAGGGAGAAGACCAGAATCTCGGAGTCTGCTGTTGGATAGAGCGTCAGAAACGCGCCCCCGATCGTTCCACCGAGTCCGGCCAGCGAAGCGCCGAGCATCGAGGTCGCGAGAAACACGCGGCGGATATTGATGCCCATGGCCTCGACCATCTCGGCATCATCCACACCCGCGCGGATGAGTGCGCCGAGCCGCGTTCGGTTCATCAAAAGCCAGAGCCCGACGAAGGTGAGAACGCCAAGGACCAGCACGAACAGGCGGTATTTCGGATAGAAGATGCCGCTGAAGCGCACTGCGCCGCGGAGAAACTCCGGAACTTGCACCGAGAACGTGTCGCCGCCCCAAATGACCAAAGCGAGATCGTTGAGAACGAAAGCGACGCCGAGCGTCAATAGGACCTCGCGCAGCTCGAACCCGCGCACGAAGCGCAACAAGGTCTGATCGACGAAAAGGCCGATACAAGCGATGGCCAGCATCGCCGCCAGCACGCCGAGCACAAAATTGCCCGTCGTTGCGATGACGGTGTAGCCGATATATCCGCCGAACAGATAAAGCGCCCCGTGGGCCAGGTTGACGATGCGCAACAGGCCGAAAACCAGAGTGAAACCCGACGCGACGATGAAAAGCAATGCCGCGAACGTCAGGCCGTTGAGCACCTGGACAAGATTGAGGCTCGCCACGGATCAACTCACATTCTTCAGGGCATCCGGCCGCTCGCCGAGGTACCAGTCGCAGATCTCCTCGCCAGTCCAGAAAATGACATCCGGGCGCTTTCTGATTTCCGCGAGAACTCTGCGGAAATATTTGGCTCGGTGCGGAGCGCCCATGATGTAGGGGTGCACCACAAGTGCCATGACGCGTGCAGATTTGGCGCTGTCTTGATAAATCTGCTCGAATTGGTCCATGGCACGGTCGTAATATTCGCTCGCCTTGTGATGCTGGATCAGCATCATGGCCACGTCGTTACATTCCTGGGTATAGGGAACATTCAAGATCGGCTTGGTGCGAGTCTTGAGCACGACCGGCTGATCGTCGAGAACCCAATCGCAAACGTAGTCGAATCCTTCCTCGACCAGGAGATCCGGCGTTTCCCAGGTTTCCGTCAGCCCAGGTCCGAGCCAGCCCCGTGGGGCTTTGCCAGTGAACGCTTTGACGGCTTCTACCGTCATGCGAATGTCCTCGCGTTCGTCGGGTACTTTCTGCATGTTTTTCTGGCCGAAGCCGTGGCCCATGAACTCCCAGCCGCGCCCCAGTGCAGCCTTTGAAATGGCTTCGTAGGTCTTGATCGCCTTGCCGTTGATCGCCAGAACCGCTTTGATTGCGTGCTCGTCCAGAGCCTCCAGAAGACGCCAGAAACCGACACGGTTGCCGTACTCGTGCCACGCCCAGTTCGGGATGTCCGGCATCGGCGATCCGCCCGCCGGTGGAGTCAGCACCGTGCGCGGCATGGTCTCGCGCGGATCCCATTCCTCGATGTTCACGATCACCCAGGCGACCATGCGGGCATTGCCCGGAAGCTTCAAAGGCGCTCGCTCGGTGATCGCGGAATAAGAAATGCGCTCGGTCGGCAGCATTTGTCAGGTTACCTTCGCACCAATGGAGAACGTGAAGGGAGAAAGCCCTTCGATCAACGCGACGAGTCTGTCGCCTGGTTCAAGTGGCCCGACACCGGCAGGCGTGCCGGTCATGATGAGATCGCCCGGCTCGAGTCGGTAGGAGGCCGACAGTTTCGCGATGATCTCAGGCGTGGACCAGATCATCTGCCTGAGATCGCCTCGCTGGCGTTCCACCCCGTTGACTTCGATCGAAATCGTGCCGGTTGAGCGATGGCCGACGGCCGCCACAGGGTGAATGGGACCGCAGGGGGCAGATTTGTCGAACGATTTGCCGATTTCCCACGGCAATCCCTTTGCGAACGATTCCCGCTGGCGGTCACGCCGCGTCAGGTCCACCCCGACCGCATAGCCGAATACGACATCGAGAGCGCGCTCCACCGGAATATTGATGGCCGCAGCGCCAATCGCCACCACCAGCTCAACCTCGAACTGAAAATCTCCGGTCTCAGGCGGGTAAGGGATTTCTCCTTCCGAAGTGACGGCATCGGTCGGCTTCTGAAAGAAGAATGGCGGATCGCGCTCGTCGGCTTCCTTCATCTCGCGAATGTGTTCGAGATAGTTGCGGCCGACGCAATAGACGCGCCGTACTGGAAACCGCTCGTGGCGGCCGACAATGGGCAGCGTGACGATGTTCGGGGTGAATAACAAATTCATCGTCCGACTGTCTCCAGCGGCCGGATCGCAGGCCAAGGACGCTTCCCCTCGAAGTCATGCTTCAACATCGCCCCACCTCCAGCATCGGCATTGAAAATGCTATATGCATCTCGCCTTCTGTCAAGGACAAATGTATACATGTTAGCTGTTTCGAGTCCCGTTGAGGTGTGCTGGGAGAGGCAGCTATTTCCACGCGAAATGCTCAAATGCCGGGGCATCTCATTGCCAATGATGCGGAACGAAGCGGCAATGTTCAGATTGGGAATCGTGTGCAAGTGTGAATTCGAGAGCTAAGCTGAATTCAGCTCGCAAGAAAACCGAGCTCATGACTCGCAGTGCATCGACGGCTGCAGTCCTGCGGGGTGCGATTCTCGCGGGCGAGTTCGCTCCTGGGGAACGCATCTACGAGCAGGGTCTGTCGGAACGGCTGAAGGTATCCCGTACACCGATCCGTGAAGCGCTCAAGTCTCTAGCAGGCGAGGGCCTTTTGGATCACGTCCCCAATCGCGGCTATTATGTCCGCGCATACTCCGTCGACGACATCGTCCAAGCCTATGAAATTCGTGCCGCGCTGGAAGGGTTGGCGGCAAGGCGTGCCGCCCAGCTAGGGTTGGCGGACGAGCAGCGGGCGATCATCGAAAAGGCTCTCGAGGATGGCGAGGCCTTTTTGAAGAAGGGCAATTTCTCCCCGGATGATCGCGTCCTTTATGGAGAGATCAACGCCGCCATCCACAGCGCCATCCTTGCGGGGAGCCAATCGCGCATGCTGCGGGACCAGCTGCGCCTGTCGCAGCAGATTGCACCGTCTTCGCATCGCAACATCGTCGCGTTCGAGCGCCGCGATGTGCGCCGCCGCCACGATGATCATTACCGGATTTACGAGGCGATCCTGTGCCGTGACGGCGCCCGGGCCGAGCTGCTGATGCGCGATCATGTCGAGAGCGTGAAGATCGCGCTGATCCGGTCCATCTCGCGCGACCTGCCGTTACCGGAGCAAGCCGGAGGGAGATTGGCTTTCGAATCGGGCGGGCCGGTCGGTGGCCGTCGAAGAAGAGATGTCAGGGAGCCTGACTCTTCACGCTAGAATCCTTTGTAAGATCGACCTATTCAGCCCCGCGGGAGTCTCAGTGCCACGAACTTTCGGCGTCCTCCACGTGGGCCGCCCACTCGTCAGACCTCGATGCGATTGACGCACTAGCAGGCTCCGTCTACCGTCTCGCGCGTCCGTTCTCCAGACGGAGATGAAAAGGGAACGCGCAACAACGGATCCAAACCGAGGATTGCAGCTGCCGTTGCCCCGCCATTGCGAGTGAGGCGCTCGCAACAGGGTTGCCGCCGGCTGCCAGCTCGGTCTGGAAGCTGGAGGCTACGTCGGTCCGCCAGCCAGGAGGCCGCAAGTCGTAAAGATCGACGTGAACGAACGGGGGCATTCGGCCGCGATTGACGACGCCGCATGGCGATTGGCGGTCGGTGGCCCTTCCGCTAGTTGAACTGGGGGTACCATGCCGCTTTCCTCACCTCATGTATCACGCCTTGCTGGTTTGGGAGCTCTTGCATGGTCGGCGAGCGCGATGCCCGCCCTTGCCCATCACATGATGGGCGGCCAGGTGCCGCAAACGTTCGCGCAGGGACTGCTATCTGGCATCGGGCACCCTCTGATCGGCATTGATCATTTCGCCTTCGTGGTCGCTGTCGGTGTCGCGGCTGTGCTCGCCGGCAAGCTGTGGGCGTTGACCGCTGCCTTCGTCATCGGCGCTTTCGCAGGCTGTCTCATCCATCTTGCCGGGTTCACGCTGCCCATGGCTGAGCTGGTCATTGCGGCGTCGGTGCTTTTGCTCGGCGCCATCATCGCCAGCAATCGCGAGGTTTCTCCGATGGCGCTCGGCATCCTGTTTGTCGGCGCCGGGCTCTTTCATGGTTGGGCCTATGGCGAGTCGATCTTCGGCGCAGAACGGACGCCGCTGATCGCGTATCTCGCAGGGTTCTCGTTGACCCAGCTCGCAGTCGCGATCCTCGCCGGCCCCGTCG
>DASVDU010000127.1:0-2675 GCA_036380915.1 Hyphomicrobiaceae bacterium | reverse complement strand
TTTAGCCGCCGAGCGCCCGCAATAGGCCCGAATGCCGGCGAATGAGCTATTGGTCAGCCAGGTCGCCGTCGTACCAGAAGCGGTTATTCGCCGTGCTTACCTACTACAGACGAGGACGCGTAATGCGCGTTCGCCCAGCTGCGGCGGTTACAGGGGTGCGCCGGTATGAGACGGATATGGTATGAGACGGATATGGCAGCCGCGGACGATCATGCGCCGGAAGCTGCCGTCCGGAGCGGAGGCGGCTCAGTTGTCCGTGAACGATGGGAATGCGTGGCAATCAGTATCTTCTTTCTATGACGGTGCCATGGCGAACAGACTCGATCATTTCCTCTAGCAAACCTATGACCCTGCTGCGACCGCCTGCCTCGCCCAGAAGAAAGTTCGTCGTAACCTCAAGCAGTAGCGATCCCGGAGTGTCCTCTTTCGGTTTAACGGCATGCTTGTTGAGTTCGGTTTCGACGACTTTGAGGAGGGGGCGGATCTGGTCCGCAAGCATCTCCATATGACCTCCGGTGACGTCCCTGCTCAATGACATCTAGCGCTCCTCCTTGGTTTGGCTTGCAACCGTTTCGGCGGCGCGATCATGTCCATCATGGGCCCGATCAGTGCCCTTCTCAGCGGCTTGTCGCCCATGCGGAGGAACCCACCGAACGAGAGCACCGCATAGGTCACCTGCCCCTTGACCTTGTCGAGGACGACATCCTCGATCTTGCCGAGGTTCTCGCCTGCCGGATTGCTCACACGCGTGTCCTCGACCTCCTTGCCCGGATGAGGTTCTCAGGCCTCGGGTTTGCCCTTGCCATCTCACCTCCTGCGGCTAGAACGCAAACACCAAAAGAGTCAACCCGCCTGCGGGGCCAGGGTTCCGGCGTCCGATCGGCCCGCCATAGCGCCTCCCTATCCTCGGCACGGCCGCTCTCCAGGGCGACAGTGGATGGTGGCGCGTGGTGCTCTTGGACGAGATCGAAACCCGCTACGGGTCCCGACGCGGCGAGCCGGTCCGGCCCGTGGTTGTCGTTCTCGACAACGGTCCGATCCACACCAGAAAACCGAGCAGAAAGGCGCTCGCCGCGCCCCTAGCTCACTGTCGAGTTGCTGCCAAAGTATGCGCCCGAGTTGAACGATATCGAACGCGCCTGGCATAATCGCAAGCGTCATCGCCTCGTCCATCGAAATCGTGTGCGATGCCGATCATCTCGAAACAGCCATCCATCGGAGCATGGTCAACATGAACCGAGAGAGAGCCAAAACCCATTCGTGACAGCCTGCGAATCGCTGATTAGACTGCCATCCGGAGGAACCGCGGAGGCCGGCCAACGGCCTCGCACCGGCATCCGCACTGCGTCGAGGTTTTGACACCATGCGCGAGCAAGCCCTCGAAAGCCGACCGTCCGGCGCGTCGGCCGATGCCATTTCCTACCATTACGACGTCGGCAGCGAATTCTACCGGCTGTGGCTCGACCGCAACCTGACCTACAGCGCCGCCCGCTGGGGCGATCCGCGCCAAGTCGCGATCAGCCCGGTCAGCCTGGAACTCGCGCAGGAGGCCAAGCTCGACTTCCACCTGAGGGCCGTTGGCGTCGGGCCGGGCGACAGCCTGCTCGACGTCGGCTGCGGCTGGGGCTCGATGTTGCGCCGGGCGGTCGAGCAATACGGCGTCGCCGCGGCGACCGGCCTGACCCTGAGCACCGACCAGTACAACCACCTGCGCGCGCTCGCCCTGCCGGGCGTCGAGGTCCGGCTGGAGAATTACGAGGACTTTCGGCCGGCGGGCAAGTTCTCGGGCATCGTCTCGGTCGGGGCCTTCGAGCACTTCACCCGCCCCGGCCTGTCGGCGACCGAGAAGGTCGCGATCTACCGGCGGTTCTTCGAGCTGTGCCACGGCTGGCTGGACCGCGGCGCGCGCCTTTCGCTGCAGTGCATCACCTGGGGCAACGTCCCGCGCGACAGGACCGGCTTCATCATGGCGCAGGACGTCTTCCCCGAGACTGACCCGCCCTATGTCGCCGACGTGCTGGAGGCCTCGGCCGACACCTTCGAGCCAATCTACATGGAGAACTGCCGCAACGACTACGTCCGCACGCTCCAGGTCTGGCTGGAGCGGCTGCGCGCCCGGCGGCGGGAGATCGAGTCGATGACCAGGGCCGGGACCTTCGACTTCTACGAGCGCTACCTGCGCCGGTCGATCTACGGCTTCAAGAAGAAACAGTTCCAGCTCTGCCGCTTCGTCTTCCAGCGGCATTGAGGACCTCGACTGTAAACCTGATCTCGTGATCCCCGCAGAAGCGGGAATCCACGGGACGGATTGGGCCGTCTGGATCCCCACTTACGCGGGGATGACCATAAAATGTTTGTGGATTGCACTGCGCCAATCCTGCCAACGTGTGACCGCCAACGGAATCCTGCTTGGATGTGGCGCATCCAAAGCGGGGTGACATTCTGATGCTGCCGCTTATGTCTGAACCTTCTTACGCGCCCCCTTCCAGCGCGCCGCTGCCGCTTTTCGAGCAATCTCCTGACGTTTCTTCAGAGTAACAGCCTCAGCCCTAGCTTTGCCGCCGTTCTTCCCGCCAAGCTTCCCCCGTTCCACGGCGGCAGGATTCGTCTTCCGCTCAGGCTGCTCGGGCTTGTCCTCAACCGCGCCTGCGGCAATGTCCACGATCAGCTTGGCG
>DASVDU010000126.1:0-9518 GCA_036380915.1 Hyphomicrobiaceae bacterium | reverse complement strand
CATCGTGATCGCGCTCGCCATCGGCATCCCGATGGGCATTCTGTCTGCTGTGCGCAAGGGAACTTGGATCGATGCGGTCACCAGCATGGTCTCGCTGTCGGGGCTCTCGATCCCGAACTTCTGGCTCGGCATCATCCTCATACTCGTCGTCGCGGTGAACCTGCAATGGCTGCCCGCCTCGGGGTTCGTGTCCGTGTTCGAGGACCCCGCCCGCGCCTTTCAGACGACAATCATGCCGGCGTTCGTGCTCGGCTCCGGTCTCGCCGCCGTCCTGATGCGCCACACCCGCTCGGCGATGCTCGAGGTCCTGAGCCTCGACTACATCCGGACCGCGCGGGCCAAGGGCCTGCTGCCGCGCGTCGTGATCCTGAAACATGCCTTCCGCAACGCGCTCGTGCCGATCGTGACGCTTGCGACGCTGCTCTTCGGCCAGCTTCTGGCCGGAGCGGTGCTCACCGAGCAGGTGTTCACGATTCCGGGCTTCGGCAAGCTGATCGTCGATGCTGTCTTCAACCGCGATTACGGGGTGGTGCAAGGTGTCGTGCTGTGCACGGCGATCGCGTTCATCCTGATGAACCTCGTCGCCGATGTCCTCTACATCGTGATCAATCCGAGGCTTAGGACGTGACGGCCATCGCCGGGACAGATGCCGAGCGCATGCCGGCGGGCGAGGAGATCGCCCCGCAGGAGCGGCGCGCGCTCGCGAAGTTTCTCAGGAATCGCACCGCTGTCTTCGGCGCCGCGCTGGTCGCCGCGTTTGTGTTGATGGCGGTGCTGGCTCCGCTGATCGCGCCCTACGATCCAACCAAGACCAATTTCGCGGCGCTGCGCAAGGCGCCGTCGGCGCTCTACTGGCTCGGCACCGACGAGCTCGGCCGCGATATCCTCTCGCGCGTGATGTACGGCGGTGTCGCGTCGCTGTATGCAGGCGTCGTGTCCGTCGCCATCGCGCTCGCCATCGGTATGCCCATCGGCCTCGTCGCCGGCTGGTTCGGGGGCTGGATCGATGCCGTCATCGGCCGCGCCACCGATGCGCTTCTCGCGGTCCCGTTCCTGATCCTCGCCATTGCGCTGGCCGCGGCGCTGGGGCCATCGCTCACCAACGCGATGATCGCCATCGGATTGTCCCAGGTGCCGATCTTCGTGCGCCTGACGCGCGGCCAGGTGCTGGCCGTCAAGGCCGAGGAATACGTCGAAGGCGCGCGCGCGGTCGGCGTGCCGCGCTGGCTCATCCTGGCCCGCCACGTCGCTCCAAACATCACCGCACCGCTGATCGTCCAGGCGACGCTCACCGTCGCCACTGCCATCATCGCCGAGGCGAGCCTGTCGTTCCTCGGCCTCGGGCAACAGCCGCCGGCGCCGTCGTGGGGCTCGATGCTGAACACTGCCAAGAACTTCCTCGAGCAGGCGCCGTGGATGTCGCTGTCACCGGGAATCGCGATCTTCCTCGTCGTGCTCGGCTTCAACCTGCTCGGCGACGGCTTGCGCGACGCACTCGATCCGCGCGAAAGATGAGAGCTTAGTTCATGGAGCCCCGTATGACCTTCACGACGCGGCCCGAGATTACGGGCACCTTCGGTGTCGCAACGTCGACCCATTGGCTCGCTTCCGCCGTCGGCATGAGCGTTCTCGAGAAGGGCGGCCGGGCAGCCGATGCTGCCGTGGCGATGGGCTTCGTCCTGAACGTCGTCGAGCCGCACCTCAACGGCCCGCTCGGCGAAGTTCCGCTGCTCGTGCGCCCCGCGGATGCCGAGGCGCCGACGGTGATCTGCGGCCAGGGCGTCGCGCCTGCGAAAGCAACGATCGCCCACTACCGGGCACAGGGGCTGAGCGAGGTGCCGGGCTCCGGCATGCTTGCAACCGTCGTGCCGGGCGCCTTCGATGCTTGGATGCTGCTGCTGCGCGACTACGGCACGATGCGCCTGCGCGACGTGCTCGAGCCCGCGATCTACTATGCCGAGGCGGGCCATCCGATCCTCGCCCGCGCCGCGGACGCGATCGCAGGGCTTGCCGATTTCTTCAAGGCGGAATGGCCGACGTCAGCCGAAGTCTGGCTGCCGGGCGGAGCGCCGCCCGCCCCCGGCCAGCTCTTTCGCAATCCGGCGCTGGCGGCGACGTGGCGTCGCCTGCTCGCGGAGGCAGAGACGCGTTCCGGGCGCGAGGAGCAGATCGAGGCGGCACGGGCGGCCTTCTACCGCGGCTTCCTCGCCGAGGCGATCGGGCGCTGGGTGGAGACGGCGGAGGTGATGGACGCCGCCGGGGGCCGGCGCAAGGGCGTGCTGACCGCCGACGACATGGCTGCGTGGCAGGCCACGACAGAGGCCCCGCTCGCCGTCGACTACAACGGCTGGACGGTGTGGAAGGCCGGTGTCTGGTCGCAAGCACCACTCTTGCTGCAGTCGTTGCGCATTTTGGAGGGGACAAATATCGGCGAAGTCGATCCGGCAGGCGCCGACTTCGTCCACCTCGTGACCGAGACTCTGAAGCTTGCGATGGCGGACCGGGAAGCCTACTACGGCGATCCCGCCCACACCGAGATCCCCGTCGAGACGCTGCTTTCGCGCTCTTACGCCGAGCAGCGCCGCGCACTCATTCAAGCCACGGCGTCGCGCGAGCAGCGGCCGGGCCGGATCCCGGGCTACGAGGCCTGGGCGGAGGCCTCGATCGCGCGAGCGGCGCGCAGAGTGGCGGCAGAAGCCGGCGCAGGCGTTGGTGAGCCGACGATGGCGCATCTCTCCTCCCGTCGCAGCGATACGGTCCACCTCGACGTGATCGACCGCTGGGGAAACATGGTTTCGGCGACGCCATCCGGCGGCTGGCTGCAATCGTCTCCCGTCGTCCCGGGGCTCGGGATGCCGCTCAACTCGCGGGCGCAAATGTTCTGGCTCGACGAGGGCCTGCCGACGTCGCTTGCGCCGGGCCGGCGCCCGCGCACGACATTGTCGCCTTCGATGGCCGAGCGCGCCGACGGCGCCCGGCTCGCGTTCGGCACACCCGGCGGCGACCAGCAGGACCAATGGCAGCTCATTTTGTTCCTGCGGCTCGCCCACCACGCGATGAACCTGCAGCAGGCCATCGACGCGCCTCTCTTCCACACCGGCCACGTGACAGGATCGTTCTATCCGCGCACCGCGCGCCCTGGGCATCTCATGGCCGAGCCGGCCTTCGGCCAAGGCGTGCTCGACGCGCTCCGTGACAAGGGGCACGAGCTCGAGGTCTCCGAGCCCTGGGCGATCGGTCGGCTGACCGCAGCGCAACGGGATGCCGACGGACTGCTCCGGGCGGCGGCGACCCCACGGCTGATGCAGGCCTACGCCATCGGGCGATGAGAGAGTGGGCAGGAGACGATAATCGGGCGACGGCAGGTCGGCCCATTCGACCCCGGATCAAACCGGACCAAAGCGCGGGCGTAGAAGCGCGACTGTAGCGCGAAATCAGCACTGAGGCTGATGCAGGCGGCGGATGCCCTATTCGCGCTAGCCGAATCACGGCAACAACCATAGATTGTTTCTTCCACAGAGATTCGTGGACTTTCCACAGCGCAGGGACCGCTTCCCTTCGCGCAAAGTATTTCGTGCTCGCGACGACGCTTTTGGTGCGCATTCCGGGCTGTGCGGGTGTGTTCTCGCGTTTGGTGCGCAGTTTGGGCCGGCGCGACGGCGACGCGCATTCAGCCGTCCGAGCACACGAGCCTAAGAGGAAACACGCCGATGGCCGCGATTGTCGAGGCGCTTCGAAGCATTCGGGCGGGCGTTCTGCCCCAACGAACATCGCTCCACACTGCATCGAAGACAGGGCTCAAAGTACGGGCGCCGGCGCCGAAACTCTGGGGAACCCTGATCCTGGTTGGTTTTGCCACGCTGTCTCTGGGTGCCTGGTGGGTCTCAACATCTGACTCCAGCGACGCCGAGCTGCGTGCCGAGCTCGCCGCCACGCGCGAGGAGCTGCGCACCGCGCGGGAGGTATTGCGCCTCCGCGCCAGAGCGATCGAAATGGCTGAGAACGAAGTCAAGGTGCTCAGAAAAGAACTGGCGAACGTCCGCGCGGCCGCAAATGCTCCTGGGGTGCCCGTGTTTGCTGCTGACGGCGCTTGGCCGGAAAAGCGCACACGCTAGCTTGCCGGCAGATGCTCGATGTGCAGCCCACGTTTCCGAGCGGATTGAGCTTGCTCGGCGCGCAAAACCACTGGCCCTTGGACCAGCTGACCGAATGGCCATCGAGGCCCTTAGCGCAGGTTTTCCATCTCTTGGATGCGGGCCGCGCTTTCGTTTTCGAGCCGCAGCGTCAGCGCGCTGATCAGCGCCTCGGCCATGACGAACAGCGCGGCCGACGAATCCCAGGGCGAGGGCACGGCCGTGCGGCCGGCGATGACGTGGCGGGCGAAGCGCGCAATGGGCGACAGCCACTGGTCGGTGAACAGTATGATCTGCACGCCGCGCCGATGCGCCGTCTCGGCGAAGCGGAGGAGATTCTCCTGGTAGCGGCGAATATCGAAGATCAACAGGACGTCGCGCTTTCCCATGTCGATCAGCCGGTCGCGCCACATGCTCTCCTGGCCGGCAAGATGGAAAACGCGGGGGCGCACAATGGTCAGATGCGCAGCCATGTAACGGGCGAGCGGATCGGTAAAGCGGCCGCCGAGCAGAAACATGTGACCGCGCCGGTCGGCGAGCTTGCCGACGATTTCGGCGAACTGGCGCTCGGAAACATGGCGGAAGGTCACGCGAATGTTCTCCAGCGTCGCTTCCAGCAAGGGAGGCAGCGTACCCTCGAGGCTTGATGTCGTTGGGCCATGGGTGCGGGAAGCCGGCGACTGCAATTGCGCGGCAAGCTCGTCCTGCAAGGCCGACTGGAACTCGGAGTAGTTCTGGAAACCGAGGCGGGCCACAAAGCGCAGCACGGTGGGCGGAGAGACGCCCGCAGCCTGCGAGAACTCCGCGACCGTCTTCAAGCCGATCAGCGGATAGCTGGCGACCAGTGCCTGAGCGGCGCGGCGCTCCCCGGCCGGCATGGTCTCCATACGCTGCGTGATCAGCTCGGCAACACTCGCGCCCATCTCCCCCTCCGCATTCGTGACCTGCCCAATCGACGTTTGACAAAGCATCTAAAACTGGATCAAATCATCCGTAGAGGCGCAAACGAACAAAATCCGTAACATATGGTACGCGCCTCAAGGGCAGGCGGCCAATGGGGGAGTCACATCCAGCGGGCTATTCACCCATGGATTCCGTAAGGGTAACGAACCCTGACGGAAGGGGCGCCTATGTTCTGACGTGTGATCACGCCTCCAACTACCTGCCGCCCGAGTTTGGCTCCCTCGGCCTGCCGGACAGCGAGCTTTCCCGCCACATCGCCTGGGATATCGGCGCGCTCCCGGTAGCGCGGCGCATGGCCGAGATGCTCGATGCGGTGCTGGTGGAAACCTGCGTGTCGCGCCTCGTGCTCGACTGCAACCGCGCACTCGATTCGCCGGGTCTGATTCCGACGGTCAGTGAGACCACCAAAATCCCGGGCAACACCAATCTTTCAGACGCTGAGCGTAAGGGACGAATTGAACGCTTCTGGCGGCCCTTCCATGACGTGATCGAGACCGTCATCCAAAAGAAGCTGGCGCGCGGACAGGAGTCTCGACTGGTCTCGGTGCATTCGTTCACACCCGTCTACAAGGGTGCGGCGCGGCCCTGGCAGATCGGCATCATTCATGACGAGGATGCGCGGCTGGCCCTGCCTCTCATCAGGGCGCTCCAGCGGTCGGGCGAGTTCGCGGTGGCGGCCAACAAGCCCTATTCGCCGGCTGACGGGGTCTATTTCACGCTCGAAGAACACGCCCGCTCCCGCGGCTTGCCGTGCGCGATGATCGAGATCCGCAACGACGAGATCGGCGATGCTGCGGGGCAGGCCGCCTGGGCGGCGCGGTTGGCGTCGGCACTGGCTGGCATCGGAGGACTCGCGGCACCGTCTGCCGCGCATCAGCTTCCATAGGAGGTCAAGAGCTTGCCGAAAGCCGCACTCGCTTTCGTCCGATACGTCGATGCGGTGAATTACCGGATCGGCCGCTGCGCGATGTATCTGCTGTTCGTAATGGGCGCGATGCTGCTCTATTCAACGCTGTCGCGGCTCTTTTTCGGCATACCCATAAACTGGGTGCTGGAAATGACGCAATTCATGCTCTCGGCCTATTATCTGCTTGGCGGCGCTTATACGTTGCAACTCAATCAGCACGTGCGCATGGACCTGTTCTATGGGCGGCTGACCCCGCGCGGCAAAGCGATCACGGACGCAATCACCATCCTGTTCGTGCTGTTTTACTTGGCGATGCTGTTCGGCGGCGGCATTTCCAGCACGCATTACGCGATCGCTTACGGGCAGAAAAACTATTCGGCCTGGGCGCCTCTGCTCTGGCCGATCAAGGTTGTCATGACGACGGCCATCTTCCTGATGCTGCTTCAGTGCATCTCCACCCTGATCAAAGATGTTGCAGCCGCCCGCGGGAAGCCGATCGCATGACCTCCGAATTCATCACCCTTTTCATGTTCGGCACCATGATGGTGCTGCTGTTCACCGGTCAGCGCGTCTTCGGCGTCATCGGCTTCGTCGGTGCGGCAGCAGCGCTGTGGCTGTGGGGCAAAGGCTCGTTCGAAATGCCCTTCAATGCCAGCTTTCAAGTGCTGAACTGGTATCCGCTGATCACCGTGCCCTTTTTCATCTTCATGGGGTACATGCTGTCGGAGTCGGGGGTCGCCAATGACCTCTACCGACTGTTCCACGTCTGGTTCGGACCGGTGCGGGGCGGTTTGGCGATGGGCACCATCGGACTGATGGTGATGATCGCCGCGCTCAATGGCCTGTCGGTGGCCGGAATGGCGATCGGCGTCACAATCGCGCTGCCGCAACTGCTCAAACGCGGTTACGACAAAGTGATGGTGACGGGCGTGATCCAGGCCGGATCGTCGCTCGGCATCCTCTTTCCACCGAGCGTCGTGCTGGTGCTCTACGCCATGATCGCGCGCCAGCCGGTGCTCAGCTTGTGGCTCGCCGGCGTGCTTCCCGGCCTGATCATGGCATTTATCTTCGGCCTTTACATTTACACGCGCAGCCTCATTCAACCGCATATCGCCCCGGCCATGCCGGCCGAAGAGAGGGCACAAATCACTTGGGCTGAGCGCTTCTCGCTGCTCAGGAAAGGCGTCCTGCCGCTGGCCGTCTTCCTGATCATGATGGGTCTGTTCATGACCGGCACGACGAGCCTCGTGGAAAGCTCGGCCGTCGGAGCAGCGCTCTCAATATTGGTGGCGTGGTACGCCGGCAACCTCAATCGCAAGGTGTTGGAGGATTCCACTCGCAACACGCTCGCGATCTCATGCATGTTCTTGTGGATCATCCTGGCCGCTTTGTGCTTCAGCTCGGTCTATGATGGGCTGGGCGCGGTGAGGGCGCTGAAAACGCTCCTGGTCGACACGTGGGCATTCGATCCCTGGACGATCCTGATCCTGATGCTGTGCTCCTTCATCGTCATGGGGATGTTCCTTGATGACACCGCCATGCTGGTGATCGTGGCGCCGCTCTATATACCTCTGGTCAAAAGTCTCGGCTTCAACACAATCTGGTTCGGGGTGCTCTACACCATCACCTGCCAGATCGCGTACATCACGCCGCCGTTCGGCTACAATTTGTTCCTGATGCGTGCAATGGCGCCGCCGGACATCAAGCTGATTGATATCTACCGCTCGATCATCCCGTTCTTCTTCTTGATGATCCTGACCATGATCATCGTGATGATGTTCCCGCAGATCGCGCTGTGGCTACCGGAGACTTACAGGAGGTGGTGATCTTAGGGTGGGCGGACTGGCCTCCACTGAAAGCGGATACAGGACAGCAGACGGAGATGAAATGCGGCCGGCAGAGCGCGGAATGCGCGGAAGCTGACCGGAATGAGAGAATGCCACTCGGATGAAGGAGGACGGACATGAAGAACTCCAAAATCAGCAAGCGAGATTTTCTCCGAAAGTCCATACTCACCGGCGCCGGCACGGTCGGCGCAACCACGCTGGCGGCCCCCTATGTCAAATCGCAGACTCCGATCAAGTGGCGGCTGCAGACGTACGCCGGCCCGGCGCTGGCCGAGCACGTGTGCAAGCCGGGCATCGACGCCTTCAACAAGGCGGCCAATGGAGAGATGGTGATCGAAATGTACACGGCCGACCAGCTCGTTCCACAGGGCGAGCTATTCCGCGCCGTGCAGGCCGGCACCATCGATGCGGCGCAGAGTGACGACGATTCCGCCGCCGCACCGGTGGATGTGGCCGTATTCGGCGCCTACTTCCCCTTCGCATCGCGCTACAGCCTGGACGTTCCGGTCCTGTGGCACTGGTACGGACTGAACAAGATCTGGGAAGAGGCTTATGGCGAGGTTCCCGGCGTGACGTGGCTGAGCGCCGGCGCCTGGGATCCCTGCAACTTTGCCACCACGAAGCCGATCAGGTCAATCAAGGATCTGGAGGGCCTTCGCATCTACATGTTCCCGACCGGCGGCCGCTTCATGCAGAGGTTCGGCGTTGTACCGGTTTCGCTTCCCTATGAGGACGTACAGGTTGCGATCCAGACCGGCGAGCTCGATGGTGTGTGTTGGTGCGGCGCCACCGAGACCTACACGGTCGGCTGGGCGGACGTGACCAAGTACTATCTCACCAACAACATCTCCGGCGCCTGGTCCGGCTCATACTTCGCCAACACGGATAAATGGAATGCGTTGCCGGAGCACCTGAAGACACTGTTCAGGATGTCCATGGACACCTCCCATTATTACCGCCAGCACTGGTACTGGTGGGGCGAGGCGCACTACCGCACCACCGGCGGCAAGCTCGAGCTCACCACGATTCCCGAAGATGAGTGGAAGATCATCGAGGACGAGGCCATGAAGTTCTGGGACGAAATCGCCGCCCAGAGTCCTCGCAACGCAAAGGTCGTCGAAATCCTGAAGAAATATCAGGAGACGATGCGCAAGGCCGGCGCACCCTATCGCTACGGGTGAACTTTGGATCGGCCTGGCCGCTCTGCGGCCAGGCATTGTTCATTTCTCAAGGTGACAGCGGCTCCGTTTGTTTCTCAGAATAATTTTGTCCTCACCTTCCTGCTCAAATACCGAGTTTCTGTCACCGCTTCGTCTAGCTAGACGGAGCATCACTTCAGCGCATTCGGGAGCCATACGGCAATCTCAGGGAAAATGAAGATGAGTGTGAGGCCGAGCAACTGGAGCAGAACGAATGGTCCGATCGAGCGGTAGACGTCACCCATGGTGACATCGGGCGGCAGCACGCTCTTGATCCAGAACAGGACGAAACCGAAGGGTGGTGACAGATAGGCGATCTGGATGTTGACGATGAACAGCGCGCCGAACCAGAGCTTATCCACGCCCAGCGCGTCGATGATTGGGATGAACAGCGGCGTGCACAGCATGATGATCGCCCAGTCGTCCATAAACATCCCGAGGACCAGGATGATGAGCATCATCATCAGCA
>DASVDU010000125.1:0-12728 GCA_036380915.1 Hyphomicrobiaceae bacterium | reverse complement strand
TTGCCTGGTGGCAGGAGGAAAGGGGCGCGCGATGATCACCGCGAACATCGTGCTCGTTTCCGTCTTTTTGGCCCTGCTGCTCGTGGGATCGCCGATTGCAGTGTCGCTGGGCTTGGCGGGCTTTGCAGCGATAGCGGCCGGCCTCGATGTCAACGCACTGCAGAGCGTTGCGCAGATCACGTACAACTCGATCAACAAGTATCCGCTGATCGCCATCCCGCTATTCGTTCTGACGGGTGTCGTTTTCGAGCGGGCCGGCGTCGCGGCGCGACTGGTCACCTTCATGCAGGCCATTGTCGGGCCGCGCAGGGGCGGCCTCGCGATCGTTGCGATCCTCGTCTGCATGATCCTGGGCGGCATGTCGGGCTCCGGCCCCGCTGATGCGGCTGCGGTCGCAACCATCATGATCCCGAGCATGCGGCGGGCCGGATATCCCGATGCTTTCTCCGCGAGCGTGATCGCCGCAGGTGCGTCGACGGCTATTCTCATTCCACCGTCGCTCGCGCTGATCATCTATGGCGTCCTCGTGCCGGGCACCGATCTGAGGTCGCTGTTTGCCGCCGGTCTGGTGCCCGGCCTTCTCGTCGGCCTCGCGCTGATAATCCCGACTTTGTGGATCAGTCGCAAAAATGGCTTCGATGCGTGCGAGGGCGAGAAGCGTCCCCCGTTCTGGCGCTCGTTCTGGCAGGCGTTACCTGGCCTGTTCGCGCCCGTGATCATATTGGGGGGAATGAGGAGCGGACTTTTCACGCCTACGGAAGCGGCGGCTGTCGCTGCCGTCTATGGTCTTGTTGTTGGCTTCGTGGCACGTGCCTTCAGCCTGAAAGGTATCTTCGAGGTACTTGCCGAGTCCGCCGAGACCACGGCCGTCATCATGATCATCATCGCACTGGCGGGCCTGTTCGCGTTCGCAGGCTCCACCCTTGGCGCCTTCGATCAGGCGGCCAATGCCATTCTGGCATTCACCGGCGATCCGCTGATCGTCCTTGGCCTGGTGATGGTGCTGATCCTGTTTCTCGGCATGCTGCTCGACGGGCCTTCGATTTATCTGATTTCTCTGCCGCTGCTCTATCCGGTGGCGTTGAAGCTCGGCTGGAATCTCACCTGGTTCGGCGTGCTCATTGCGATCAACATTGCCATCGGCCAGGTCACGCCGCCCGTCGCTGTGAACCTGTTCGTCACGTGCAAAATTGCCGGCGTGCCGATCGAGGCCACTGTGCACTGGGTATTGTGGTTCATCTTCTCCATGGCCGTTGTGCTCATACTTGTGATCGCCTTCCCGGAGCTCGCGCTCTGGCTACCCCGGTACCTCGGCTATTCGGTCTAAGAACCAAGGAGTCCTGAATGTCCGCGAATGAGATGACCGGCGGCGAGGCCTTGGCGCGCATGATCCAGGCGCACGAGGGCGGGCCGATGTTCGGCATGGGCGGCTTCCAGCTGCTGCCCTTCTACGACGCGGCACGCCGGCTGGGCCTTGCGCATCATCTGATCAACGATGAACGCGCCGCCGTGTTCGCGGCCGATGCCTATGCCAAGGTGTCCGGACGAGTCGGTCTCGCCGACGCCACCCTGGGCCCTGGAGCGACGAACCTCGTCACCGGCCTTGTCGAGGCGCTGAATGCGGGCTCGCCGCTGGTCGTGCTGACGGGCGATACGCACCGCGACCATTCCTGGAAGAACATGACCCAGGAATCGCGTCAGCTCGAAATCCTGCGGCCCGCGGTGAAAGAAGTGATCCGCGTCGAGAGCGTACAGCGCATCCCTGAGCTGATGCGCCGTGCGTTTGCCGTCGCGACGACCGGACGGCCGGGCCCGGTGGTGGTGGACATTCCGGAAGACGTTTGCCACGGCACGCATGGCTACGAGGAGTCCGACTTCCACGCCGATCTGGCTTATCAGGCCGCGCCGGCTCTGCGTTGCCGGCCTGATGCCCGTTCGCTGGAACGCGCTGCACGGATGATCGCTGAGGCGAAGCGGCCGATCCTGCTGGCGGGAGGGGGTATCCATATTTCAGGCGCCGCGGAAGCGCTCACCGAGCTGGCTCGCGCTATCAATCTGCCCGTCGCCCACACCATGACCGGCAAAGGCGCTGTTCCATGCACCGACCGGCTCAACGCCGGCCTGTTCGGGCGATACGATCGCATCGCGAACCAGCTGATCGACGAGTCCGATCTCATCATCGTCGTGGGCTGCAAGCTCGGCGAGATCGCGACCAAGCGTTACACGGTTCCGCCCGCGGGCAAGCGGATCATTCATCTCGATATCCTGGCCGAGGAGTTTGGCCGCACGCGCGAACCGGAAGTGGCGCTGTGGGGCGACGCGCGCGAGGGCATCCGCGATCTGCTGACCGCACTTTCAAGCGACGCGGCCGCCATCCGCGAGCGGCAGGCGGACTATGCGGCAGATGTCGCCAAGCGCATGCAGGCTTGGCGCGAAGGGGTTCGGGAGCGCCTGGAGTCCAACGAGACTCCCGTCGCCATGGCGCGCCTGATGCACGAGCTGAACGTCGCCATGCCCGCCGACGGCATTCTCGTCGCCGATGGCGGGTTCGCTGCGCACTGGGGCGGCTTGCTTTACGATACGAAGCAGGCTGGCCGCGGCTTCGTGCCGGATCGTGGCTTCGCCTCCATCGGCTACGGCCTGCCGGGGGCAATGGGTGCGGCCATGGCTGCGAATGGCCGTGCCGTGGTCAGCATCACCGGCGATGGCGGTTTCAACATGATGATCGGCGAGCTGGAAACAGCGCGCCGGACCGGGCTCGACCTCACCATCATCGTCGTCAACAACGCGGCGTCCGGTTACGTGAAGGCGCTGCAGCATCTGCTCTACGGCGAAGGTGCTTATCACGCCTCCGATCTTGCGGAGACAAACTATGCCGAGGTTGCGAAAGCGTTCGGCTGCCACGGCGTTCGCGTCGAGCAGCCCGGCGATCTTGCCGGCGCGCTCAAAGCGGCAATGGCGACGCCGGGCCCGAGCGTCGTCGATGTCGTCGTCACCCGCGATCCGGCGAAGATGCTTCCGGGCGTCGATAACCGGGCCGTGACGGTCAGGAAAGGCGATCGCGTGGCGTGACCTTCGACGACATCGGCCTATGTTGGGCGGCTTGGGCTAGAACAGGCTCGAGCTCATCAGCAGGCCATCGGGCGGTGCGACGCGCATCAGGTGAAATATGCCATTAATCGCGATGATAAGAACTACCCCGTAAATGAAACCCGTTATGGGCCGCATTTTCGCACAGGTGAAAAGCACCCACCCGAGGAATCCGATCGTTGCGATGTTGAAGCCGAGAAGCGCGATCCCGATTCCATAGACGACGAAGCCTAGAATAACGCCGTACTCGTCCGTTGCGTCGAACCGAAATTCTTCGACGTGCGTCTTGAGCCGCCACAGCTCGCGGCCAAGGATAAATATTGCGAGTGCCAGACCGGGAACGATGGCCAGCAGCGGCAGCAACCGCGAGCTCGGAGAGAACTGCATCGTCTCCCACAGGGCGTAAGCAAATACGGGTACGGCCAATGACGCCAGGACACAGCGCGTAAACGTGGTGCCGTGCTGGGCTGAGGTCGTGCTTCGGGGATTTGCACTCTCCTCGATGCGCTCGGCACGTCCACCGCGCCAATGCTGCGTGAGCTGAATGAACAGCGGCACGACAATGAACGATGCGATGATGAGCACGCCGGGGCGCAAGAGCCAGCTCCACCCGTGAATCTGGGTCGTCAACCAGAAGTACTGCTCCATCGGTGCCGCAAGCACGAAACCGACGAGCACCGGCGCGCGCGGCCAGTCCGCCTGCTTCATCAGCCAGCCGACGAGCCCGAGAATAAGAAGAACGGCAATGTCACCCAGCGACTGCGTCGCCTGATAGGCGCCCGCCACCATGATGAGCACGAGCGGCGCGGCGATCAGCGCGAAACGGATCTGCGTCATTCGCGCAATGAATGGTGTGACCGCAAAACAGATCGCGGCACCGATGATAGAGGCCAGGGCGACGCTCCAGACGATGACGTACATCAGCGTCGGGTGCTCGCTGACCATGCGCGGGCCGGGATAGAAACCGAATGAAAAAAGGGCGCCGAGAAATATTGCGGCCGCAGGACCGCCGGGAACGCTGAACAGGAGCGTCGGCACAAGGTCCGAAATGACGGTCGAGTTGTTGGCGCCTTCCGCCGCGGCGATGCCGCGGATTTCGCCGTGGCCGAAGCGCGATTTGTCCGGCGTCGAGCGCACCGCGTGCCCATAGGCGACCCAGGTCGATGCACTCGCGCCGACCGCCGGAACGAACCCGCCGAATACCCCGATGATCGATGAGCGCAGAATGAGCCATCGGTTGCGCCAGAACTCGGTGAAGCCGGCACCCCAATCTGTCAGGAGCTGGCGACCACTTGCAATCCCTCCGCCCGAGGCCAGCATGCCGATCACCTCCGCCACGGCAAACAGCCCGAGCGCGACGATCGTCAGGGAGAGCCCGTCGAGCAGATAGGCCTGCCCGAACGTGAACCGGTAGTTCGCTGCTGCCGGCGCGGCCCCGACCACGCCGAGCAGAATGCCGATGCACCCGGCGAGAACGCCGGTCGCCAGATCGCGCCCGATCATGCTCGAGGCGAAATACAACCCGACAACCGCGAACATGAACAGCTCCGGGGTGCCGAGTGCCAGCACGATCGGCCCTGCGATCGGGATCGCAAAGGCGAGCGTCACGGCTCCGATCAGGCCGCCCGCCATGGAGGCGAGAAAGCCCACGCCCAGCGCCATTGCGGCCTTGCCTTGTCTTGCGAGCGCGTGCCCCTCGATGGCAGTGGGGGCCGAAGCCGGTGAGCCGGGTGCGCCGACGAGCACCGAGGTGATCGTGTCGGACGTGTAGACGACGGAAAGGGCGCCGAGCAGCAGCGCCAGCCCCGAATAGTCATCGAGGAGAAAAACAAAGGGCAGCAGGATCGAGGCCGTCGCGACGCCGCCAAGGCCGGGCAGCATTCCGCAGATCATCCCTGCCAGCATGCCGGCGAACAGCGCCACAAGCCGGAGCGGGTCGAACAGCACGGCCAGTGCCTCGATCGCATGTTCCATGGGCGAGCTCGTATGGAATTGCGGCCGGAAGCCCGGCCGCACTGAATAGAGGCCTCAGAAGGTGACGCCGTACTTTTCAGACAGCAATTTGCGAAGGTAGCTCCTCACCTCTTCAGAAGGCTGGAGCGCAGCTTTCAGCGGCTTTTCGGCATCCTTCGGGGATATGAGCTTGTAGCCGCCGATGACTTCCTTGCCTTCCTTCAGGAACTCGGGGTCGGCATTGATCCGCTCGACGGCCTTGGCGAAGAGCTCGATGACCTCGTCCGGCGTATCCTTGTGGAGATAGGCGGTGAGGCCGTAGCCGAGCGTCAGTGCCCCGATCGATTGATAGGCATCCCACTCGACGCCGCTCGGCTCCTTGCCGTCGTTCAGCTCCTTGTAGACCTCATAGACCGTCGGGATATCAGGTACCGCCGGGTCGCGAGCAGTCAGCTTGCCATCCGGCCCGACGGAGCCGCCGGTCATCAGCGCGATCACCTTTCCGGAGGCGACCTGGTCGGCCACCTGAGTCTCGTAGACGGGAGTGAACTGGAAGTCGAGATTGGTCTCGCCCCGATCGAAGGCGAGGCGGATGGGTCCGCGACCCGTGAAGCCGAGCACCGCGCGCACATCGAGATCGAGCACCTCGAAGGAGAGCAGTGTCGGTAGATCGCTCGCCGCTGCCGCGATGCCGCCGTAGATGAGCTCCGTCTTCGTATTCTTGAGGTCCTTAACCGACTTGATGCCGGTTTTCGCGGAAACGTAAGTCACGCTCCCGAAGGGCAGCGAATAGCCGACGCGCATCGAGGCGAGGTCGTATTTCACCTCTTTCTGGCCGAGCACATAGGGGTTGGCCGTCGAGGACGTGGTGAAAAGGACAGTCTCACCGTCGGGCTTGGCATTCTCCTGGAACCAGTTCGCACCGAGAATCGAGCCGCCACCCGCACGGTTCACGACTTCGACGTCCGGATTCCCGTCGAGGTGCCGCTCAAGGTACTTCTCGAGGAAGCGCGCGGCTACGTCGGTCGCACCGCCTGGTGCGAATGGCACGATCACCTGGATGCGTTTGCCGGCGAAGGTGGTCTGCGCGTTCGCATCGCCAATCGGCAGCGACAAGCCGAGCGCCACCACCGACGCTCCGGCCACCATTGCCAAGAGAGATTTGGCCATCATTTCCTCCGTGGTTTTTTGATCATTGTTCTTGCGATCAGAACACGGAGAGCGGGAGGCCGCAATACGACTGTGCGATCGATTCTGCGACTGGTGCGCTACTGCACCCGCGAACCGTCCGGCGCGAAAAGGTGCAGATGCCTGGGGTCGAGCCGCACGGCGATCTCGTCGCCTTTGCTCGGTGCGGGCCTATCGGCCGGATGACGAATGGCGAGCGTCGTTCGGCCGTCTAGCGCAGCGTGAATGATCCGGGACTCTCCCAGCTCGTCGACGTGCAGCACCCGGGCGCGGATGGCATTCGCCTCCTCGCGCGTGACAAGCGCAATGTTTTCCGGGCGAATACCGAGGTCGGCAGGACCGTCATGCGCTACAGGTGCCTGCAGCCGCTCGCCAGAGGGCAGGATCACCACGCCGGCCTCCACGGTGACGGGCAGAATGTTCATCTTCGGCGAGCCGATGAACTCCGCAACGAAGCGGGTGGCGGGCTGCTGGTAAAGCTCTGTCGGCTTTCCGGCCTGCTCGATACGGCCGGCGTTGAGCAGCACGATACGGTCGGCGAGCGTCATCGCCTCGAGCTGATCGTGCGTGACGTAGATCATCGTCGCCTTCAGCTCGTCGTGCAGGCGCGTGAGCTCCAGGCGCGTTTGTGCCCGCAGAGCGGCGTCGAGGTTCGACAGGGGCTCGTCGAACAGAAATACCTGCGGCTCGCGCACGATAGCGCGCGCGATGGCGACGCGCTGGCGCTGGCCACCGGAAAGCTCGCGAGGCTTGCGGTGCAAGAGGTCGTCGATCTGCAGCATCCGGGCGACCCGCCGGACGCGCTGGTCGACCGTTTCGCCGCTCGTCCCGGACATCTGTAGGCCGAAGGCGATGTTCTTGTAGGCGTCCATGTGCGGATAAAGCGCGTAGGATTGGAAGACCATCGACACGCCGCGCTTCGCGGGCGGCAGGTTCGTGACGTCCTTGCCGCCGATCCAGATCCTGCCGGAGGTAACTTCCTCCAGGCCGGCGATGAGCCGCAGAACGGTCGACTTTCCGCAGCCCGACGGTCCGACGACGACCAGAAATTCTCCGTCCGCAACTTCGAGGTCGACGTCGCGGATGACCTCCGTACGTCCAAAGCGCTTGGTGACTTTTTCCAGGCGTACCCCCGCCATCGCTCATCCTTTCACCGCGCCGGCCGTCAGACCGGCAACCAGCCGCCGCTGAAAGATCAGGACGAGTGCGATCAGCGGCAGCGTGACGATGACCGAGGCCGCCATGATATTCCCCCATGGCAGCTCATACTCGCTCGCCCCGGTGATGAGCGCGATCGCAACCGGCACGGTCCGCTGTTCGTTGGACAGCGTGAAGGTCAGGGCGAACAGGAACTCGTTCCACGCGGCGATGAATGCGAGCAACCCGGTCGCCACCATCGCCGGCCCCATCAGCGGCATGAAGATGCGCGTGACGATGACGAACGGGCTGAGGCCGTCCATGATGGCCGCTTCCTCGATCTCCAACGGCAGGTCGCGCATGAATGTGGTCAGCACCCAGACCGTGAACGGAAGGGTGAAAATCAGATAAGAGAGGACAAGGCTGCCGAGGTTATTGTAGAGCCCGAGCGCGCGGATCACCTCGAAGAGGCCGGAAAGGACGGCGACCTGCGGAAACATCGAGACGCCGAGGATCGTATAAAGCAGGAACTTGCGGCCACGAAACTGGACGCGGCCGAGGGCATAGGCAGCAGTCAGCGACAGCAGCAGCGACAGCAGCACGACCAAGGTCGCGACGAGCACCGAGTTGAAGATGTTCCGCGCGAATGGCTGCTCCTGCCAGATGCGGACGTAGCTCGAGAAGTCGATGTCCGTCGGCCAGTAGTCGACGCGGAACAGCTCTGAGCCCGCCTTGAAGGAGGTCAGCACCGCGTAATAGAGCGGGAACAGCAGGAAGACCGCCAGCACGATGCAGGCGATCGCCAACCCTGTCCCGGTAAGCACCCGATTCATCGGCGCCTCCCATTAAGATCGAGTCGGACGGCCATGACGTAGAGGGCGGTCAGCAGGGCGATGATGAAGAACACCAACGTCGAGGCGGCGGATCCGTAGCCCACGTCCTGGAAATCCACGAGCTCGCGGCGCGCAAAGACGGAGAGAGTCATCGTGGCGTCGGTCGTGCCCGTCATGACGTACACGAGGTCGAACATCCGCATGGCATCGAGCAGGCGGAAGATGACGGCCACGGCCAGCGCCGGGCCGATCAATGGCAGCGTCACCTGGAAGAAGACCTTGACCGGGTGGATGCCGTCGACCCGGGCGGCCTCGTAGACGTCCTTCGGCACCATCTGCAGGGCGGCAAGCGCCAGCAGGGCCACGAACGGCGTCGTCTTCCACACGTCAACTAGGATGACCGAAATCATCGAAAGAGTAGGATCTGCCAGCCAGGCGACCGGCTCGGCTATGAGCCCGAGCCTCATCAATGCATCGTTTACGACGCCGAACTGGTCATTGAGCATCCAGCCCCACATCCGCGCCGAAACCACGGTTGGTATCGCCCAGGGAACCAGCATGGCTGCTCGCAGCATCCCGCGGCCGGGAAATTTCGCGTTCAGCAGCATCGCGATCGAGACGCCGAGGACGATTTCGAGAGAAACGGAAACGATCGCGAAAACGAGCGTATTGCGCAGCGATATCAGCCATTGCGGATCGGTCAGCACGCCGTACCAGCGGCCGTTGTCGTAAGCGACATAGTTGGACAGGCCGACGAAATCGTAGCGGCCCATGTCCACCAGCGTTGCGTTGGTCAGGCTGAAATAGATCGTCCGCAGCAGCGGCCAGGCGGCGACGACGACCAGCACCGCCAGCATCGGGGCCAGGAAAAGCCAGGCAGCCCGCTTCCGTTCCGCGGAAATGGAGAGCTCCTTCCGTATCACCAGCCTGCCCTGTATCTGAGCCGATCGAGCTCGGCTGCAAGCTGCGCCACGCGCATCTCGGCCGGCGCTCCGGCCAGAATGTCGTGGGCCGCCCTCCAGACATCGCTCGACAGGCGATTGTAATGCGGGCCGGCAATACGCGACGGTCGTGCAGCCGCATTGCGCAGAGGCTCGAGCAACTCACCCAAGAACGGATTGGCTCTGAGGATTTCAGGATCCTCGTAAAGCGCCGGAATGGTCGGATTGTAGGAAGCTTCGATGGCGCGCTTCTTCTGTTGCTCCGCACTGGTCAGGAACGTGATGAGATCGGCAGCCTCCTTCGGGTGCTTGGAGTAGCGGGAGACGGCCAGGTGCCATCCGCCCAATGCCCCGGACGGCTTGCCGTCAGGGCCGCCCTTCGGCAGCGGCACGACGCCGACCTTGCCGCGCACGGGACTGTCCTTTCCCTGCGCCAGCGTCCAGGCGTAAGGCCAGTTGCGCATGAAGACGGCATTGCCGGTCTGGAAAACGCCGCGCGCGGCCTCCTCGTCGTAGTTCAGCACGCCGGGCGGTGCGATATCGCCAACCCAGCTGGCGGCGAGCGCCAAGGCAGCGATGGCGCGCGGGTTATCGACAGTGATCTTGCCTTTGTCGTTGACGAAGGTGCCGCCGCCGAAGGAGTCGATCCATTCCAGCGCATTGCAAGTGAGGCCCTCGTAGGCCTTGCCCTGGAAAACGAAGCCCCATACGCCGCGATTGCCTGCCGCGCGCTCAGCCTGCAGAATGGCTCGAGCGGTCTCAGTCATCTCCTGCCAGGTGCGGGGTGGCGTGAAACCATGTTTCGCGAGCAGGTCCTTGCGATAGTAGAGCACCCCGACATCCGCCCACCACGGCATCGCGACCAGCCGCCCGTCGACGGTGTCGTTCTCGATGAGGACAGGGAAGTGCTGCTTCGGTGCATTTCCGACGTACGGGCCAAGATCGATGAGGTGGCTGGCGAGTATGCCGGCCCAGACGACATCGATCTGCAACACATCGATGTCGTCCGCGCCTGAGGCGAGCATCTGCAGATAGAGCGCCAGCCGGTCGGTCGACGAGTTGGGCGTAGTAACGATCGTTGCCTTGTGACCTGTGCGGCGCTCCCATTCCTCGATCGCCTCCGTGCAAAGCTTCAGCTCGACGCCGAGCGCGCCGCAGGAAATCGAGATGTGAACCGGCTGAGCCGCAGCCCGCCAACCCGGCGCGGAGACTGGCACCGAAAGCGCCAAGGCGAGCAACAGGCTGGCGACGATCCTCTGCATCCAGGGTTAACTCCGCGAGGCGGTCGGTGAACTCGGATCAGTGTTTCGGGCTGTCCTTTACCTTGCAGCAACGACGCCTCCGGCCACAAGGTTCGGGCTTGGAACGGTCGACTTTCCTGCATTGGCCTTGTACGTCCATGCGAGAAGGCAATCGGTAAGAAAGGTTGTTCAGCGATGACGGGTCGTCTCGTAGGCAAGCGGGCGTTCATTACGGGTGCCGGGCAGGGGATTGGCCGGGCCGCAGCACTTGCCTTTGCGCGTGAAGGCGCGAGCGTGGTGGCCGCGAGCCGTACGCTTTCGAAAATGGAGGACCTGCCAGGGCTCGATGCTCGCATCAGGCCCGTTGAGCTCGATGTGACGAACGGCGCTGCTGTTCAGCGCGCGATCGCCGACGCCGGCGAGGTCGACGTGCTGCTCAACTGCGCCGGCTGGGTGCACAATGGAACAATTCTCGATTGCACGGAGGAGGATTGGGCCAGAAGCTTCGACCAGAACGTCACCTCGATGTTCCACACGATCCGCGCGGTGTTGCCCGGCATGATTGCGCGCGGTCGCGGTTCGATCATCAATGTCGCGTCGGTCGCATCCAGCATCACGGGGGTGGCGAACCGCGCAGCCTATGGCGCCAGCAAGGCCGCCGTTATCGGGCTCACCAAGGCCGTCGCCCGGGACGTGATCAAGACGGGCGTGCGCTGCAATGCGCTCTGTCCTGGCACGACCCATTCGCCGTCACTGGAAGCCCGGATCCAGGCTGCCGATGATCCCGAGGAGATGCGCCGTGTCTTCCTGGGTCGCCAACCGATGGGAAGGCTCGGCACAGTCGAGGAGATGGCGGCGGCCGCCGTTTATCTGGCGAGCGACGAGTCGGCATTCACGACCGGAACGACTCTGATCGCCGATGGCGGGCAGACACTCTGAGTTAAGAAAGCCCCTGTATGGCGATGGAGCGCTGGCCGGGCTTCCTGCCCGGCCAGGCTCAGATTTTCCGCAAGGGCGCGGTGAGGCGGGGCGGCTCCCCGTATTAGACGCTTTCGCCCGGTGTCTTCGCCTCGGTCAGCGAGAATACGGCGCGCTGGATGAGCGGCGAGACGAGGATCACGACAGGCAGCATGGTCAGCACCGAGAGCGTCCAGCACTGGAGCCAGTAGATGATGAAGTGCAGATCGAGGCTGGCCATCTGATATGTCGCGATAATGGTTGCCACCGCCGATGTGATCGCAGCCTGGATCACGCCATAAACGAATGGTGCGTAGTGCCTGGGAAGTCGTCTCATCGGGTTATCCAGAGGCGGTCCTGGAGAAAGGCCGTTCTTGTCAGCTGGCCGCCGGTTCACAGCGGCCAGCCGGAGACTGCTACACCCGCCTGCTGCGGGGCTCAATCAAGATTGCTTTGCAGTCGGGCTCCGCGCAGCGCGAGGGCGGCTCGTCCTTGGAACTTTTCGCGTCAACGGTGGAAGTTGGTGGAGCCGAGGGGAATCGAACCCCTGACCTCGTGAATGCCATTGACAGCCCGAGCATCTCACCCGTTCTCTGCCACTCTCACGCTGTATCATGAATCATAGTTGTTCCATATGCTTACCTATAGTCTACTATCAAGCACATTCACGGGAGCTCACTGCGACTTCAGTTTTCTGCGGTGCAGCTGCGGTGCAGGATTTTGAGAGGGCGTATGGCACAAGAGCTCAAACGGAACGTCAAGTCGGTCGCAGCCGCCTACGCCGTCGGCAAGCGCACGTACTACAAAATCCAGGGAGAAAAGGGCCTGCTACTTGCTGTCTACGCGACCGGACGTAGGACCTGGCTCGTGCGCTACCAGACGGGAAAAGGCGAGCGGCGCAAAGAGCGCACGCAAGTCATCGGCGATGCTGAGCACGTGGGACTTGCTGAAGCTTGCAAGCGGCGCGCAGAGATAATGGCTGAGGCGGGTCGCGGGGGGGACCCGCGGAGTCCGAAGACGTTTGGCGAACTATTCCGCGCTTGGCTCGAGGGACATGCCAAGAAGCAGTTGGCGACGTGGTCGGATGAAGAGAAGCGGTACCGGATGCACCTAGCAAAACCGCTGGAGGCCTGCCTGTTCGCCGAGATCCAACGCAAGGACGTGCGCGAGATCCGCGACAACGTTGCCGCGAAGGCCGGACCAATCCAATCTAACCGGGTTGTCGCACTCTTTAATCGCGTTGCGAACTGGGCAGTCGACGAAGACCATGCCAGCTTCAATCCTGCCAACCGGCTGCGCAAGATCGGCCAAGAGCGGCGGCGCGAACGCGTACTAAGCGATGATGAGCTGCGACGGCTGTGGGCTGCGCTGGATGAGCCTTTGGCCGT
>DASVDU010000124.1:0-2404 GCA_036380915.1 Hyphomicrobiaceae bacterium | reverse complement strand
GGTACTCGTCTGGTCAATAAGCTGGCAGGTCCGGCGGCGGGCCTGGCTGAGGGGCTTCGGGTACCCCTGAGCCATCTTGACAGCACCCGTGTGTTGCGCATCATGATGCCTCCATGCGCACGACGGTCACCCTCGATCCCGACGTGGCGGCGAAGCTCCAGGCATGGTGGAGGATTTTAGTCCCACACGGGGTCCAGAGCCCGTGACATCTGTCAACGGCGAAGTAAGCTTCGCCGGTTGTGCCGAAGCAAAGGTCAGTGAGATTGGCGGCGCCGTTCTTGCCGGCACTTTGACGGGGTTCAGTGCGGAAAAACGGTCATTTGAGAGCGGCTGTGAGCGACGATCCCGACTGCCCTTTGGCTTTGGGCATCCCCGAATCGAGTTGTGATCAGCCGTCATTTGCCGGCTGCCTTGCGGAAAGCTCGAACATCGGGGTCCTTCAGCTCTGTGGCGCGTGCGCCGCGCACGGACTTGCCGTCCATGTCCCGCTTCATCTCCCGCACACCCTTGACGAGTTGATTGAAATGTTGCCTGTCCATCACCCGATGTCATTCATCGCTTGTTTGACATGTTGCCGAGTCAGATCCTCGCGCTCGCTCAGCCTCTCGCGCAGCCTCCGGTCGTAGCTTCAAGCCAAGTGCTTTGACGACCTTGAGGACGGTGCCAAACGTCGGATTTCCCTCGGGCGAGAGCGCCTTGTAAAGACCCTCGCGCGTGAGCCCGGTTTCCTTCGCCAGCCGCGCCATCCCGTAGGCACGCGCGACGTTCCCCAACGCGACAGCGACCAAGGCAGTATCGTCGGATGCTTCCTCCATGCACGCGTCCAGATAAGCGATCATGTCGGCGACTGAAGAAAACGCTCCTTCCGGCCAGTTTCTGCAACGCCGCCGGATGTGAGAGCTCGACACCGCACCTCGCCGACAGCCGGCGACATCTCCGGAGAATGGCAGCGTCGGACGGCCGCGACGTACGCTTGTCGGGTGGCGGGCAATCGAGTAACGATCGAATGCCCGCCGTTCGCCTCACTCGCCGTCGCCGCCCTGTTCCGCCGTAACCATCAAATCGAAATACGCGAAGAACAGGTTCCCGTGCTGGCCGTCGTGCCGCTCGAGCTGGTCGAGCGCCTTGTCGGCCTTCCGCTCGATAATTTTCAGCACGGTTTCGGCCTGCATCGCCCGGCTGTCGCTCTCGTCGCCGATCGACGCCCGCAGCACGCCCGCGAGGTTCAGCACGTCTTCGAGCCCTCTATCGCGCCGCGAAACGAGCATGCCCGGCGGGGCCGTGCCCACCGCCTGTCTCCCTGGGCGGCGGCCGCATCCCAGGTCCGGGAAGATCGGGCGTTGTACGTTCCCGACGTGATGTCCGACAGGTCCTGGAAAACCGACGCGGAGCGATCTTATGGGAACCGGGCGCTTGCGCGCGGCGGATCGAGTGCCTCGGCGCCGGATGTGCGGTGGCGGGTGCTATCCATCAGCGACGAGATCTATTGATCGCGAGGTCGCCGTCGGCTCGATTTGATAAATGCAGACCGTGCTTTGCCGGTATCGATACAGCCCAGATCGGCCTCGCCTTAGGTTCTGGGCCTTCTTAGCCGACTGCGAGCGAGCTTTGCACTCTAGGCAGAATCGGCCAGGTCAGCTATGCGGCATCTCTCGCCTTCTTTGCCCGGTCGAGATCGTAGCTCGCTTGCAGGTTCATCCATAGCTTGGGCGACGTATCCAGGACCTCCGCGAGATCGAGTGCCGCTTCGGCGGTCACACCTCTTTTCCCCCGAATCAGCTCGTTGACACGCGTTCTGGTCCAGCCGATCTTTTCGGCGAAGGTGGCCTGGCTCATTCCCATTGGCTCGAGAAACTCTTCGAGCAGAATCTCGCCCGGATGAAACGGATTTTTAGGCTCCCTGGCCATGGCTCTTTGCCCCGTCAATGGTAGTCCACGATCTGTACTTCAAACGCGCTGCCGCCGCTCCATCGAAAAACCAGCCTCCATTGATCGTTGATCCGTATTGAGTGGAACCCTTGCAGGGCGCCCCTCAGCCTTTCAAGCCGGTTTCCTGGGGGCGACCTGAGATCCCTCAGATCCGCCGCTTCATGGAGGTACTGCAGCTTTCGCCGCGCAGCGCGACGCAGCTCTGCCGGGAATGACCTCGTGGCCCTGGTATGTCTGTCTTCAAACAGATCCTGGGCAAGAGTGTTCCCGAACGTCTCTATCACGTACCGATGTTATCGGAACTCGATAATCCGCTCAATCCCGGCGGATGGCGGGTACTCGTCTGGTCAATAAGCTGGCAGGTCCGGCGGCGGGCCTGGCTGAGGGGCTTCGGGTACCCCTGAGCCATCTTGACAGCACCCGTGTGTTGCGCATCATGATGCCTCCATGCGCACGACGGTCACCCTCGATCCCG
>DASVDU010000123.1:0-19289 GCA_036380915.1 Hyphomicrobiaceae bacterium | reverse complement strand
GGTCATCGAGAGCTTCTGGTTGGTGCCGTTGTAGGTATAGGTGGTGACCCGGCCTTCCTCGTCTTTCTTGCAGGTCAGGTTGTTGTTGGCGTCGAACGTCTGGATGAGCGACTTGCCGTCGGCCGGGTTCACCTTCGAGACCAGGTTCTTGAGGCCGAGGTTGGCCGCAAAGGTCATCACTTCCGCGGTTCCGGTCGCATCGGTGACCGTGGTCTGAGTGTCGGAGTCATAGACCAGGTCGTAAGCCTCCATCCCGCCCGCGTGCTCGGTCAGGATGGCCTTGCCGTTCGCGTCGTAAGCGTAGGTCGCGAAGCGGGTGACGGCGCCGGCGGGCTCCTCGTAGGAGATACCTGTCAGATGGTTCGGGAAGGAAGGATTCTCGTAGTGGTAGATCTTGGCGCTGCCGTCCGGGTAGTCGACGCGGGTGAGGTTGTCCTTGGCGTCGTAGGTATAGGCGTAGATCTCACCGGCCGGATCCGTGACCGAGGCGATGTGACCGCCGTTCCAAGCAAAGGTCAGGGTATGCCCAAAGGGGCCGGTGACCGAGGTGAGCTTGCCGCTGGTGTAGCCGTAGGTCGTGATCCGGCCTCGGGGATCGGTTTCGGAAACGAGGCGCCCTGCGGTGTCGTAGTGCTCGCTGACACCTGCCGGATAGGAAAGCGTGTACCCCGAGGCGTCTTTGCTTAACTGCATCTCCGAGTCCGGGTCGCCCGTGCAAGCGCCCGTTGTGTCGGGGCAGTTAAAAGGCTCGCCGCGACCTGTTCCTTGGCGGATCTGCACACGCGTCCCGTAGAGCTCAAGACGCTTGCCAAACGAGGCAGTCCAGCCGCGCCCCAGACCGATGTCGTTGTCGAACTGGGTATTGTAATGACGTAAGAAGCCGGAAATTACTTCGGTATCCATGAAATCGGCGTCGGCTTGGTACTTGTTCCCCGTAGCTGCATCACAAGGATTCCCTACCATGCCGGTCGCCGCTTTGGCTTTGCATCGACCTAAATTCTTCTCGTCTTGGCGATCGGCCAGTGGTGGTGCCTTGGGTTCGCACTTGTGCGTGTCTGGATTCGGCTCATATCCTTCGGCACATCCATTCCCGCATCCCCGATAGATGTACCATGTGCCGTTGCTCCCGAAGTACCACGCCATATCGCCGTAGTAGCTAGGTGCACACTGCGGATACCGTTTGCCCTGCTCCGCGATCCCGCAAGTTCCCCACGGATTCCTATACTCGGCGTTACAGGTGTCAGCGGCGCGTTGCCTCGGATAGTAGTGCCCCCGGATAACCGTTGCGGCACTAGTTGCGCAACTCACGGCAAGCAAGAGGATAGGAATCGATGAGCGAGCCCGCATGCGCCCTCCCTATTGTTCTATCGATCTTTCGCCACACCCCCGCATAATCCGCCCTTAACGCCACGGACGGAAAGACAAACAGCAGGGCTCGACCGCCAAATTACTGGGTATGGCTGGACCTAAACGGGTGAGAAAACAGGTGATCGTGAAGTTGTGAAGGACAGCACCACAACTCTCAGGCTTACGCCTGTCAAAAAGCCAGACCGCAACATCCATTGCGCCTCCCTGTCTGGTTCTTGTTGTCCCCGAAGCTAAGGGAGAAGCGGCGCACCGTCAATGCCCCTTAGGGAAAACTCAAAGGGTTATTGGGTCGCCGTTGGGCAGCTGGTAGGACCAGTCTGAAATCGCCTATCAAGGAGGAGCGGAGGCCTCACGAGAATCTTTTGTTCGATCTCTAAGCGCAGCAGGGTCGCTAATCGCGCCAGCGATGAACACGCGACGACTCCAAGAGGTTCGGGAAGGGCTGTGCGCAGCGCTGACGGCGGAAGGCGCAAAGCTGGTGATTACGGCGCGGGGCGGAGGCACTGGAAGCAACCGCGGCCGAGATCTGGAATGCCAGCGGCGTCGAAGCGATGCCGTGGCCGGTGACATCACGACCGAGGTCGGGCGGGCTCAGGCCCTCGCGGCAGGCAGTCAGGGGCAAGCCGCCCGCAGCTTTTGCTGCTCTCATTCGTACTGGAGGTACGCCGAGTGCTCCGTGGTATAGAAATTTCCCGCCGAGCGACCTACGGAGTAGGCGCCCACCCCGGAGTTCCGGATGCCGCCAAAAGGCATATGGTCGTCCGGAATGGTCCCGTGATTGACATGCATCATCCCGTGGGCGCTCACATCCAGAAAGCGCTGGATGCAGCGATTGTCGTTGGAAAAGAGCGCCGACGTCAGTCCGTATTCCGTGCCGTTGAGAATGCGCAGCGCCTCTTCAAACTCTTCGTAAGCGATGACGGATATGACCGGACCAAACACTTCCTCTCGCGCGACGACCATTTCGGGTCTTACGTCGGCCAGGACCGTCGGCTGGTAGAAGAAGCCGTCTTCCAGTCCAGATACCACGGCGGGCGCGCCGCCGACAACGAGGCGCGCGCCCTCCTCGATGCCTTGCCTTACCAGGGAGTCGACCCGGTTCAAGTGCGCCTTGTGGATAAGCGGTCCCATCGTCGTACTCGGGTCCATGCCGTCTCCGAGGCGGAACGCGCCGGCACGGCGAACCAGGCCCGCAATCACATCGGATGCGAGCCGCTCCTGCACGATGACGCGGCTGATCGCCGTGCACCGCTGGCCCGCGCACTGATAGGCAGCGCCGGTTATCTGGTCCAGGCACCGGTCGAGATCGTCGGTATCGTTTATGATCGCTGCGTTCTTCCCGCCCATCTCGAGCGACACTTCGGCCAGGTTCCGTGCCGCGAGCTGATAGACGCTGCGGCCCACTTCAACGGACCCGGTGAAGGTCAAACCGTCGATACCTCGCGACTCGGCCAGAGCGCGGCCGACATCCGCACCACCGAGCACGATCTGCAAAAGACCATCGGGCAGCACGTTCGCGCTGGCCTCCGCGATCAGGCAGACAGCGGCGGGAGTGAACTCCGACGGCTTCAGCACGATCGCGTTGCCGTAAACGAGCGCCGGCACGATCTTGCGCATCGGCGTAAGCACCGGAAAGTTCCACGGCGTGATCGCGGCGATCACTCCTCGGGGTCGCCGAATAACCAGGTTGCGTACCCCGCGGCGCTGCGAGTTGACGACACTGCCGTCGGCCTGCGCGCCCTGGGAGACCATGAAGCGAGCCTCGCGCAACGACTTCGCGAGCTCGCCACGCGCTTCGCCGATGGGCTTCCCCTGCTCGCGGGTGATGGCGACGGCAATCGGCTCCGCCTTCGCCTCTATCCGGGCCAGGAACTCACCGACGATGCGAGCCCGCTCGACCGGCGGACGTCGGCCCCATTGCTCTTGCGCTGCTCGAGCATCCGAGACGATGGTGTCGATGGAAGAAGGCGCCGTGTGGCGATAGCGGCCTGCCTGTTGGGCGGGAGAAGCGGGATTCCAGGTCGCGAAGCTCGATTGTCCATCACTTTGCCATTTTCCATTGGCGAAGGTGCCGTAGTCATACATAGTGAACCTCCTTTCCGTACCGAGCGCGAGCAACCGTCCCTACCGGATCGCAGGCGTTTCCACCTCATGCAACGGCCGGCTCCTGACCCACAGATGGGCGCGACGTCGCGCCCGAACCACCGAGCCAGATATCGGCATCGGACCTCGTGGCTTGGAAAGAGGGCGTACCCCGGCCGACTACCCTCCGAAGCCCGCGAGCCGCGGCAGCCACAGAACGAGGCCCGGCACGTAGGTAACGAGCAGCAACGCCGCGATCAGGGGGAGCAGGAACGGAAACACGGCCCAAGAAACCTGCGCCAGCGATTGGCCGGTGATATCGCGAACGATGAACAACGAGAGTCCCATGGGCGGGGTGTACTGTCCGATCATGATGTTGAACACCATGACTACGCCCAGATGAATGGGATCGAGCCCGTATATCGACTCGCCGATTGGAATGAGCATCGGTCCCAAGACCATGAGCAGAATGGCGTTCTCGATGATCGCACCGAGAACCAGCAGGGTGATGTTGACTACCAGAAGAAACACCCAGGCTTGGTCAAACGTCTCGCCCAGGGCGTTCGCGAGCGTTTGCGGTACTTGACCGACGGTGAGCACCCAACCGAACAGCAGGGCGCACGTAATCACAAACAGCAGCTTCGTGGTCGAAATCGCGACGGTCCTGAAGATCGCGGGAACGCGCTTCCACGGCAAGTCCCGATAGACCACCGCTGCAAGGAAGAACGCATAGAGCACGGTAGCGGTGGCCGCCTCGGTAGGGCTGAAGATGCCGAGGCTCATCCCGCCGACGATGATCACCGGCGTCATGAGCACGGGAAAAGCCACCACGAACGCCACGGCAAGCGGCCGCCAGCCCTCCCAGGCGGTCGTAAAGTAGCCCTCGCGCTTGCCGACAAAATAGACGTAGATCATCAGCATGCCGGCAATGACGAAGGCGGGGACGACGCCGCCAAGGAACAGTCCCGTCACCGACACGTCGGCGATCACGCCGAACAGGACCATGGGCACGCTCGGCGGCAGGATCGGTCCGATTGCGGACGAGGCCAGAGTGATACCGATCGAGAAATCGCTTCGGTACCCGCTCTTGCGCATGGCCTGGATTTCCATGCTGCCCAGGCCGGCCACATCGGCGAGGACCGACCCGGACATGCCGGCAAAGACGAGGCTTGCCAACACGTTCACGTGACCCAATCCGCCCGGAATGCGCCCGACGGCCAGGCGCGCGAACGTGAAAATGCGCTCCGTGATGCCGCCGGCGTTCATGATCATGCCCGCCAGCATGAACAAGGGGATGGCCAGGAACGTGAACTTGTCCAACGACAGCGCAAGTTCCTGTGCCGCCAGCGTCAGCGGAAAATCGTTGATGATCAGGTACACCAACGAGCACGCGCCGAGCGCGAAAGCGACCTGGTAGCCGCCAAGAACGAGAACCAGGCTGACGACTACGAGGCCGATCAGGAGAGGGTCCATGTCCTAGTTCTTCTTCTGTCCGGCGATACGCCGGTAAATGATCACCACGAAGTAGGCGGCCATCAGCAATGCCGTAGCCGGTACCACACTGACGATGTACCTGTACGGTATTTGCAGCGCCGGCGTACGCTCGAAGTCCATCGCTCCGACCAGCTGAAAGCCGCCGATGGCGAGCAGGATCAGGAAGGCAATCGAGATGATGTCGTAGACGGTGTAAATGACCGCACACACCCGCGGATGTACCCACTCCTCGAGCAACTCCACGCGGATATGCCGATCTTTTCGTACCAGCCAGGCGGCGCCGATGAAGGTCATCCAGATCAGCAGTATTGCCGATACTTCCTCGATCCAGGGTATTGGCCTATTGAGGCCGTATCGCGAAATGACCTGCGCGGAAGCGAGCACGATGAACGCGACCAGCGCGAGCGCCGCGATATTGATCTCGAGATTGCGAAGTACGCCGCCTTCCTCGGCCAGTCTTTCCTCGTCGCTTTTCTCGACTTCCGCTTCAGGCCCCATGCGATCCCCCACGACACCTACGGCCCGCTTCCTCTTCCTGCCCGCAGACCCCCTTGGCCGGGCGAGGCCTATCGGCCGAGGGCGGACTGGATCTTCGCCCAGGTCCCGGCCGGCCAGATCTCGCCGTCGAACGTCTTTTGAACCTCTTCGCGCACGCTCGCGCGGAAGCCCTCGATGTCGAGGCCGTCCTGCGCCGTGATCACGTTCATCCCGCGCGCCTTGAAGGTTTCGATCAGCTCCCGTTCCTGTTGCACGGTAAGCTCGGTCCCACGCGCGCAGGCTTCATCCGCTGCGCGCTGAACCGCCTGCTGATCGCGCCCGAGGCTCTTCCATTTGGCTTCATTCATGACGTACGGCAGCGGGACCAGCTGATGATTGGTGAGCATCAGGTAGTCCTGAACCTCGAAGAATTTCTGGTTGTAGATGACAGGCAGCGGGTTCTCCTGCCCGTCGATGACTCCCTGACGCAAACCCTGAAAGACTTCCGCCAGCGGCACGGGGGTCGGAGTGGCGCCCAAGCCGCGAATGACGGACATCGAGGCGGGCTGGGGCACGGCACGGATCTTGAGACCCTGCATGTCCTTGCGAGTGCGCACGGGCTTGTTCGTGGTCGTCAGATTGCGCGAGCCGTAGTAGAAACTGCAAAGGACCCGCAAGCCCCCCTTTTCACGAAGCTGGTCGGCCCACGATGCGCCGAGCTCCGGATGCTGCAGGATTCGCTGCTGCTCCTCGAAGCTTTCGAACATGTAGCCGGCCACGTAGACCGACAGCTCCGGCACGATATCCGCGAGCATCGGATAAGGAGTCAGTGACAGGTCGATGCTGCCGCCGCGCAGGCTCGAGAACATCTGGCGGTTGTTTCCGAGCTGACTGGCCGGGAACAACTGCACGCGTACCCGGCCCTCCGTATGGAGCTGAACCCGTTCCTGGAAGTATTCCGCCGCCTTGCCCGCCGGGGAATTCGGCGAGTTCACGTGAGCGAAGCGCAGAACGGTATCGGCGGTGGCAGAACCGGCCCCCGCGAGAATGACGAGTGAAACGGCCACTAGAAGGAACTTTCTCATGACTATGCTCCACTTCTTCCGGATGCAAAACAGGGTTGAGTTTCGACCGCTCCGCATCCCTGTCGGAGTCGAGCACAAGGGGCATCATTTGCCGGAGGCGATGCCGATTCTCTCTCCGTAGATCGGATCCGCGTCGGCACGGCCTACCGTGTTGCGCAACCTGCCGACGGCTTCGAACTCCACTTCGATGACGTCGCCGGGCTCGATCGGACCCGCAGGCGGGGATGCGCCGGTAACGATGTCACCGGGATAGAGAGTCATGAAGTTGGAAACATAAACGATGATTTCCTCGAAGGAACGACGCATCTCCCGCGTGCTGGACTCGCAGACGAGCTCGTTATTCCGCCAGCGCCGTGCGCGCAACTGATAGACGTCCTTGGCCAGGGAGTCCCTCGCTACGATCCAGGGCCCGATAGGAGCAAACGTGTCCATGTTCTTGCCCAGCATGTGATACGGACGCGGCCCCAGGGTCTCGAGCGTGTGGCCCGTAATGTCGTTGACGATCGTGTAACCGGCGATACAGTCACGGGCCTCTTGCTCGGACACGCGCCGGCACTGCCGCCCAATGACGCACGACAACTCCCATTCCTGATAGAAGATTCCGTAGCCTTCCGGTATCTGGACTTCCTCGTCGTGGGCGATGACGGCATCCGGCGACTTGAGGAAGAACGCCGGTACCGGCAAATCGGGCAGCTTCAGAATCCGCCTGTAGTCCTCGTAGTTGCCCCCCACGCAGATGATCTTTCCCGGCCGGACAGGCGGCCGGAAGCGCAACTGATCGAAGGGAACGAATGCGTCCTGCGGCAGGGCACCTTTCTGGTGCTGACTGAGGATCGCCTCGAGCGCCGCCAGCTGCCGCTCGCCGCCAGCGAGAATCCCGCGCACATCGGAGGGAATGTCAGGATTTGCACGGCCTACGTCGACGACACCGTCGTCGAGGAAGAGACCGACACGCGGCCCTTGCTCGCCGGTATTTCTCTGGAAGCTACCTAGTCGCATCGCTCACCACCCACAGCCGGTCCGCTGTACCTGTGCCCACTCCCAGCCCACGGAAAGCGCTGGGAGCGTGCTTCTCGCCCCGCGGCGTTGCTTGCCGACGAAGGGTTGCAGGCTAAAGAGCATAAGATGGTACTATAGAACTTGTCAATCTGCGGTCGAATCTGCGGGGATGGTGTCTGTGGGGCACCGCTCGCGTCCCGGACGAACGCGGAGCCTTTAAGGAAAAGCGGAGGCGGTTCCGGTGTCGATTTCGAATGAGTTCAAAAAGCGACTGCTGGCGGGCGAGACGCTCATCGGCTCATGGTGCATGGCCGGATCGGCCAGCATCGTGGAAACGATGGGGTGGACCGGTTTCGATTTCCTCACCATAGACGGGGAACACGGCCCGTACTCACCGGCCGATATACTCGACTCACTGCGGGCGATCGCGGGCACGCCCAGCTTGCCCGTCGTACGGACTCCCGGACACGACGCGACTTACATCAAGAGACTTCTCGACATCGGGGCACAGACCCTTCTCGTGCCGATGGTTGAAACGGCGGACCAGGCGAAAGCCATCGTGGCGGCGACTCGATATCCGCCGGCCGGTACGCGCGGCTTCGCGCTCATGCATCGCGCCAGCCGCTACCTGCAAGTGGAAGACTATGCGCACGTGGCCAACGACCACATCTGCATCGTTGCGCAACTCGAAAGCCCGGGGGCGATCGATCGGCTCGAGGAGATTGCCACGGTACCGGGGATTGACGCGGTCTTTATCGGTCCGGGCGACCTGTCGGCCGCCATGGGGCTTCTCGGTCAGCCGACACACGAGGACGTACTGTCGATCATGAAGGAAGCCGCTTCCCGCTGCGCGCGAATCGGCGTTCCCTGCGGCACTTTGTTCAACCGGGCGGACGTTGCACGGCGATGCCTCGAGTTCGGCTACACCATGGTGGCCGTGGGAAGCGACCTGGCGTTTCTGGCCAACTCGGCACGCGCGCTCGCGCAATCCATGAAGCAATGACGGTGTTGTCTGCTCTCGGCCATACGATCCAGTGACATTTGATTTGCTCACCGCATGACGAACCGCACTCTCCTCGCGCGTAGCAAGATCCCGCTCTACCTTCAGGTGGCCGCGCAGTTTCGCCTCCGGATCGAGAACGGCATGTGGTCACCGGGACAGCAAGTTCCGGTGCTCGAGGCTTTGCAGGCAGAGTTCGGTCTGGCGCGCGTAACGATCCGACAGGCGTTAGAGGTGCTCGAACAGGAAGGCTTGATTCGACGTCATCGAGGCCGCGGCACCTTCGTCACCGAGCATCTGCCCGCGCGCCAGGAGCACGTGCTTCCCGCCAGCTGGGAGCAACTGGTGGCGTCCCTGCACCCCGTCAAGCTTTCGGTACTGGCCGGCCCGCGGCAAGTTGCCGCAATTACGCCCTCTCCACACTTTCCGTTGAGCGAGGGTTTCGTTCCTTGTCACGTCCGCCGTCTGCATTCAATAGGCAGCGCCCCGTACTGCTTGATCGATATTTATATCGACAAGGATCTGTTCTACTCGAATGAAAAGAAATTCATGAGCCAACCGATGATCCTCGTGCTCAACGACGATCACAGGGGGCTGGTGCACGAGGTCAGGCAGGTTGTTACGTTTTCCATATCCGACGACGTCACATCGGAGGCGCTGAACATCACGCTGGGAGAGCCCGTTGTGAAGATCGAGCGCCACATCGCGGACAGCAGGGGCAACACGGTACTCTACTCTCGCGCCCAGTTCTCGGGCGTTTATGTGCGCATCGAACAAAACCTTTCGCCCGCGACACGCTGACCAGCCTGCCCCCTCGGTCCATGACGAGGAGGTCACCGCCCTTCGAGTCGTTCGTATCTCTGTGCTATCGGGCCCGATCGGTCGGCGCCGATCGCTGCCCGCCTTGTCGCGGCAACCTTACACAGGACTGCTTTCTCGCCGGAAGACCCAGGTGCTCGCGCAGTCGCGCGAGCACGCGCTTCGCTTCGGTGACGCCGCGGATGCCGTCGCCGACAGCCAGGGTCCTGCCGTCGCTCAGCACGGCCTTGATGGTGTAGCTCACCTTGGCCTTCGTACCCTGGCCGCTCGGCCCGAAGATCTTCGATTGCAGGCCCGTAATGGACTCGCGCAGTGCGTGGCGCCGATGCACGGGGACGCCGTAGAGACGTCGGACCGTATCGACGCTGTGCGTCGAGACGATCACCTCCAGACTGTTACGGATCAAGTAGATCCGATGAGCCGGAGCGCGAACAGGGCGAACATCGCGCCCACGAAGCTCATGATCCCGACCGAAACGAAACGCGTCGCCCGCGGTCGCGCTTTGTATCTGGGAGACGAAAAACAAGGGGACGCCGCCGAACACGAGACCGAGAATCGAACCCGATGCCCATGCCGCGTTGGCGGGCGCTCGGATAGAAAAGTCGCAGCCCCTGAGCGCCGTGGCCGATCTCCACGCCGGTGCCCGCCGCTGCCGCGCCGTCCCCGGCCGCCATCGGCGCGCGCTCCTCGGCGCGCGTGTACTCGATACCGCGAGCCGATCGTTGCAGGACCACGGCGGCCTGCTCCACCGGCACCTCGAACGTCTGATCCAGATCGACCCCGGCAAGCGCGGCGTGCACGTGCAAACCCACTTATGGTAATCGCGCGAGGGTGGCGTGGTCGCCGGCAGGTGACCGGGCACGGCGAACCGGAGCTGCAGCCGCGTGCCGCGCACCCCCGGCGCGCCCGTAACCGTCCCGCGCTCGCGCCACTCGACGCGCTCGTTCCTCTTTCGGCTCTTGCCCGAGCGCCGGATGGTGACGCGTACGCAGCTCAGCGTGACTTCGAACGGCGTGTCGTACGTCGCGCGCAGCCCCGGGATCTCGATCGTCCCGCCCAGGTCGCCGCCGACCGTTACCCGGTACGGATCCAGGGTGAGAGGCAGGGTGCCGAAGCGGCGCCACTGCAGCCAGGACTTGCCGGCCAGATAGAGGAGCCACAGACCTGCCAGGACGAACACGCCGACCCAGGGCGCCTTGACCGTGTCCGCCCTCAGCTCGGCCCGGAAGTTCCAGACGAGCGCCCCGGTCATGCCGTTCCAAACAAGGGCAAAAAAGGAGCATGACTGCCGTTTCCTTGGCGGCGCTCGACTTGATAACGCCGTTGGCGGGGCCGGTCGGGCGTTACTTGCATGAACAGTCGAATCGGGCGGACCGGTTTGAGTATAGCCAGCCTGCGGAAACCAACTGGTAGAACCAGTACCCAGCGCTGCGCTAACCGAGCCCGAACCGTTGCAGGGCCACCGGGCACAGAAAAGGAATGGGATGTAGCCAAGACCACAACGAACGTCGGTCGAGGCCCCTTTGCTCCGCGCAAATATTGCGTCCCGATTAGGCAGCGGTTGATTCCCCTACTCGTTTCAGGATCATAATGTGCCATGGGCAAGTCGCTTATCAGGGACGTCGGCGGCCACGATAGCCGGAAGCACGGAGCCACCCTTTTTTCTGCCCTTGCGCTCGGCTGCCTGATGGCACTGCCATCGGCGCTCCGGGCGGAAGATCTCTTGTCCATCTTCCGTCTCGCGAGCGAGAACGACCCCCAGGTGCGCGCCGCCTTTGCCCGCTATCAGGCCGTGCAGCAAGCGGTACCTCAGGCGCGCGCCGGGCTGCTGCCCCAAGTCAACGCCACACTCGCGCGAAATCGGAATGCTGAGGAGGTCAGCACCGATGCCTTTATTTTCTCGCGGCCCGCCGGCCGCGCGAGCTACTACAGCGACAGCTATGAAGTGAATCTGAGCCAGGTCCTCTACGACCGGGCGCTGTGGACGCGGCTCGATCAGGCAAGCGCCGAGGTCCGCCGCGCAGCGCTGGAGTACCGCGCAGCGCGTCAGAATCTGATCCTGCGCGTGGCCGAAGCGTACTTCAGGGTGCTGCTGGCGCAGGAGACCGTCGCGCTCGCCGAAGCCGAAAGGCAGGCGCTGGCGCGCAACCTCGAGGCCGCCGAGGGCCGGCGGCGCGCCGGTTCCGGCACGATCATCGAAGTGCACGAAGCGCGCGCGCGTTTCCAGGTCAGCGCGGCGCAGCTCATCGAGGCAACCAACGAACTGGCCGACAGCCGCGAGGCGCTGCGAGAGATATCGGATCGACTGCCCGGCAATCTCCAGGGCCTGGGTGACGACACTGCGTTCCAGGCGCCCGAGCCGGCGGAACTCAGCGCATGGATCGAGACGGCATTGCAGCAGAATTCCGAAGTACTTGCTGCCAGAGAAGCGCTCGAGGTGGCGCGGCTCGAGATCGACCGTAACCGCGCAGGGCATTTTCCGACCCTCGAGATGGTAGGCACCCACTCGCGTCACGATGCGGACGCGAGCATCCCCGGGCCGGGTATACGGGCCGATGACACGCTGATTGGGGTTCAGCTCACGATTCCGCTGTACCAGGGAGGTGCGGTATCGGCTCGCACCGAAGAGGCCGCTCACCGCTATGGCGCGGCCCGCGAAGAACTGGAGGCACGACGCCGCGCCGTCGAACGATCGACACGAGCCGCATTCCAGGGCGTGATGGCGAGCCTGGCCCGAATCGACGCGCTGGAACTTGCAATTAATGCCGCAGAATCTGCCCTGCAAGCGAAAACGGAGGGGCGCGGCTTCGGGCTTTACACGACGCTCGACGTTCTCGACGCCACCCGTGAGCTCTACCAGGCAAGGCGCGACCTCGCCGAGGCGCAGCACACGTATCTTTCCAACCTGCTGCAACTCAAGTACGCGGCCGGCGTGCTGGCCGAGGACGACGTGCTCGCCGTCAACGCCTGGTTGCGCCCCTAGGCGGCCGCCGGCTGCCAGTAGGCCGCGAGCACGGCCTCAACGTCCTGCGGGCGCTCGGCGACCGCCTGCTCCCAGCTGATGCCGCCGTTGTCGGCGGAGAATTGATTCATCGCCTGGATGAGCTGCTCGATTTGAGCGGCATAAATGGTCGAACCGTCCTGTGCCACGACGGTTTCGATCTGGTTCGCCGGCGCGCGCCATGCCGTAACGCTCAAGCGGTCATCGCTGCCATGGAGATCCACCTGCAGGCTCGCCCGGGCTGTGGAGAACAGGATATCAAGCGGGTTGGCACCGACGTGGACCGCATCGGACGCAGATCGGGGACTGCCGAGAGCTAGCACGGTATCTTCGCCGTCGCCGCGCCCGAAAACATAAACATCGGCATCCGCACCGCCGGCGAGCAGGTCGTTCCCGGACCCGCCGTGGAGCCGATTGTTACCGTTCCCGCCGTAAAGGAGATCGTCGCCCGCTCCCCCGAGGAGACGATCATCGCCGCTGCCTCCGAAGAGCAGATCGTTGCCGTCCCCTGCGTCCAGAATGTCGTCGCCGCCGTTGCCGGACAACAGGTCGAAACCGCCGCCGGCGAAAATGACGTCGTTGCCGCCGGTTCCGTTCAGGATATCGGTGCCCGGGCCACCCGATATGGCGTTCCCCACCCCGTGAACGCTCAGCGTAAAGGTCACGCTCGCGCTTGCTCCGGCCGCATCGGTTGCGCTAACGCGAATCTGATGGTCGCCGCGCTCACTGAACGATGGCAACCCCATTAGAGTGCGCCCGACCGGATCGAAGCTGAGCCAGCCGGGCAACGGCGAGCCGTCCCCGAGCATTGCCGAATAGGTGAGCACGTCGCCGTGCATTGCATCCGGATCGGCGAAGACTTGCGGCGAGAGCTGGTAGCGGACAACCTCGTACTCGTTGACGCTCTGGTCGGCAACGGGTAGCGCAACGACGGGTGAGTCATTGACATTGTGTACCGTCAACCCCAGCAACGCTGATACCGCCGCCCCTGCCGCGTCGGTCGCCGTCACCTCGATCGAGAGTTGTCCGACCGCGTCGTTACCGGGGACTCCGCTGAGCACGCCCGTATGCGGATTTATATCGAGCCACTCGGGCAGCGACCCGCCTTCCGCCAGCGTCGCAGCGAACGTAAGCGCGTCGCCATGGATCATGTCGATGTCACCAAACGCCTGGGCCAGCGGCAGTCCGACCGGTACATCCTGGGTCGCATGCCGGTCGCCGAGGGCCGAGACAATAAACGGTGCATCGTTCGTATTGGCGACCGTCAGGGTGAAAGCGTCGGACGATGAAAGGCCGCCGGTATCCGTCGCTGTCACCCTGATCTCGATTCGCCCGACATCGCCGTTCGCGGGCGTTCCAAAGAACATCTGCGTCGCTGGATCGAACCCGAGCCATGCGGGCAAGGCCGTTCCGTCCCTGAGCACTGCATCAAAGCGGAGGGAGTCGCCATGTACGACATCGACATCCTCAAAGGCGGCCGACGGAAGATGGAAAACGAATGCGGCGTCCTCGACGGCCTCCTGATCGTCGACCCCAGCCTGCGTCACAGGTGCATCGTTGACGTTAACGACCTCGATCTGGAACACGGTTTCAGCGCTCGCGCCTGCCCGATCGACCGCAGTCACCGCGATCTCGTAGATGCCTACATGACTGTTCTCGGGCGTTCCGCTGAGAGTCGCCGTCGCGGCATCGAATGTCATCCACCCGGGCAGCGCCGATCCGTCGGCGAGTTGTGCGGTATAGGCGAGCTCGTCGCCATGAACCAGGTCATCGTCTGCAAAAGTGGACTCGGGAACAAATAGACCAAAGGGTGTGTCTTCCAGAGCCACCTGATCGTCTACCGAGCCGACAGCGAGCGGAGCGTCGTTCACGTTCGCAATGGTCAGTGTGAAGTCGCTCGACGCAGAAAGGCCCGCCGCATCGGTGGCGGTGGCCCGGATCTCGATCACCCCCACATCGGCATTCGCCGGCTTTCCGGTGAATGTTCGCGTCAGCGGATCGAATGCGAGCCAGGGGGGCAACGCCGTGCCGTCGGCCAGGGCGGCCGAGTACATCAGACCGTCGCCATGAATGACGTCAACGTCGAAGAATGCTTGCTCCGGAAGGCCGAAGCTGACGAGGTGATCTTCCGAAGCAGTTTGATCGGGGAGAGTGCTTGACGCTACGGGCGCGTCATTTACATCGTGCACGACCAGCAGAAACTCGTCAAAGGCAGCCAATCCTTGCGTGTCGCTCGCCAGCACGCGAATCAGGTACGTACCAACGTCGTTGTTTTCCGGAGTGCCTTCGAAAGTTCGCGTTTCCGAGTCGAACGCAAGCCATGCAGGTAGCGGCGAGCCGTCGCTCAACATGGCGGCGTAGACAAGCGATTGGGACTCCGGATCGGCAAAAGCATCCGGCGCTATCACGAATCGGACCTCATCACCCTGATGGACCGCCTGATCGGGCAGAGGCTTCGCGACTGCGGGCGCCTCGTTTGGCGGTTCGATAAAGGGGTCGCCGGTCAGGGCGTAGTTGACGGCGTGAGACCCGCCCGCCAGCGGTACGGAATCGGAGATTTCAAAGGAGGCAAGGACTTCCGGCGTGAACAGCGGGATCGGGTCGGTCGAAGACGCTGCCAGGAGCTCATCGAAGCGTGTTTGCACTATTCCGACTAGATCGAACACTTTATGCGCGCCCTGACCGATGAACTGCGCGCGTTCAATGGCGCCAATGTGGGCGACGCCCTGCCCGGCGTCCAATCCCCAAACGACGAAGATCCCCTGCTCCGCGCCGTCGAGGGTCAAAGCCAGAAGGGCGACCGAGCCTCCGGGGTTTTCATACATCCGGGCATAGGCGCGGATATCCTGGGGCGAGATGCTCGAGCCGAAGGAAAAAGTGTCGATATCGCTCGCGGACGGGTCGGGGTTCAGATCGCCAACGCGCTCGACGACCGAATCCGGCAGGTCCCCGGGGTTGCCGGTATCGAGAATCTCGCCGATGGCAAAATCGGCCCGGTTGAACAGGTAAACGTCATTGCCGGCACCTCCTTCCAGCCAGTTGCCTGACGTGCTCCGGCCACCGACAAGAATATCGTCGCCATCGCCGCCGCTCAGCCGATCGTCGCCGCTGTATCCGACAAGGATGTCGTCTCCTCCGTTGCCCGCGATCAGATCGTCGATGAAGTACCCGGCCAGTACGTCGGGCGCATCGGAACCCTGCGTAGTCACGACATCGCCGGATATCCGATTGGACGAATCGCGCAGCTCGTCCAAGGCGACTTCCTGGCCGTCGGCGAACCGGAGCGACTCGATGCCCTGGGCCCGGACGCCATGGGAGCGGGAAGTACCGACAAAGACTTCGCCGCTGTCGTTCCAGTGGAAGGTGATATTTTCAGGCGTGATACCCTCGCCGAACTCGATCGCATCGGCATGCAGGCCTAAGAACCAAGCGCGCAGATCGATCAGTGTCTGCAGTGCAACCGAAGGCAGTACGCCGTGCTGCAGCGCGAGCACCGCGCGGCCCAGCTCCTGCGAGATCGAAAATGCCGCCCATTCGTCGAGCTCCTCGGCCCAATACGCGTTCGAATAGGTCTCGCCCTCGAAATCGACCAGTTCCTGGATAGCGCCTTCGATTATCGCCGTGTCGAACTCATCGCCACCGTCCTCGACGATATCGATGCCCTCATTCGCGCGTATGATGTACGTATCCGCGCCGTCACCCCCATCCATGTAATCGTTGCCTGCTCCTCCATCGAGTATGTCGGCATTGGGTACCAGCCCGAACGTGTTCGTATCCGTGCTACCGCCCAGCAGCCGGTCATCCCCGGCACGACCGCGCAAAGTGTCGTTACCACCCCGCCCATCCAGGAAGTCGCTACTGTCGCCGCCGATGAGGAGGTCATCGCCGAACGTACCCTCTGCCTGGATCTCGTGGTCGATACTTTCGTCCAGCAGCATGAGATCGGCGAGGGTCAGCTCCGACCCGTCCGCAAATCGGAAGCGCTCGATCCCGAAGTTGCTCCCGCCCGCGGGATCCCGAATCGACAGGGAATCATTGCCTCCGATGGCGATCAGCAGCTCGCCCGGCAGCACCTCGACGGCGAGGTTTTCCGGCGCGATGCCTGCGCCGAAGTCGACCACATCCAGCTGATCATCGATGTACCACTCGCGCAGCCGCTCGAGCGTGACTCGAGCTGCCTCAGGCGCGAGGAGGCCGTCTTCGAGCGCCTCCACCTCGACCAGAAGATCATCGGGCACGGCCCATTCGAGCCTGTGTTCCCGGAACGGCACGAAAATCGGGGGTCGGTAGGTGGCCCCTTCGAAATAGTCCAGCCTTATGATTGCCCGGTGAACGTCGAGAAGAGTCTCGCCGCCCAAGGTGTGATCATTGTTCCAGCGGTCGTAGCCCCAGTCCTGGATAACGTCAACACCATCTCCTATCCCGAAGCGGTACGTATCACCATCCTGCTCTCCGTAGAGGAAGTCATCGCCCGAACTTCCCGCCAGAGTGTCTCGGCCGTACGGTATGAAGATATTCCCGATTGCCCAGTCCGGAAGCTCGGCCAAGCCTTCGTCCCCGTACACGACGTCATTGTCTTCGTCACCGAGCAGAATGTCCGAACCCCAGTCCCCTTGGAGATAGTCATTTCCCGAACCGCCACTTATGTGGTCGTTGGTGTGACGGAAGATGAGAAGGGCCGGGTCTTGTTCGCCATAAAGTTCGTCATCACCCTCCCCGCCCAGAATCCTATCGGCCCCCCGCCATCCGTAGACGACATCGTCCCCACCAGCGCCTTGCAGGACATTGTCGTACCGGTCCCCGATCAGTGTTTCCGCGTCATCGGTGCCCGAATATGTACCAAACAGGCCAAGATCGATGAGATGCTCGGGCAAATCGACGTGAAGTTCGCCCACCTGCAGAATTTCGACCAGGAACGGATAATCGGAGCCACCGGCATGCGACAGGTCGCGCTCGAAATAGCGCTCAACTCGCGTGCTGCCTATGAACAGGTCCTCACCTTCGCGCCCAAAAGCGATTTCGGAGAGCGTCAGGCCGACCGGCAGGACGAGGCCGTCCGTTGAGGATCCCGCATAGCTCCGCTCGTCGTCGAGTACGACGTCCTGCTCGCCTGGATCGATGTGGTAGACGTCGCTGCCGTAGGATCCTTCGAGCCTGTCGGCGCCCGCGCCGCCAACCAGCACGTCGCTTCCTGCGCTACCCGTAAGGACGTCGTCGCCCCCGTTGCCGTAGTAGTGATAGACGTCGGCGGACGTTCCTGGAGAGAGCTGCAGGAAGTCATCCCCGTCGTCGCCCACGTGGTAAAAGGCCTCGACGTGTGGGTAGGAAGCAAGGGGATCGAACGTTTCGTACAGGATCGCATCGTGATCACGCTGCAAATAGGTGCCGGGTCGGGCGAGCGCGAACTCGGGGGCGACCAGTACGCGGCCCCCGGCAAGACTGATCCTTTCGACTTGCCCTTCGGCGAAGTGGCCCCTGATGCGAACCGTGCCGCGGACGTCAGGGCGCTCGATGTCGGAATCGAGAAAGACGCGCAGGACCAGATCGTTCTCGTCCCGAAGGGCTTCCTCCAGAATCGGTCGAATATAGAGTGGACCAAGGGGGGTCTGCGCGAACAGCACATCGTCGAAGTGAAGCGTATCTTCGCCGCCGGCATCCTCAATTACGGTGTCAAAGCCGTCGTCGACGTCCAAGCCGAAACTCGCATAGTAGTCGGTGCCGTTCGTCGTTGTGTCGCCGACCTGCCCTTCCCCGGACAGGTTGTAGAGGCCCGAACGGCGTTCTATTTCCGCCGTATCCCAGAACGTCCCGCCGCCGAAACGAATCGCCTCGATCCGGGAGGACTCGACGACCGACGCCGCGCCGAACCAGTTCGTAAGAATCGCCCGATCGTCACCCGAAACGGCGACGATCAGGGCCGCGCCGACCTTTTCGAAGGCCAGATCATCGGGTCGGATCCTGCTCTCCAAGAGCAGAGCGTCGTATCCGCCCGCCTCGAAAACCATATCCTCACCGTATCCCCAGCCGAAGACGTAAGTATCGTCGCCAAGCCCACCATGAAGTCGGTCGTCGCCCGACCCGCCGTCCAGATAGTCGTCGCCGTCTGCGCCGACGTCGCGGGCACGGGTGAAGTACTCATAGTAGCCCGCCGTAATCGCTGTTTCGCCGTCCGCCTTTGCCGTCGCCGGATCGGCATCGCCCCACAGCGTGTCGTCTCCACTGCCGGCGATCAGCCGATCATTTCCGCCTTCACCTTGCAGTACATCGTCATCGGCGCCACCCAGCAGCGTATCGTGGCCCGCGCCGCCGAAAAGCTCGTCGTTGCCCCCGCCGCCCTCCAGGTAGTCGTCGCCCGCCTCGGCGAGCGGCGCGTCACGGAACAGCGGAAACAGCCCAGCGACGTTCGGATCGTCGCTGCGATGCACGCCAATATCCCCCTGATAGCGCACGAGGAAGATCTGACCGAAGTCGGTATCGCCGTATAAACGATCTGCTTCGTCACCGCCCACTAACGTGTCGTGGCCGGCACCGCCAAATAATTTGTCTTCTCCGGCGTCGCCCGTGGCGATGTCCTTGCCTGTACCGCCATCGAGCCAATCGGCACCGGCACCGCCGAAGATCAAATCGTCGCCGGCATCGCCAGTCGCGAAGTCGCTGTCGTCTCCTCCGTCGATGTAGTCGTCGCCGCCCCTGCCGAAAAGAATGTCGTTGCCCGCTCGGCCGTAGAGCTTCGCGCCGGCCTCGATCTGATCCCCATCGTCCAGAACGTCGTGCCCGACCCCACCGTCGAGCGTCAAGCCGGCGATGTTGTTGCCGATCAGGGTATCGTGCCCCTCCAGGCCGAAAACGAACGCAGTGTCCGATGTGGCAACGAGAGTTCCGATATCCGGGTCATTGTGCTCGTTGCCGCCCGGCTCATAGAACAGTTCGCCATCATCCGTGTCGCTCGCGTTGTTGCCGCTGT
>DASVDU010000122.1:0-3594 GCA_036380915.1 Hyphomicrobiaceae bacterium | reverse complement strand
CACCTACGCCCACGCCCGTGGCTGCAAGGTGCTCGTGGCGATCAATACCTTCCCGCGGGCGGGACATGTGGCACTCTGGCAAAGGGCAGTGGATGATGCGGTTGGGCTCGGCGCCGACGCTCTCATCCTGTGCGACATCGGTCTGCTCGACTACGCGGCGACGAAGCATCCGAAAGCCAGGCTCCACCTTTCGGTGCAGGCGGCCGCAGCGAACCCGGAAGCCATCCGATTCTATACGGCATCATTCGGCGTGAAGCGGGTCGTGCTGCCGCGCGTGCTCACCGTCTCCGAGATCGCCAGCATCAACAATGACATCGATTGCGAGACGGAAGTGTTCGTCTTCGGCGGCCTGTGCGTCATGGCCGAGGGGCGCTGCTCGCTGTCGTCCTACGCTACTGGCAAGTCGCCGAACATGAATGGCGTCTGCTCGCCGCCGAGCCATGTCAGCTATCATGAGGAGGGCGACGAGCTGGTCCCACGTCTTGGCGGTTTCACGATCAACCGGATTCCGCGCTCCGAGCCTGCGGCCTACCCGACCCTGTGTAAGGGCCGTTTCGTAGCGGGGACGTCATCCGGCTACATCTTCGAGGACCCTGTCAGTCTCAATGCGGGCACGCTCTTGCCCGGGCTGGTCAAGGCCGGTGTGACCGCCCTGAAAATCGAAGGTCGCCAGCGCGGGCGCGCCTACATCGCTGCCGTGGTGAAAGCCTTCCGGCAGGCGGTCGACGCCTTGGCCGAGGGGCGGTCCGTCGACCTCGACCGGCTGCTCGCGCTTGCCGAGGGCCAGTCGTCGACCCAGGGCGCGTACGCTAAGACCTGGAGGTAGGTGCAGATGTTCAAGCCCGCGAAGATCACGCTCGGGCCCGTCCTCTTCAATTGGCAGCCGGAGGCATGGCGCGATTTCTACGCCCGGATCGCGGACGAGGCCCCGGTGGATCAGGTGTACCTCGGCGAGGTGGTGTGCTCGAAGCGCATGCCCTTCTTCGACGAGCTGATCGTCGATGTCATCGAGCGGCTCGAGCGGGCCGGCAAGTCGGTCGTCCTCTCGACACTGATCATGCCGACGACGAGCCGCGAAAGACGCCTCATGCGGGATCTGGTCTCGGGCTTCGACCAGCTGATCGAGGTCAACGACATCTCGACACTCTCGCACCTCAACGGGCGGCCACACGTCGTCGGCCCCTTCATCAACACGTATAATGAATCGATGCTGGCCTACCTGGCGCGCCGCGGTGCAAGCGCTGTCTGCCTGCCGCCGGAGCTGCCGCTCGCCTCCATCCGATGCATCGCGGCAGCCAACCCGGACGTGGCGATCGAGGTGTTCGCGTTCGGCCGCAGCCCGCTGGCGATTTCTGCACGCTGCTACCATGCCCGGCTGCATGGCCTGACCAAGGACGGCTGCCAGTTCGTCTGCGGGGAGGATCCCGACGGGCTCGATGTCGATACGCTCGACGGGCAGCCATTCCTGACCGTCAACGGCGTCCAGACCCTCTCGCGCACATACACGTGCCTGGTCGGCGATATACCTCAGCTGATGGAGGCAGGCGTGTCCGCCTTCCGGCTTTCTCCCCACACCTGCGACATGGTGGCCGTCAGCAGGCTTTATCGCGATGTCGCCGATGGGCGCTCAGAGCCGGGCGCCGCTCTGGAACAGATGCGACGCCTCGTTCCCGGTGCTGCATTCTCGAACGGGTTTCTCCACGGCGTTGCGGGTGTGGAACTCGTCTCGTGATCGCGAGCCCCGAGCGGGCTCCTGTGAAGATTTCCACCTCTGTCGCCGAACTCCACGGCACCTACGTGCAAAGTCTTTGATCTCCATCAAAGTCAATCTGCTCGCCCTGGCGCAGAACCTCAGCGCATGACTCTTCAGCGTAAGGCTCTGGAGGGAAGCGGTGGAGTGTGGACAGCTGGCCCGCAGCGCCCCAATGATGGACCCCGAGGACTGGCAAGTCGTGAAATCGACGCCACTGTTCGGGGCCATGCCTATGGACGTCACGGTCAGTCTCGTGGGTTCGGCAGGTCCGCGGAGCTATGAAAAAGGAACCTTGCTGTTCCAGCAGGGTGATCCTGCTAGCGCCTTCTATGTCATTCTCGATGGCTGGGTGAAGCTCGCCCGGATAACGCCGGAGGGAAGTGAGGCGGTCGTCGGGGTGTTCAGCCGCGGTGAGACGTTCGCCGAGGCGGCCATGTTCCTTGGCGGCAAATACCCTGTCAATGCAGAGGTCGTCGCGCCCTCGCGCCTGCTGAAAATCGACGGCGAAGCCTTACGCCGGAAGATCCGCGAAAATCCCGATCTGGCCTTGTCCATGCTGGCCTCGGCATCGCATCAGTTGAAATCACTGGTCGAGCAGATCGAGCAGATCAAGCTGTTGTCTGCGCCGCAGCGAATTGCCGACTTCCTGATCCAGCAGTGCCGCACACGCCAGGGGTCGTGTGTCGTCGAGCTGCCCTACGAGAAGGCGCTGATTGCCAGCCGTCTCGGCATGAAGCCCGAGAGCTTCTCGCGCGCCATCGCCAAGCTGCGTAGCCTTGGTGTCTCCGTCGATCACGAGTTCGTCTCGATCGCCGATGTCGGAGCGCTGATCGGCTTCGTCGAAAAGAGCGCGGAAAGCTACGACGAAAGCTAAAACCCTGACGCCTTCCCGGCAGAGAAAAACTTGGCGACGTCGGCCTTGCGCGGAGCTATTCCCTGCCGGGGAGCGCCATTATTCTCTTGGCCCAATTCATGGTCAGGTTTAACCGGCGTCAAGGAAGCACCGCCGGCGTCGGTCAAGCTGTCGCAACCCGTCATGAGCGGTCTGAGGCGGGCTTCACGGAACGAGGCCTGCCCATGGGACTTCTCGATCTGAATCACGCGATCCCGTATTGGTCTTGATCGGCGCAGTGGGACGGTGAGGGCATGCGAACATGCTTTGGCGAAAGGACGAAGCGCACGCGGAATCAGCACTGTGGAGCCTTTTGCTGAACGGTGCAGAAGGTCTCTTTCCCGGCTATTTCGCGCTGGTCATGGCGACCGGCGTCGTTTCGATCGCTTCTCACCTCCTTGCGATATCGGTGATTCCCAAAGTGCTCCTCGCCATCAACTGGGTCGCGTACGCTGTCCTGTGGTTCCTGACCGGACTGCGCGTCGTCCGCTTTCCGGCACGAGTCATCGAGGACCTCTCCAAGCACCATCGGGCCCCAGGCTTCTTCACGATTGTGGCAGGCACCTGCGTGCTCGGAACACAGAGTGTGATCGTCGCCGGCGCGACTGACGTCGGCCTGGCGCTCTGGTGGATCGGGCTCGTGCTGTGGTGCCTCGTGATGTACGCCTTCTACACGGCCGTCACGATCCGCAAGCGCAAACCATCGCTGGCTGGAGGAATCAATGGGGCGTGGCTCATCGCTGCTGTCGCCACGCAGTCGATCGTCGTGCTGCGTGGCGCCGTCGACGCAGCCGCGGCCCCGTCGGCCGCCATCCAGTTCCTCTGCCTGGCGATGTTCATGATCGGCTGCATGCTCTATCTCGCCATCATTCCGCTGATCTTCTATCGCTTGACGTTCATCAAATTGGAGGCCTACGAGTTCGAGCCGCCCTACTGGATCAACATGGGC
>DASVDU010000121.1:0-22210 GCA_036380915.1 Hyphomicrobiaceae bacterium | reverse complement strand
CTCGACCTGCGTGCCCTCAATGGTGATTGCGCTGTCCCTGGCGGCAATAGCATGGTTCCCCGCGCCACTGACTTTGCTGCTGTTTAGCGCCAACGTTCCGCTTTCGACGTAAACCGGCTGGTTCTGCGCCGACTCGATCGTGCAATCGGCGCAGCTTATCCCGCCGCCCTTGGCGAAAAGCGCCATGGGCGTCTCGGCGCTGGTTTCGAACTTCAAGCCGGATAGTTCGACCTGTCCGCCGTTCTGTGCCCCAACCAGCACATTCGATCGGCCCGGCACGATCACAGCCTGACCGCCGGAAGGGCCTTCGATGACGATGCGCTTGCCCTCAACAATGACAGGTCCGGAATAGCGTCCCGGTTCCAGACGGATCACGTCACCGTCCGCTGCCCGCCGGACCGCTTCCGCCAAGTCGTCGCCGCCACGTAACGTGATCGTCTCTGCCCCAGCCGCGCCGCCGAGAAATGCTAGGATTGCGGCTGCCAACGCAGGCCGAACGGTCGCCTGCCATGAAATCGGCATTGTCCCTCCCCCACGTCTTCTTGTTGGTTGCCCTCCGGCTTGGATCAGCCGTTTAGCCGATCAGCAGGACCAGCACGGGACCAAATCCGGCATTCGGCAGCATGCGGTCTATGCAACAAATGATCCCGAAACAACTGCATTGCGTTTCAATCCAAGCTGATCGGCATGGAAATTAAAAATAACTGGCGTCGGAGGATACAATGCTTCCAGCGAAGAGCGGCGTCGTTAAATAGGCGGACGTAAAACGACGAACGCCCGGCTCTGCGACGAGGTGAAATCCACGCTTCAGCTACGTACCCGCTGACAGCGCCAAACCCTGCTCGGGCCTGTCCACTGCCGGCAACGCATACGCGAAGCTATAGGGTCGCTCGTCACTCAAACCGGCCGCGCGGTCGCATCGGCTCCCCTAGCCAAGCCACATTTCGTACGACATTATGCCAACCTGCTTCAGCGTCGTCAAAGAAAACGTTGCCATCTGAATAAGTCCATGTGATTGGCTCGGGGTACCATGTGAGGCTGCTCCAGTGACAGTGCACTCGGCACCCGCGCCTACATATTGATCACCCCCAAAATGACCCAATGATCAGGACCGGCCGCACTGTGTGCGCGCCGGTTTTGGCATTGGGTATCCCCCCACCTGAGGTTGAGAATCCAATGCGAACGCCATCTGAGCGGGCTCCGTCGAGGGGGCGCTGTGGTCGTACTCGCATTCCTGAAAAGCTAGGCACCTCGTTCCGGTGCTGCCCGAACAGGAGCAGATCCTGGATGAGGGCCCCACAGGTGACCTGACATTCCTTGTCACGGAGCGTGGTCAAACACTCACGGCGGCAGGGTTCACCAATTGGTTTCGCGATCGGTGCCCGAAGCAGGGCTGGTCGACCGCTCCGCACATGGCTCGCTCAAAGCCGCGGCGACGTACTTAGCTGAGAGAGGTGCATCCACTCACGCGCTGATGGCGATCTTCGGTTGGCGTACGCTCAAGCAAGCCCAGCTCTATACCGAAGCGGCTGATTGCAAGCGACTCGCCTTGGATCACAATCACCAGCTCTCGAGAACAAACAGTGCCGGAAACTTTTCCACCTTGGGTATGGGGAAGCGGAGGGTGGGAAAGAAAACACCAAAAAAGTAAGGAAGATCTTCTTAGCAAGTGGTGCCCAGGAGAGGACTCGAACCTCCACGGTGTTACCCGCTAGTACCTGAAACTAGTGCGTCTACCAATTCCGCCACCTGGGCTAGGTGGGCCATCAGTTAGAGCCGAGCGCTTCCATTGTCAATTGCACCGCGTCGCTTCACAGCGGCAGGGGGGTTGTGTATTGCTCCCCATCGCGTGAAGGACGAACGGCAGGAGATTGAGAGGCATGTCCGCAAACCTCGCATTTGGCGGTTTGGTGACCGTCTTTGGGGGATCGGGGTTCGTGGGCCGCCACGCGGTTCAGCAACTGGCAAAAAGGGGCTGGCGAATCCGCGCCGCAGTGAGGCGTCCCGATCTCGCGGGGCATCTCCAGCCGATGGGCCGCCTCGGCCAGATCCACGCCGTGCAGGCCAACGTGCGCTTCCCCGAGTCGATCGAGCATGCCGTGAAGGACGCTGTCGCCGTCGTGAATGCGGTCGGCATCCTCATCCCATCAGGACGGCAGAGCTTCCATGCTGTCCATGTCGAGGGCTCGCGAGCCGTGGCCAAGGCAGCGCGACAGGCTGGTGCGCAGCGGTTCGTCCATATCTCGGCCATCGGCGCCGATCCGGCCAGCCGATCGGCCTACGCCCGCACCAAGGCGGAGGGCGAGAAGGCCGTGCTCGATGAGTTCCCTGAGGCCGTCATCATTCGGCCCTCCGTCGTGTTCGGCCCGGAGGACGACTTCTTCAACCGATTCGGATCTCTTGCACGTTTCAGCCCGTTTCTGCCGCTGATCGGCGGTGGGCGCACCCGCTTCCAGCCTGTCTACGCCGGGGATCTCGGCAGGGCCATCGCCAACGCCGTCAACGGGACTGGCACGCCTGGAACGGTCTACGAGGCGGGAGGGCCCGAGATCTTCACCTTCCGCGAATTGCTGGATCGGGTGAAGGAATGGACGGATCTTCACCGCCCCTACTTGCCCATCCCCTTCTGGCTGGCGCAGCTCGTCGCCCTGCTGACCTGGCCGCTGCCGAACAGCATTCGCCCGATCACGCTCGATCAGATCCGGCTGCTCAGGATGGACAATGTGGTGAGTGCTGCCGCCCAAGAGGAGGGCCGCACCCTGCAGGGCCTCGGCGTGACGCAACTGCACACGATCGACTTGATCGTCCCAGACTATCTGGAGCCGTTCAGACCGTATGGCCAGTTCGCGCGGTACCGAGGTTGAGCCTGACGACGCCTCGTAAGGTGAGCCGTCTGGCACCTGCCGAGGATGCTCCAGCCGTCGTCCTGCGTTATACAGCGCTCGTGCGCTGGCCGAGCCGGAGCTGGCCGAACCTCTCGTGCCGTTAAGGCGAAGGCGTACTCCAAGCGGATCTGACAAATCGGATTCCCACCCCAGTCACAGGCGGGAGGTCAGTGAGCCATGAAGACCGGCAGCTCGGTGTTCGACAGGATGTGGCTTGTCGCGCCACCGAAGATCATCTGCCGTAACCGGCTTTGGGTATAGGCGCCCTTGAGGAGCAGGTCGGCGCCGAGCCGCTGGGCTTCCTCGAGAATGGCCTCGCCGGGCTTGCGCCCTCCCGGCAATGCGGTCAACTCCCGGGCCTCGATGCCGTGCACGGCAAGGCAATCGGCCAGCTCCTTGCCGGATGGTCCGGGCGAAACCGCGCCTTCGACGGTCAATACCGTCACCTCGCGGGCCTTGAGCAGCAGCGGCATGGCATAAGCCACCGTGCGTGCCGACTCAGAACTGCAGTTCCAGGAGATGACGATGCGATCGCCCAGCGAGCGGGGCGCCTGCGGTGGTGCGATCAGCAGCGGACGGCCGCTTTCGAACAAGACCGATTCGAGCGTCGTCATGCGCGGCCCTGCTGTTCCAGCCTGAGGCCGGCCGACGACCGTCAGGTCATAGACCCGGGCGAGGCTCGCCAATGCAGCATCGTCCACCGGATCGACGGCGCGCCAACGGTGGCGGGGGCGCTGGCTCTCGGGGAGGCCCTCGGCAGTTTCGCTGGCGAAATACGCGTCGAATATGCGCCGCGCCGTCGAAATGATCTCGAGGTCTTCCTGCTCGGCCCGCGGGAACGTCACCGTCACGACCGGGTCGGGCCCGACGACGGAAATCTGCGGTAGCCGCAGGGCAACGCCCTCGACGATGCCTCCGAACCGGCCAGCAAGCCGGCTTGCGCAATCCAGCATCGAGGTCACGAGATCGTGCTTCTCGATGGGAACGAGGATGCTTTTCACGGTGCCCTCCGCTTTGATGTTGTTTGTGGGCTTCGACGGACGCGCGATAGTACCATGATTGGCCGGCCACAATCCGGCGCGGCGGTGATTCGCAGTATGCCAGACAATGTCGCTGCAGCGTGGCAAACGCGCGCGGAATGAGCGAAATCAGTAGCGGAATAAGGCGTTCATCGCGCCATAGCCGCCGCTCTCGCCGGATCTGTCGATGGACGCGCCCGCGCTGGCCGAAATCTCGCCCGCCGCCCAGGTGTAGCGGAGGAAGCCCCCGCCACGCCCGCCATCATATTCGGCGTCCCCGTCGGCTGCCGCTTCGATGCCCACCGACAGCTGCGGCCTCAGCCGGTAGCCGGCGCGCGCACGCGCGGCATAGGTCCCGCCATGAACAGTCGACCAGGATATATCAAGTGAGGACCAGGTCTTCGGCCCGATTTCCCACCATGACTCAAGGGCGACTTTTGCCCCGAGATCCGCGCCGACGACCGAGCTGTCAGGATCGGGCGGCGCGAGATTGTGCGACTCTGTCGAGAGGCCCATGAACGCCTTCAGCGTCAGCGGTCCGAACTGATGCTGATAGCCCAGGAGAAGGTCGCCGAAACCGACGTAGCCGCGAATAGTGACATCGTATTTGGGGTAGGAATAGAAGCCATAGCCACCGACGGCGCGGAGACGGAGGCCGTTGTCATAAAGCGAGCTGAAAAGCGCTACCGTCAGCCCCGAATATACCGACCAACTGTTCGTAGTGACATCGGCGCCTCCCCAGACTTCCTGAGTAGGCTTGGCCTGCTGGGCCGCAACCGGTGAGGCAAGGAGAACAAAAGCCGCCCCGAGCCCGATCGTGCCCCCGCGCCACGCGACCTTCGAACTGCCGATTAGCCGGCCCACATTACGAACTCGATACACGCGCGCCGTACTCGCGCCAACTTGGTTACTGAACGATGTTAACCAAACATTTATCTTGGCCTCAACTGAAAACGAATGATGACTCCGACATTTTCAGCGGGTTGGCGCAGTTCTGGACAAGTTCAACCCGTGGTCGATGCGATATTTGATTGAAAATTCCGCCTATATTCAACCAGAATGAGGGTAAGTAACGGGGGTATCTGGAGAACTACACGCGTTGATCGCATTCGAAGACTGGTTGCAACTGACTGAGGCCGGACTCTACTGCGCTCCCGGCGGGTTTCACATCGACCCGAGCCGCCCCGTGGACCGGGCCGTCATCACGCACGGCCACTCGGACCACGCGCGAGGCGGCCATGGCGCCGTGCTGGCCACACCCGAGACGGTCAAGGTGATGCAGGCACGCCTGGGCAAGGACTCGGCAGGGCGCTTTCAACCTCAGCCGCTGAACGATCCGCTGAGGCACGGGGATGTCACGATCAGGCTCCATCCCGCCGGTCATATCCTCGGCAGCGCGCAAATCGAGCTCACCTATCGAGGGCAGCGCGCCGTCGTCTCAGGCGACTACAAGCGCACGCCCGATCCCACCTGCGCACTCTTCGAGCTGGTGCCCTGCGACCTCTTCGTCACGGAGGCGACGTTCGGGCTGCCGGTTTTCCGGCACGAGCCGGATTGGCGTGAAATCGGGCGGCTGCTCGCGTCGGTACAGGCGTTTCCCGAACGCACGCACCTCATCGGGTGCTACGGTCTGGGCAAATGCCAGCGGCTGCTCGCGCTGCTGCGCCGCGCCGGCTACGACCGGCCGATCTACCTGCATGGCGCGCTGAAGAGCATGACCGATCTCTACATCGCATGCGGGCAGAGCTTCGGAGAGCTCGTGCTGGTCAGCGAGGCGGGGCGCGGCCTCGCCGGCGAGATCGTGCTCTGCCCCCCGTCCGCCCTCAAGGACCGCTGGTCGCGACGACTCGCCGATCCGGTGACGGCATTCGCGTCGGGATGGATGCGCGTGCGCGGCCGCGCCCGCCAGCGAGGCGTCGAGCTGCCGCTCGTCATCTCCGACCATGCCGACTGGCCGCAGCTCATCGAGACCATTGCTGAGACGGGCGCAGAGGAGGTGTGGGTCACCCATGGCCGCGAGGAGGCCCTCGTTTACCAGCTCGGGCGGATGGGCAAGCGCGCCCGCGCTCTGGCCTTGCTTGGACGGGAGGACGAGGAGGCGGAGGATTGAGTCACTCGATCAAGTCCGCTGCCCATCAAGGCGAGGTCTTTTGGGCGGCTCTGCTTCCGGCAAAGCGAGGCCGCCCATGAAGGCCTTCGCCGCGCTACTCGATCGGCTCGTCTACAGTCCGGGCCGCAATACGAAGCTGCAGCTCATGCAGGAGTACTTCCGCACCACGCCAGACCCCGACCGGGGCTGGGCGCTGGCGGCGCTGACCGACGGACTCCCGTTTTCGTTTCCGGTGCGCCGGACCATCGTTGAACTGATGGACAAGCGGCTCGACGCCGAGCTGTTTCGTCTGTCGCGCGACTATGTTGGCGACACGGCGGAGACGGTCGCCCTGCTGTGGCCCGACACCGAGGCACAAGGCGACCCGCCTCGCCTGTCCGAGGTCGTCAGCCGCCTTGGTTTGATCGACGCGCAGGAGCTGGGCGACGTCATCGCATCCTGGCTCGACCGTCTCGATGCAACCGGCCGCTGGGCGCTGCTCAAGCTGCTAACGGGCGCTCTGCGCGTTGGCGTCTCGGCGCGCCTCGCCAAAACCGCCGTTGCGGGCATGGCGGGGCACAGCGTCGATGACGTCGAGGAGGTCTGGCACGCGCTGTCGCCACCCTATCAGCCGCTCTTCGACTGGCTCGAGGGCCATGCCGAGCGGCCGGATATCGCGGGCGCGCCTGTCTTCCGGCCGTTGATGCTGGCGCATGCACTGGAGGACTCCGAGCTTGCGGATCTCGATATCGGCGAGTTCTCCGTCGAATGGAAATGGGATGGCATCCGTGTACAGATCGTGGCCGGACGCGGAGAGGTGCGGCTCTATTCGCGAACGGGCGATGAAATCGGCGCGAGCTTTCCCGAGCTCATCTCGATGTTCCGCTTCGACGCGGTGATTGATGGCGAGCTTCTGGTGCTGCGGGATGGCAAGGTGGCGCCGTTCAACGACTTGCAGCAGCGGCTCAACCGGAAGTCCGTGACCCGCGCGATGCTGGAGCGCTACCCGGCTCACGTGCGTCTCTATGATGCCTTGCTCATCGACGGAGAAGATCTCCGCCCCCTGCCGTTCATCGAAAGGCGCCGACGGCTCGAGCGCTGGCACGCCGAGGTTCGTCCGCCGCGGACTGACGTGTCGGAGCTGATCGCGGTCGCTGACAAAGAGGAGCTGCACCGGATCTGGCGCGAGACACGAGGTGCCGGCATCGAGGGACTGATGCTGAAGCGCCGGGCGAGCCCTTACCTCGCCGGCCGGCCGCGCGGGCACTGGTACAAGTGGAAGCGAGCGCCGATCACCCTCGACTGCGTGCTCATGTATGCCCAGCGCGGCTCGGGCCGGCGGTCATCCTATTATTCCGATTACACCTTCGGTGCATGGAAAGAGCTGCCCGATGGCAGCCTCGAGCTGGTCCCGGTCGGCAAGGCTTATTCCGGCTATACCGACGCCGAGCTGATCGTGCTGGACCGCTGGATCCGCAACAACACCGTCGAGAGGTTTGGTCCCGTACGTGCCGTGAGGCCGGCCCTCGTGCTGGAAGTGGCGTTCGATGCCGTACAGCGTTCGACCAGGCATCGCTCCGGGGTGGCGATGCGGTTTCCCCGCATTCATCGCATCCGCTGGGATAAGCCGGCAGAAGAGGCAGAGCGCTTGGATACGCTCGTCGGACTGATCGAAGGCTGAGTAAGGTTAACCGTCCGTCGTGCCATTCCGAAAAGCGAGAGCTTTGTTGCGCTGCATCAATTTTAGCCTAGATGCGTGTTGTATCATCGCCACTTGTAAAGCATAATTTGGTTTCTGGTCAGCGAAATGGAGTAGGGTCATGCGTATGGATAACAGTAGGGATCCGTCGGGGGGGCCCATCCAAGGTATGCTGAACACCGCGTATAGCGGATTGGCCGCAGCGGGGAAGGCAATCGAGCCGTGGTTGCGTGCGGCGGCTCGCGGCAACATCGAGGCCTTCACACTCATGAACCGCCGTGCACAGGCCTACATGGAGCTGCCGATGCGGCTGAGCCAGTGCCGGTCACCTCAGGACTTGGCGAACGAGCAGATGCGCTTTTGGCAAACGATGGCGCGCCAGTACACGGAAAGCTCGCAGCGCGTTCTCGGGGCTTGGTTCGAAATGGTGCAGAAGTCGGCCGGCAAGGCCAAGAGCAGCAGCGCCGAGCACGAGCGGGATTACATCACGTTCCCGGAACCGGAGGAGACGGGCAGCTCGGCCGAGCGGCGCGCTGCCTGATCTCAGAACCAACACCGAATGAAAGCGGCGCCCGATGACGGCGCCGCTTCAACGATTGGGCTTATGCCTCAAGTCAGCGCTTTGCAAGCTGCCACAGGGCAGGCATAAGGCAGGCCCCGAGCGCCGTCTTGAACAGCGTCGCCGCATAAAACGGCGTGACCCCGAGCAGCCACGCCTTCTCAAGACCGACGAGCTGCGTCAGCCAGGCCACGCCAAAAGCGAAAATCACCACGTGACCGAGCGCCATCGCCGCGAACAGCCGCAGGACGGAGCGGTCCCAGCCCCGCTCGGCAAGCCAGCCGACGACATACGCCCCTGCCGTGAAGCCCAAGAGATACCCGCCGGTCGGCCCGGCCATGTAGGCGATGCCCAATCCTTTTTCGGGCGTTCCGGCGAACACCGGTAGTCCGGCTGCGCCTTGGGTGAGGTAGAGAAGCACCGTCAAGGCGCCGAGGCGAGGCCCCAGGGCAGCGCCCAGAAACAGGACCATAAAGGTTTGCATGGTCATCGGTACCGGCCAGAACGGCACCTGGATCTTCGCCGATGCCGTCAAGAGCAGTGTGCCGAGGACCACGACCGCGCCCAGACGCAGAAAGCTGTCGCGGCTTTCCGGCCAGACCGTCGAAAGGAAGGTCGCGTTGGGCTGTGCATTCATATCCGAGCACCCTGGATCGCTTTACATGGGACGAGACTGCAGACGCGCAGTTCATGTGGTCTGCCATGGCTTGCGCGCCGAGGCAATTCCCCTTGCGCGCAGAGCAGATGCGATGGTCCCTAGAAAGCTCCTGCCCGTACCGCAGCCCGTCAAGCGTCCACGGGATCCTTGGCGGCCTGGGCCGGAATGGCCGGAACGACGGGTTCCCCGACCTCGCGATCACGACGGCGCGGCTGCGGCGGCTGGAATGCCCGCCTGGCATGGATCTCGCAATACGGCAGGCCGGGTACCTTATTCCGATTGCAGAAGTGGAACTCGGGCGTCTGCGGGTCACCGATCGGCCAGCGGCAGCTTGTCTCGGTGAGCATCTGCAGCGTTTTGCGCTCCTCGGGTGGAATGACGAGCTCCTCTGCGGGCGGCACATAGGTTTCGGCGTCGGGCTGGTACAGGGCCCGTAGCGCCGGATTGCCGATGGTTCCGAAGCGGGGTTTGGCCGCCGGCCGCTTCGTAACGCTGCCAGGCGAAGTCCGGGGCCGTGCGCGATGGGATTTCATACGCGACGTGGTGGCACGGCCAGAAAGCCCGAGCCGATGCACCTTGCCGATCACGGCGTTGCGCGTAACACCGCCGAGGCGGCCGGCGATCTGGCTGGCACTCAGCCCTTCCGCCCAGAGCCTCTTGAGTTGCTCGACGCGCTCATCCGTCCAGCCCATCTTGTCGCTCCTTGCAGAATCAGTCACATCCGATCCGCGGGTCGGCGGACCGTACTCGAGCGGCAAGCGGCGTTGGCCGCGCAACGCGAAGGGCGCAACGCATGGCCGGCACACAGCTTGGCCGTTTACTGACGCTGGAACTTGGGGAACTCAGACGAATCGCGCCGACTGGGCGCGCGGGGCATGCCCCGAACTCGGGAAAAGCTACTCACCCGGCGCGCATTTGCAGCGCGCCACCGCCTTGTCGCGGCGGGCAAGGGTCAAGCTACATCATCGCCAATTCGTTCTACAAGGTACGAGGGCTCTCTCAACGGCCTATTGGCGATGAATCGTGGCGTTCGTGCCACAAGCAAAGCCGAGTTCGCTGTATGTTTGCCGGCGGCTCGGCTCCATGGGTGTCCCTACGGAGCAAAATCAGCGTGCGTTCCAGTACGTTGACAGCTGGTCAGCACGGGTAGTATCCATTGGATTGTCACCGGGCCGCCACACGAGGGCGGCTCTTTTTCTTTCTCCCCAACAGGAGCTGCCAGCCATGTCGCAGCCCGCCCCGGCTACGAACCTACCCAACGCCAAGACGACCTCCTCTGGCCCATCCTCCGCTGTTATGGGCACCTATGCGCGTCAGGACGTGGTGTTCGAGCGAGGCGAGGGCTGCTGGCTGACCTCCACGACCGGGGAGCGTTATCTGGACTTCGGCAGCGGGATTGCGGTCAACCTGCTCGGCCATGCCCATCCGAAGCTCGTCACTGCGCTGACGGAGCAGGCGCAGAAGCTCTGGCATACGTCGAACCTCTACCGGATCGAGGGCCAGGAACGGCTTGCCGAGCGGCTTTGCGCGGCGACGTTTGCCGACCGCGTCTTCTTCTGCAACTCGGGTGCGGAAGCCTGCGAGGGCGCGATCAAGCTTGCCCGCCGCTATCATCACGTGTCCGGTAACCCCGAGCGCTACCGGACCATCACATTCCAGGGCGCCTTCCACGGACGGACGCTGGCGACGATCGCCGCTGCCGGCAACGAGAAGTATCTCGAAGGCTTTGGTCCGCGGGTGCCGGGCTTCGACGTGCTGCCGGCAGGAGACATGGCCGCCGTCGAGGCGGCGATCGGGCCGGAGACGGCCGCCATCATGATCGAGCCCGTGCAGGGCGAGGGCGGCATCCGCGTCATCCCGGCCGATGATCTACGCCGTCTGAGGGAGCTTTGCGACGCCCATGGCCTGCTCCTCGTCCTCGATGAGGTACAATGCGGCATGGGCCGTACCGGCAAGCTGTTCGCGCACGAATGGGCGGGCATCACACCCGACGTGATGGCGATCGCCAAGGGTCTCGGGGGTGGATTCCCCGTCGGCGCATTCCTCGCGACGGCCGAAGCGGCGAAGGGCATGGTGCCGGGCACGCACGGGTCGACCTTCGGCGGCAACCCGCTGGCCATGGCGGTCGGCAACGCCGTCATGGACGTCGTGCTCGAGCCAGGTTTCCTGGAAACGGTTCAGCAGAAGGCGATCCGGTTCAAGCAGGAGCTGGCCCGGATCAAGGACGAGTTCCCCGGCGTGGTGGAAGAAGTCCGCGGCATGGGTCTGCTCACCGGGCTCCGGCTGAAACCTCCCGTGGCGGACGTGGTCGCAGCCTGCGCGGCCGAGAAGCTGCTGGCCGTCTCAGCCGGGGACAACGTGCTGCGATTGCTGCCGCCGCTCAACATCACTGAAGCAGAGATGGCAGAAGGTCTATCGCGCTTGTCCAAAGCGCTCCGCCGCATTTCCACCACCCAAGCCTGACGGCGCAGGCCGCCGATCCGCGAGGTGCTGACATGGCCCCACGCCATTTCATAGATATTGGTGACATCGATGCCGCAACCCTGCGGCGCATCGTGGATGTCGCGCACGAGATGAAGCGCGCCGGCAAAGTGGTGCCGGCGAGGCTCCGCCCCGAAGGCATCGAGCATTCCGTGCTGGTAATGATCTTCGAGAAACCCTCGACCCGCACGCGCGTGTCGTTCGATGTCGCGATGCGGCAGCTCGGCGGCCAGACCATTGCACTTAATCATACCGACCTGCAGCTCGGGCGCGGAGAGTCGATCGCCGATACGGCGCGCGTGCTGTCCCGCTACATCGACGTCATCATGATCCGCGCCAACACGCACGAGAGTGTGGTGGAGCTTGCGCGCCACGCCTCCGTGCCGGTGATCAACGGCCTGACCGACAAGAGCCATCCCTGCCAGATCATCGCGGACATCATGACGTTCGAGGAGCGCAAGGGGCCGATCGCCGGTCAGACCGTTGCCTGGGTCGGTGACGGCAACAACGTCGCGGCGTCCTGGGTACACGCCGCCAAGCGGTTCGGCTTCAAGCTGCGGATCGCCTCGCCCGTCCAGCTCAAGCCCGAACGGCCGGTGCTCGACTGGGTTGCTGCCGAGCATGCCGACGTTGTGATCACCGATGATCCTGAGGAGGCGGTTGCGGGGGCCGATTGTGTCGTCACCGACACCTGGGTCTCGATGGGCCACACCGACGCCCCTCGACGCAAGCAGATGCTGGGACCATATGCCGTCGACAGCGACCTCATGCGTAAGGCGGCGAGCGGGGCCATATTCATGCATTGCCTTCCCGCCTACCGCGGCAACGAGGTCAGCGCGGAAGTGATCGACGGGCCGCAGTCCGTCGTGTTCGATGAAGCAGAAAACCGGCTCCATGCTCAAAAAGCGATCCTCGCATGGTGCCTTGGGAAGGATTGAATGGCAGAACGCCAAACTCTCGCCGCGGCTGTCGAGCCGCGAAGGTCCGATGACCTGATCATGCCATTCCGGACCAATCGGTCCGGCGTTTTCGGCCGAGTCGTGCGCCTTGGCCCCGTTATCGACAGCATCCTGAACCGGCACGATTATCCCGAGCCCGTCAGCCGGGTGCTGGGTGAGGCCGTAGCGCTCACCACGCTGCTCGGCTCATCGCTCAAGTTCGACAGCGCCTTCAGCGGGCGGCTCATTCTCCAGACGAAGACCGACGGGCCGATCAATCTGCTGGTCGTCGACTTCGAGGAGCCGGGCCGCGTACGCGCCTATGCGAGCTTCAACGAGGACAAGGTCGAGGCTCTGGGGCGCTCCGCGCGCGAGGAACCAGGGCTGCTGCTCGGCACGGGGCACCTCGCGATGACCATCGACCCGGGTGGCCATCTCGACCGATACCAAGGCATCGTGGCCCTCGACGGCTCCGGGCTGAGCGAAGCCGCGCACACCTATTTCCGGCAGTCTGAGCAGATCCCGACGTTTCTGCGCCTGGCCGTCGCCCGCCATTTCGCGGGCGGCAGATGGCAGTGGCGCGCCGGCGGGCTGCTGGTCCAGTACGTTCCGCCCGTGGAGGAAGGCGCGACCTCCGACGACGAGAACGAGGAGGTGCTGCTGGGCGAGGACGACGAGCGCTGGACCAGTACGCGCGTTCTGGCCGAGACCGTCGAGGATCACGAGCTGCTCGATCCGACCCTGACGCCAGAGCGACTGCTCTACCGGCTCTTCGCCGACGAGGGCGTGCGTGCGTTTCCCGCTGTCGGTCTCGAGGAGCGCTGCCGCTGCTCCCGCGATCGGGTCAGCAAGCTGCTCGGAAGCTTTGGCGCCGAGGAATTGCAGGACATGCGCGAGGCCGATGGTGCGATCACCGTCACGTGCGAGTTCTGCAACACCAAGTACCGCTTCGAGACCGAGGAGATCGTCTGAGGTGGCGGGGAGGCTCGTCGTCCTCAGTTGAGGTTGCGCTTGGCGAAGGGGCTGTCGAGCGAGAAGGCGGGAATTACGACATCGAAGGTGCTGCCTTCCGCATCGACCATCTGATAGCTGCCGACCATGATGCCCTGCGGCGTGCGCAGCGGACATCCTGACGTGTACGAGAAGGACTCACCGGGCGGAATGATGGGCATCAGCCCCACGACGCCCGGCCCCCGCACCTCCTCGGTATGGCCATGAGCGTCCGTGATGTGCCAGATGCGAGAGCGGAGCTGCACGGGCGCGTCGCCGATGTTCTCGATCACGATCGTGTACACCCAGAAGAAATAATTCTCCTCTGGATTCGACTGCTCCTCTGTGTAGGCCGGAGTGACACGGACACGGATGCCGCGGGTAACGGCTTCGTACATTGTGAGGGCACTCTCACGATCGGGCAGTGTGGCCAGTACAGCCATACTAGAACTCGGACCAACTCGGTCAATATGATGCAGCGGGCGCCTCAAATGCGGATGAATGACCGGGGGGCGGCTTTGATCGCTTCCGCAGGCGTGAGCTAAACATCACAAAATCGAAGTGAGGGACTTGATGGCACCTCCTCTGGTGGCGCTACGCGATACTCATCTGACATACGGCGGCACGCCGCTGCTGACGGGAGCCGAGCTGTCCGTGGAGCCGGGCGAGCGCGTCTGCCTCGTGGGACGGAACGGGTCCGGCAAGTCGACGCTGCTGCGGATCGCTGCCGGGCTGACCGAGCCGGACCGGGGCGAGCGGTTCGCCCAGCCGGGTGCCTTGGTGCGCTACCTGCCGCAGGAGGTCGATTTCTCAGGCTACGAGACGGCGCTGGAATTCGTCGAAGCCGGCCTCACGCCGACGCAGGATCGCTATCAGGCGCGCTACCTCTTGGAAGTGCTCGGGCTGACCGGCGCCGAGCCCGTTGCGACCCTCTCGGGTGGCGAGGCGCGGAAGGTTGCCTTGGCCCGCGTCCTGGCGCCCGAGCCTGATGTTTTGCTGCTCGATGAGCCCACCAACCACCTCGACCTGCCGGCGATCGAGTGGCTCGAGGCGGAGCTTCTGCGATCTCGCGCGGCGCTGGTCATCATCAGTCACGACCGCCGTTTCCTCGAAACTTTGTCGCGGGCAACGGTGTGGCTCGACCGCGGCGTGACCCGCCGCCTCGACCAGGGCTTCGCCGCCTTCGAGGCCTGGCGTGACGCGATGCTCGAGCAGGAGGAGATCGAGCGGCGCAAGCTCGACCGCAAGATCGCACGCGAGGAAAGCTGGCTGCACGGCGGCGTCACCGCCCGCCGAAAGCGGAATGTCCGGCGGGTCGCTGAGCTGGCCCGCATGCGCCAAGAGCGGCGTGAGGCCCGCCGCGTGCAGGGCGATGTCCGCTTCAGCGTGGGCCAAAGCGGCCCATCCGGTCGTCTCGTGATCGAGGCCGTCGGCATCGGCAAGAGCTTCGGGGACAGGACCGTCGTGCGCGACTTCTCGACCCGCATCGCGCGCGGCGACCGCGTCGGCATCGTCGGCCCGAACGGTGCTGGGAAGACCACGCTGCTGAAGATGCTGACGGGCCGGCTGGCGCCCGATACCGGGGAAATACGCCTCGGCACTGCAATAGACATGGTGACGCTCGACCAGCGCCGGGACGAGCTGGCACCCACGATGACCGTCATGGAAGCCCTGACCGGCGGCCGCGGCGACAAGGTCATCATCAATGGCCAGCCGCGGCATGTCTCGAGCTACATGAAGGACTTCCTGTTCCAGCCCGAGCAGGCGCTGAGCCCACTTTCAGTGCTTTCAGGCGGCGAGCGGGCGCGGTTGATGTTGGCGCGCGCACTGGCCAAGTCGTCCAACCTTCTCGTCCTCGACGAGCCGACGAACGATCTCGATCTCGAGACGCTGGATCTGCTGCAGGAGCTGCTGGCCGACTACACCGGCACGGTGCTGCTCGTCAGCCACGACCGCGACTTCCTAGATCGCGTCGTCACGTCGGTCATCGCTGCGGAAGGCGACGGGCGGTGGGTGGAGTATGCCGGCGGCTATTCCGACATGCTGGCGCAACGCGCCGGCGCCGACCTGCCGCCGTCCGGAACTGCCGGTTCTGCTGCGGCCGAGCAAAAACCGAAGGCAACAGTGGAGGCCGGCACTGGTACCGCGCCGCAGAAGAAGCGCAAGCTCTCGTTCAATGAGAAGCACGCTCTTGAGATGCTGCCGGGCACGATCGACGCCCTGCAGCGCGAGATCGCAGACCTCCAGGCGGTGCTGTCGGACCCCGAACTCTACAGTCGCGACCCGCAGGCCTTCGAGGCCGCCACGGCCCGGTTGGCCAAGGCCGAAGCCGAGCTCACCCAAGCCGAGGAACGCTGGCTCGAGCTGGAGCTGTTGCGGGAGGAGCTGGAAGGCGCCGGAAGCTGAAGCAGCAGCCGTTTGGGTCGGGCGTCATTTGGCCCACTCGTCCTTCACCTCCATGCACTTCTTCGAGATGAAGTCGTTGATGTCCTCCACGACCATGCTGTCGAGGACGTTGAAGGTGTTGTCGGTGGCGGTCGCCGTCCACATCGCGCCCTTGACGAGCGTCGGTGCCTCGATCTTGCCCCAGTTGAGCACGGCCTTGGTCGCCTTGCCGCCTTCGAAGGTGACCTTCGGGCTGAAGTCGAACTTCAGCTCGGCGTCGCCCTCTTCACGCGCGATCTTGCAGGCGACCTGGTGCTTCTGGAGCACGGCTTCGTGTTTCGGCTCGGTCATCGCCTTGATGAGCATGTCGCGCTCGAGCTTGATGTCCGCCACGCACTGTACCCGGCCCCAGGGCCACGACACCTTCGCCTTGGAGACGATCTTCTGAAGATGCTCCTTGCGCCAGGTCTTCACCACGTGGCATGAGATGTCGCTGCCGTTCGGGTCGCGGTTATAGAATGCATCGCAGATCGCCACCTTGCAGGCCTTGCGGCTCTCGCGCTCGGCCTTCTCCTCGGGCGTGAGCTCTGTCTCCTCCTGTACGGGAGGCACCTGCTGGTCCTGCGCGGCGGCCGGCGCTGCAAAAAGCACAACGATGCCCACGGCAAGGATCTGACGAAGCGCAAGACGAACCGGCATGGACACCCCCCGTGTCGCGGTTGAGACGTATGCTTAATGGTGTTCGACTGTCGCAGGAATATGACGCCAGACCGCGCAGCTTTTGCATCGGCCTGAGCAGATCGCGCAAGCAGGGCGGACATCTAGTCCTTGCTTGAACTAGCTTGTCGCGGCACCATATCTGAGTTTCGCGTGCGGAACGGTGCCCGGATTTGTCGGGGCCGGCAGCGTGGGGGCCCTCTCGGGACCCGCGTAACACGTCAACAAGGTCGCTTGGAAAGGGCTTTGGAATGTCACGCATGTCTCTTTTGTCCAGTCCCATGCTGCTCGGCTTCGAGGAGATCGAGCGGCTGATCGATCGCGCCGGGAAGGGAAGCGGCGACGGCTATCCGCCCTACAACATCGAACGCATCGTGAAAGATGGCGAGCGAGGCGAGATTTTGCGCATCACGCTGGCGGTGGCAGGCTTCACACGAGATCAGCTGGAGATAACCGTCGAGGACAATCAGCTTACGATCCGCGGCAAGCAGCAGGAGGAGAAGAGCCGGGACTTTCTCTATCGGGGGATCGCGGCTCGGCAATTCCAACGCACCTTCGTATTGGCGGATGGCATCGAGATCCGCAGTGCAGACCTGAGCAACGGTCTTCTGTCCATCGATCTCGTCAGGCACGAGCCGGAGCGGCTGGTCCGGAGAATCGAGATCGGTGAGCGCAAATCGGGTGCATGAGCACCGCGCTGGCCAAAGACAGAGAATCACGGGAGCATGGTGCTGCGGCAGCCGGCCGAGGGTGCAGGCTGCAAGGCATGACGTGCCGGTTCCCGCACCTGCAGGAGTAGCGTCATGAACAGGACAAATCGCACGAGATCACCCAGCAAGCGCGCCAAGCGCGCAACGATGACGCCGGTCATGAGCCAGCTGGAGCTGGCGCGGCTCGGCGGTGGTGAGATCGCCTACATCAAGGTGCTGTCCTCCGACGAGGCACAGCGGCTTTACCCGGCGATCGAAGGGCTTCCCGGCGGCATCGATCTCTACGCGCTCCACGCGGCCGACGGCACGCCCATCGCCCTGACCGACAGCCGCCAGGCTGCCATCGGACATGCCCGCGGAGACAAGCTGGAGGTGGCCAGCGTCCACTGAAGCAGCGTCGTTGTGAGGCAAATCAAAGCGCCCCCTCGCTTGCGAGCGGGGCGCTTTTTTGCTTTTTGCGGATCGGTGTTCGAGAGTGATGTCCGTTCCGATCAGCGGAAGTCCGCGATCGTCAGCAATGGCACGAACTCGAGGCCCGCCGCCCGGAATGCGTCAGCGGCTCCTTCCAGCCGATCGACGATCGTGATCACCCGCACGACCTTGCCGCCTTCGGCCCGCACCGCTTCCGCTGCCTTGATTGCGGACCCGCCGGTCGTCGTCACGTCCTCCACCACCACCACGTCGGCACCGTTCAGCGTCTCGCCGGGCGCAAGGCCCTCTATCAGGCTCCGGGTGCCGTGATCTTTGGCCTGCTTGCGCACGAAGAACGCCGAAACGGGCCGGTGCCGGAGCGGGCTGACCGCCGCCACGGCCGCGGCAATGGGCACCGCGCCCATCTCGAGCCCGCCAATCCACCGGGCGGGAACGTCGTGGAGCTGGTCGAGAATGAGGTTGGCGACGAGCAGCCCGCCCTCGGCATCGAGCATTGTCGGCTTCATGTTGAAGTAGAATGTCGACGTGCGCCCGGATGCGAGCTTCACCTCTCTCCCGCTCTCGAACGAGCGCGCTTTGACGATCTCGATGAGGCGCGCGCGGTCTGCGGCGGGCGAGCGGTCGAGGTCAGGCATGTCAGGCTCCTCCCCTGGAATGGCGGCTGACGTGCGTTGTGGCTGCAGGGGCGGCGCTGTCAAGAAGTACAGTCGCTCCGCCGCAGCGGCATCGACACATCTTTTTCGCGACACCCCTCAGCACGCCCGAGCCGGCGGTCAAAGCCACTGCTCTCCTGATGCGGAACCTGGTGAGCGGACTGCCGTTGCTCAGGCACGATTTCAGGCGATGGGCTGGGCGCGCTCGCCGCGATGGAGCGACGGTGGCTGCCCCTGTCGACAAGGGTCGAATCTTCTTGGCGGAACGGAACGAGGCTACCAGACGGCAAAGCTCCTCGGTTGTCGCAACGAAAGCAACGCCCAGTGTCACCGTGGCCGGCGCGGAGGCGTTTTATCGTGACACCCTGAACGAGCTCCTGCGCAGTGGCGTGCCGTTCCTGGTCGCTGGCGGCTTTGCGCTCGCGGCCTATACGGGGATTACGCGCGAGACCAAGGATCTCGACGTCTTCTGCAAGGCGGGCGACTATCCTCGCGTGCTCGCGCACTTCAAGCGATGCGGTTACGCCATCTCGGTCGAGGACGAGCTCTGGATCGGCAAAGTTTGTAGAGGGGTTCATTACCTCGACGTGATTTTCGCCGCACCCAGCGGCAGCGCGCCCGTCACCGACGAGTGGATCAGCAACGCACGTCAGGCGGAGGTCCTGGGCGTGCTCGCGCCGATCATCGGCCCGACAGAGCTCGTCTGGTCGAAGTGCTTCATTCAGCAACATGACCGTTTCGACGGTGCCGACGTCGCCCATCTGATCCTTAAGGCGCACGAGGACATCGACTGGCATCGCCTGCTTTCGCGGATGGAGGCACACTGGGAGGTCCTATTATCGCATCTCATCATGTTCCGCTGGATCTACCCATCGGAGCGGGACGCGGTGCCGGCCTGGCTCATGCACGAGCTGTTGGATCGTCTGCGAGTCCAGCTCGAGATGCCGCCTTCGAAAAGGCGGGTCTGCCGGGGCGGTCTGCTGGCACGGTCCGATTACAGCATCGATGTGAAGGAGTGGGGCTTCGTGGATTTCAACGGGAAAGGTGGCCCGAGCGATGCCGCGTAAGCTGAAGGTCGCTGCCCTCGCCGACCTGCACGTGAAGGAAGGAGAGGTGCGGCCCTATCGCGAGCTGTTCGATGAGATCTGCGGTGTTGCGGACGTTCTCGTCCTGGCGGGCGATTTGACGGACTTTGGCAGGCCGGAGGAAGCGCACATCCTGGCCGAGGATATCAGGGCCTGCTCGCTCCCGGTTCTGGCAGTGTTGGGCAATCACGACCACGACTCGAACCAAACCTACGAGGTGAGACGGATCTTGCGCGAAGCCGGGGTCAAGCTGCTCGAAGGCCAGACACACGTCATTGGGAATGTCGGCTTTGTCGGGGCGAAAGGATTTGGCGGTGGCTTTGGCCGGCGGATGCTGACGGCGTTTGGAGAGCCGGCCATCAAGCAGTTCGTAGCAGAGGGCATGAACGAGGCAACGCTGCTGGAGAACGGATTGCGGGCGCTGCATACGGACCGGATTTTCGTCATTCTCCATTACGCGCCGGTCACGGACACGATCGTGGGTGAGCCGCTCGAAATCTTTCCGTTCCTCGGCTCCTCACGCCTCGCCGAAGCCATCGATCGGTATACAGTGAGCGCGGTCGTACACGGGCACGCTCACAAGGGCAAATACGAGGGCCGCACGCCAGCCGGCGTGCCCGTCTACAACGTCGCCTCGCACGTCAAGAAGCCCAACGGCCGGCCGTACGGACTGATCGAGGTTTGAGGCTGGGGAAGCTCAGCCCAGAATGCGCTTGGATCTCACCGAGCCATCCTCGTTCAATTGATAGACGATCGGCACTCCGGTGGCGATTTCGAGCTTCGTGACTTCGTCGGGCGAGAGGCCATCGAGTTTCATCACGATGGATCGCAGCGAATTGCCGTGCGCCGCGACGATGACGTTGCGCCCAGCCTTCACCTCCGGCCAAATCTTCTCCTCGTAATACGGGAGCGTCCTGGCGGCGGTGTCCTTCAGGCTTTCGCCGCCCGGCGGGTTCACGTCGTAGCTGCGCCGCCAGATGTGCACTTGCTCGGCTCCCCAGCGGCGGCGCGCGTCGTCCTTGTTGAGCCCGGAGAGATCACCATAGTCGCGCTCGTTCAGCGCCTGATCCTTGTATGTGACGAGCCCGGTCTGGCCCAGCTGCTCCAGGATGATATCGAGCGTATGCTGTGCGCGTTTCAAGGCGCTGGTGAACGCGACGTCGAACCTGTAGCCCTCGGCCTTGAGCAGCTGCCCTGCCCTGCGTGCTTCCTCGACGCCCTTTTCGGAAAGGTCCGGGTCACGCCAGCCGGTGAACAGATTGAGCTTGTTCCATTCGCTTTCGCCGTGACGAACCAGCACGAGCACGTTGTCAGCCGCCATTTCCAATCCTGTCTGGTTAGTTTTAGTTCTGACTTTCGGTTAAGCTAGTCCGCAAGCGGCGGCTCAGATGCCGAGCACATCCATCATAGAATAGAGCCCCGGCTGCTTGCCTCGTCCCCACAAGGCGGCCCGCACCGCCCCGCGGGCGAAGATGCCGCGATCGGTTGCGCGGTGCGTGAGCTCGATGCGTTCACCTTCCCCGGCAAACAGAACCGTGTGCTCGCCGACGACGTTCCCGCCGCGCAGTGTCGCGTAGCCGATGTCTCCGCGCTTGCGCGGGCCTGTATGGCCATCGCGCACCCGCACGCTCCGCTCCTTGTGCGAGATGTTTCGCCCCTCGGCAGCAGCCTCTCCCAGCATCAGTGCCGTGCCGGAGGGGGCATCCACCTTATGCTTGTGATGCATCTCCAGGATTTCGATGTCGAAGTCCTCGTCGAGGGCCTGCGCCACCTTGCGCGTGAGGGCAACCAGGAGGTTTACGCCCAGGCTCATGTTCCCGGCCTTGATGATCGTGGCGTGGCGAGCGGCTGCGGCGATCGCCGCTTCGTCCTCGTCGGAAAAGCCGGTCGTGCCGAGGACGTGGATGATGCGCGCGTTCGCGGCGAGATTGGCGAATTCGACCGACGACTTGGGAGAGGTGAAGTCGAGCACAGCGTCGGCACGGGCGATCAGCTCCAGCGCATCGTCTGTGACGGGGATCCCGAGCGGGCCGAGCCCGGCGAGCTGGCCGATGTCCTGGCCCACGGCAGGCGAGCCCTCGCGCTCGACGCCGCCGATGACCTCGCATCCCGACGCGGCGTGAACGGCCCGCACGAGCTCGCGCCCCATTCGGCCGGCGGCGCCCATGACTGCGATCTTCAAATCGCTCATCTTCGTCTCCTCTCGCACCGGAACTTGCCGGGCCTATAGCAGAGCCGGCCGCGGATTAGAACGGCGGAGCGGATCAGGGCGCAGATGGCGCCTGCTCCTTGTGACGCGCGATGGCCTGGCGAACGAACTCGCGTGCTTCCTCGTCGTCGCCCCAGCGATCGAGCCGCACCCACTTGCCCGCCTCGAGATCCTTGTAGTGCTCGAAAAAATGCGCGATCTGCCGGACGAGGCTTTCGGGTAGATCATGGTAGCTCGCCACCTTGTCGTACCGACCCGTCACGCGGCTCGACGGGACGGCGATGAGCTTCTCGTCACCGCCTTTCTCATCGCTCATCAGGAGCACCCCTACGGGACGGCAATTGACGACGCAACCGGGAATGAGAGGGCGCTGGTTTGCGATGAGGACGTCGATGGGATCGCCGTCGGCCGAAAGCGTATGCGGAACGAACCCGTAGTTGCCCGGATAGCGCATGGCCGTATGCAGCATCCTGTCGACGAACAACGTGCCGGATGCCTTGTCCATTTCATATTTCACGGGCTCCCCTCCACTGGGGACCTCGACGACGACGTTGATGTCGTTGGGCGGGTCGAAGCCGATCGGTATGGCGTCGATGCGCATCGGAGTGATCCTTTCCTCGCTCACCAGGTCAGCGGCTGCCCGGCAGCGCCCGTGTGCGCTGCCCGTAAGGAATAGAGCGTGGCGTGTAGGCTGAACGCTT
>DASVDU010000120.1:0-3724 GCA_036380915.1 Hyphomicrobiaceae bacterium | reverse complement strand
TGCAGCTTGGGGTCATCCGGCAGCGCGCCGTTGGCGCGCATCCAAACGTACTGGACCGGCGGAGCCTTCTCCCGCTTGAGGTAGCGCGAGATGTCGACGGGGCGCATTTCGATCGGCCGCTCCCGCTCCCAATAGGAGCGCATGTTCTCAGGAAGCTTGGCGACGAGCAGGTCCCTGAGCTGGTGCTCGCTCGGCAGATCCTCGGGCGGCGGGACATCGGGCATCTGGCTCTGATGCTCGAATCCTGGCTCTTCCTTGTGAAAGGACACGCTCATCGCGAAGATGGCGCGGCCATGCTGGATGGCCTTCACGCTCCGCGTCGTGAAGCTCGTGCCGTCGCGGATTCGCTCCACCTCGTAGATGATCGGATGATTGGGATCGCCCCCGAGCAGGAAGTAGCCGTGCATGGAATGGGCCGTGCGCGGCTCCGAAACGGTCCGCACTGCGGCGACGAGCGCCTGTCCCAGAACTTGTCCGCCGTAGACCCGCTGCCAACCCTGGCGAGGACTCTGGCCGCGGAACAGGTTCTGTTCAAGCTGCTCCAGGTCCAGTATGGACAGGAGCGCGGCGAGGGCCGAGGTTGGCTTGGATCTTTCGGAGGGCATGGGAACCTCGCGCTAGAGGTAGAGAGACTGGGGTAGAAATCAAACCGGCCTGAAACTCTAGCATTGCGCAACAGGTTGCCCCAAGGCGAACCAGAACATGGGAATGCTCAGGTCCGACATCGTCATATCGGGCGGCAGCTACGCAGGGCTGACGCTCGCGTTGGCGCTGGCGAAAACGCTTGGTCCCGAAATCGCCATCACGGTCATCGACCGGCAGGTCGTTCCGACAGGGCGCGACGTGCGTGCCTTTGCCATCTCCGCCGGGCCTCGGCACATGCTGGATGTGCTCGGCATCTGGCCGAAGGTGCGGGACGAGGCGCAAGAGGTCTTGGAGATTCAGCTCACCGACAGCCCGCTGGAAGCGGGGGTGCGGCCCGTCCTGCTCACCTACGACAACACGCTCGAAAATGGCGAGCCGGCATCGTTCATCGTGCCCAACGAGGCCCTTGCCACGGCGCTGGAGAATGCTGCCGATGCGGAGCCCGCCATCCAGATCCTACGCCCCGCCGAGGCAACGGGGTTCACGGAGGGCGATCCGTTCCTCCGCGTCCACCTTGCCGATGGGCGGAGCATCGAGACGAGCCTTCTCGTCGCCGCGGACGGGCGGAGGTCCCGGTTGCGCGAGGCGGCCGGCATCAAATGCATCGGCTGGAGCTACGACCAGATCGGGATCGTAACTCAGGTCGCGCACGAGCTGCCCCACAATGGACGCGCTATCCAGCACTTCCTACCCGGTGGGCCGTTCGCGATTTTGCCGCTGAGGGGAAATCGCTCGTGCATCACGTGGTCGGAGGATGCGGTCCGCGCCCGGGAGATCCTGGCTTATGATGACGAGGCCTTTCTGGCAGAGGTCGACAAGCGTTTCGCCGGCCGCTATGGCCGCCTGACGCTGGCCGGGCCGCGCGCCTCATGGCCGCTCGAGATGCACCTCGCCCGGCGGTACGTCGGCCATGGATTCGCGCTGGTGGGCGACACTGCCCACGGAGTCCATCCGATCGCCGGCCAGGGGCTCAATCTCGCGTTCCGGGATATCGCTGCGCTGACGGAGTGTGTGGCCGAGGCTGTGCGGGTCGGATTGACGCCGGGTGATGGCAGCGCGCTCGAGCGTTACGAGCAATGGCGGCGCTTCGATTCCGGCGTATCCGCAGCCGCGTTCGACGCGCTCAACCGGCTGTTCTCCAGCGATGCCGCCCTCGTGCGCTCGGCCCGCGAGGCCGGGCTAGCCCTCGTCGACACCATGCCGACCCTGAAGCGGATGTTCGTCGCCGAGGCTGCCGGCCTGTCGGGCGAGGTGCCGCGGCTGCTTCGCGGCGAGCTCGCATGAAGCCTTCCAGACCCAAAGGCACGGCCTGGGGCGCGCTGATCGCAACCGATCAGTGGCAGCCTGGGAGCCCTAGCGGATGACAAGCACCGGGATCGTAGTGGTCGTAACCACCTCCGCAGTTTGGCTGCCGAGGATGAGGCGCCTCGCCCCTCTGCGGCCGTGCGAGGACATGACGATGAGGTCGCAATTCCTCAGCTTTGCGAACCTGACGATCGCTTCAGCAGGCGAATCGTCAACCTCGTGAACAAACTCGACCTTGATGTTATGCTTTTCGGCGCGCTTCTCGATAGAAGCGAAGCGCTCCTTCATGATGGCATCGATCTGTTGGTCGTAGCGCCCGACGGGGTCCTCGATGCCGCCGGCACGTGCGGCTTGGATCGCTTCCGGCGAGAGCGGCTCAGAGACGGTAAGAACGGAAACCTGTGAGCCAAGAGCGCTGGCGAGTGCAAGCCCGTGCTCCACACCCTTGTCGGCCAGCTCGGAGCCGTCCGTCGCAATCAGAATGTGCTTGTACATCGGTAACCTCCGTCTGGATCGCGCCCACAAGAAATATGGGCACGATCGAAGGGTGGCGGGGTCCGCCTCGTCAGTCCATGTTTCAGATCAATTCTGAAAGTAACAGGCCAGGCATCACACCCAGCCCATCAGCTCGCGTCGCACGACGTGCTCGATGACGCGCATGCCGTCCGGGCTCTCGTTGAGGGCCGGCACGTAGGTGAACTGCTCGCCGCCGTTCTCCAGGAAAATGTCGCGGTTCTCGACCTCGAGCTCCTCGGTCGTCTCCAGGCAATCCGCGGCGAAGCCCGGCGCGATCAGCAGCAGCTTCTTCACACCTGACTGAGCAAGCCGTTTGACGGTCTCGTCCGTATAGGGCTGCAGCCAGACGTCATTGCCGAACCGCGACTGATACGTCGTGTGCCAACTCTCCTTCGGCCATCCCATTCTCTCGCGCAGCAGGCGCGAGGTCTTTTCGCACTGGCAGTAGTAGGGGTCGCCCTTGTGCAGATAGTCCTCCGGCATTCCGTGGAACGTCGCGATTATGGCCTCGGGCTTGAAATCGATCCGGGCCAAATGTGCCTCCATCGAGCGCGCCAGGGCCTCGATGTAGACCGGATCGTCGTGCCAATCGGGTGCAACGCGCACGTAGGGCTGCCAGCGCATCTTCATGAGCGCGCGGAAGGCCTGGTCGCAGGCTGTCGCAGTCGTCGGCGCCGCATATTGCGGATAGAGCGGAACGAGCAGAATGCGGTCGCACCCCTGCTCCTGCAGCGCCTTGATGCGGCTTTCGGTCGTCGGGTTCGCATACCGCATCGCCCAATCGACGACGATGCGCGGGTTGTCGAGCGCCGCGGCAAGCTTTTCCGCCTGATTGCGGGTTATGGTCTTCAGCGGACCCTCGTCCTTCTCCTTATTCCAGATCGTGTCGTAGTCCCGGCCCTTGGAGTGGGGACGTTTCGTCAGGATGATGAGGTTGAGGATCGGCCACCAGATCAGACGCGGTTTCTCGATCACCCGGCGGTCCGACAGGAACTCTTTCAGGTAGCGCCGCATCGACCAGTAGTCGGTAGCGTCGGGCGTGCCAAGGTTGAGCAGGAGCACGCCAACGCGACCATGCCGTACCTCTGGGTGATCGGCCGGTAGGATTGAGCGGCCGGTCTGCTCCTTGCTCAGGGTCGTGGCCTTGGGCAGCTCGTTCATCAGCGCGTGACCTCCGGACATCAGCGGGGGACGTACTCGCGGACCTTTTCGGCCATAATGCAGCGCGGCGCCAGCCTGCCTCATGACGCAGGGGCGC
>DASVDU010000119.1:0-17723 GCA_036380915.1 Hyphomicrobiaceae bacterium | reverse complement strand
GGACCGTGTCGAGATTGCCGAGAATGACTGTCAACAGATTATTGAAATCGTGAGCCACCCCGCCCGTGAGCTGCCCGATGGCTTCCATCTTTTGAGACTGGCGCAACGTGTCCTCTGTCTCGCGCCTCAGCCGCGCTTCGCGCTCGAGTTCGGCCGTACGGGCCACCAGCCGACTGATGTAATGGGTGATCGCACGGCCGACGAGTAGCGCAAGCACAACGGTCGCGGCGAGGCTGATCGCCACCAGAGGCATCAGAGTCTCGCGCAGCTCAGCGGCTTCGGCCTGGAACCTGATCATCTGCGCTTCTTCGGCGTCCGAAAGGCGGGTGAGGCGCTCCCGGATCTCCAGCAGCTGCGCCTGACCCGAATTCAGCCGCTTAGGATCACGAGCGCGTTCCGTGTCGCCTCGCTGGAGTAAGGTGATGGCTTCCTGAAGTCCGCTCAGTCGGCGATCGATAAGCGCGGACAGCTCGGCAAGCTGCACATCGAGGGAGCCATTCGTCTGGCTGAGCTGCTTCAGTTTTTCCCACTCGGGAGTGAGTTCGGATGCGGCCGTCCTATAAGGCTTCAGAAATTCCTCGTCGCCGGTCAGCAGGTACCCGCGCTGACTCGTTTCTGCGAGTTGGAGCATGGTAATCACGTGTTCGGTCAGGCGATGAACCTGCAGCGTGCGCTCGGCGACCTTCTCGACTCTTTGAGAGCGGGTCGCGATCAGGCCGGCTGAGATACCTGCGACCAGGAGCGTGACGAAGCTCGCTGCAAACATCGCGATGGTCCATCGGGGCAGGCGGTCCGCCTCATCCAGTCCGATCCCGGAGAGAGCGCCTGTTCTGATCTTAACCGATTGCAGCCAAGATACCGGCATTTCCCCACCCGAAGTTCTATGGTGATGATCGAGAATTACGCGGCGCTCACCGCATGTGCCTCAAGCAATCTCTCAATCCGGATTACACTAGCAACATATGACTCTGGTGTCGCTTTTGATTCGAGCGCCCGCTCTCGACCGAAGCAGTCCGGCCAACTTCGGCACCCGGAGACTAGGACTGGCGCGACGTTCAGGCTATGCTTCGCCGTGAGACCCCCTGGCAAACCGAAAAACTTGGTTGGATGCAGTTGTCGAAGCGTATTCTGATAGTCGAAGACGAGCCACTGATCGCGGAAATGCTCCGAGAGTGGGTCGCCGAGCTCGGTTACGAGACCGTAGGGCCGGCGGCCAGCAATGAAGCGGCGCTTGCGCTTATCGCAGGCGGGCCGCCGCTGAGATGCGCCATCCTCGACATCACGGTCAGGGACGGGCCGTCGTATCCGATCGCCAGGGCTCTCGAGCAGCGTGGGATTCAGTACGCCTTCGCGACGGGGCATGGGACTGAGACCATTGACCCGCAGTTCAAGAATGCTCCGACCCTCCTGAAGCCGTTCGACTTCGACGTGCTGGCCGAAGTTGTAGCGCACCTCGTGCGAGCTCCTGCCAAGACGTCAGATTGGGCCTCTGATGTGGTGCCTGATTCCCACGGTCGCGGTTGAACTGTGGCATCGAAGTAACTGGCGGACTGCCGCCCGGATGGGGGCGAGCTAGAATGCATCAATCCCGCAGATGCCCTGCTGTGTCTCGACGTTAGTCGGGCAGCCGCTAGAGGCGGTCTGACCTCGAGTCATTCACCCAAAAGAAAGGCAACGTGGTGAAGTCGTATTGCGTACGTGTCGAACCTCAATGCCCGAGCTGGTCAGAGGCTTGGTGGTGGCTCGGAGTACCCCTTGTCACCGCCGCTGCGATTCTGGCAACGAGCGCCATGGCGCCGGACTTTTATCGCGAGCGCATTCTGCCGGAAGCCTATGGTGTGCTGGAGCTCTCGCACTTCTTCCTGCCCCTAGCAGGATTTTTTCTTTGCCTCGGCCTGTTCTCGAGCCCGCTGGTCAAATCTTGGCCGCTGCTTCGGGCCGCCATCGTGGCGTTCGCGCTATCATGCTTCTACATTGCCGGAGAAGAGCATAGCTGGGGGCAATGGTTCTTTCATTGGGACACGCCCGAGTTTTGGGGGGAGTTCAACCGGCAGAACGAAACCAACCTCCACAACACGTCACCGCTGTTCAATCAGCTGCCGCAAAAGGTCCTCCAGATCGCTATCGTCGTCGGCGGGCTCGTGCTGCCGCTTTCCCGGCGGGCACGGGAGTGGGTCGCTGGCATACCAATCATTGTCGTGCTGACCCCGCCCCGAGCGATCGTCCCCGTGGCATTGACGGCAGTCGGCTTCAACATGTTGGTCAGCTTGCAGAAGAATGAACTCCTGCCAGAGCTGCTGCCGCGGCCGAGCGAGGCGGCAGAGACGTTCTACTACATGTTCATCCTGTTCTATTTGATCATGTTGCGCCGCCGGCTCATGCAGAGCCGGGGCGTGTGCTGAGGCGTTCTCCGGCTTCACCTTAAGGGGCAGATGATTGGCAGAATGATCTGTCCGTCTGGGTGGAACAGCAGTCCTGAATGTCAGCAGCTCTTGACCCGGAGTGGCAGCCGGCGAAACGTCCATCTCCAAGCCCAGCTCCTCCTCGAGCTGTCACGCCTTCTTCTCGGATATGTTCTCGAAACTTTCGACTTGTTCCTGACAGGCCGCAGGGAAATGGGTCACGATTAGGCCCGCGATCGAAGGTACAGGTACACTTGCTCCTTCGCGGATTTCACACGTGAGGCACGCCAATGACCTGGTCGATCATCGCCCGTGACGAGGCAACAGGGCGGGTTGGGATCATCGCCGCGAGCCGCTTTTTCGCCATCGGCGCGGTGGTGCCGTATATCAAGACGGGAGTGGGCGCGATCGCCACGCAGGCGTTCGTCAATCCATTTTACGGCCCCCAAGGATTGGCATTGCTGCAGGCAGGTGCAACCGCCGAGGACACGGTCAAGTTTTTGACCGGCGGGGACGACGGGCGTGATCACCGTCAGGTTCACGTCATGGATCGCGAGGGCCGGTTCGCCGCATTCACCGGCACCGCCTGTATCGACTGGTGCGGCCACCGCGTCGGTCCGCATCTCTCCGTGGCCGGTAACATGCTGGCCGGACCGGAGGTCGTGGATGCCACGCTCCGGACCTACGAAGCCAACCTGCAAACGCCCTTCGCCCGCCGTTTGATCAAGGCCATGAAGGCCGGGGAGGCAGCCGGCGGCGACAGCCGCGGGAAGCAATCAGCTTGCCTGCTGATCCACGATCAGGAGGAGTATCCGCTTCTCGACATCCGGGCCGACGACCACCCCGACCCACTCTCCGAGCTGGAGCGCCTCGAGGCGGTGGCGCGCGAGCGCTGGCTGCACTTCCGGCGGCTCATGCCGAGCAAGGCGCATCCGAGCGGCGCCGCCGATCGCGTGGATCTGGAGGACAGGATCGCCGCCTCCATTGCCGAAGGCTATGAATGATGCAAGATTTGGACGGGGGAACCGAAGGAGCGCACCGATGACACACGCCACGACCCGTGACCGCGTGCACTTCGTGTTCCTCAACGTCGGCCATTTTGTCGATCATCTGCTCACGCTGGTTTTCGCCACGGTGGCAGCCTTGGCGCTTACGCGCGAGTGGGGGCTCAGCTACTCCGAGCTGATCCCGTACGCGACGCCCGGGTTCATCGCCTTCGGCGTATTTTCGCTGCCCGCCGGCTGGCTCGCCGACAAGTGGAGCCGGGAAGGCATGATGGCGGTGTTCTTCGTCGGCATCGGATTGGCGGCGATCGCGACGGGCTTTGCACGTACACCCATCGAAGTGGGCATTGGCCTGTTCGTGGTTGGCGTGTTCGCGGCCATCTATCACCCCGTTGGGCTTGCGCTACTCGTCGAGCGCGCCTCTAGAACCGGAACCGGGATGGCCATCGGCATCAATGGCGTCTGGGGCAACCTCGGCGTGGCGAGTGCCGCGCTGATCACCGGATTTTTCATCGACAACGGTGGCTGGCGGCTCGCCTTCTTCGTTCCCGGGCTGGTCTCGATCTTGATCGGTCTCGGCTACATTGCGCTGTTCCATGCCGAGATGCGTCCAGCGGCCGGCAATGGGCGGGGCAAATCGAAGGGGGCGGCGGCGCCCCTTCCGCCGGATCTCAAGGCGCTGCTCCTCCGGCTGTCGGTCATCATCTTTTTCACGACGGCAGTCTCCGGCATCGTCTTTCAGTCGACGACCTTCGCTTTGCCCAAGGTGTTCGACGAGCGCCTGACGGGCATTGCGGGCTCTGCCACCATCATCGGGTGGCTCGCATTTCTGGTGTTTGCCGTTGCGTCGATTGCGCAGATCATCGTTGGCCGTCTGCTCGACAGGCTCGGGCCGCGGACGGTGTTCATCGGTGCTGCCACCATCCAGCTCGTGTTCTTCTCGCTCATGCCGGGTCTCGCGGATTGGGCGGCGTTGGTCGTGGCGCTGGCCTTCATGCTGGGCGCGTTCGGGCAGATTCCGATCAACGACTACATGATCGGCAAGCTGGCGCGGTCGGACATGCGCGCTTCCATCTATGGCGTCCGATACATCGTGAGCTTCGCAGTGCTGGCCGCTGCGTTGCCGCTGATCGCCTGGATCCATCAGGGCTGGGGCTTCGACCGCCTGTTCCAGGTGCTCGCGGGGGCAGCAGGCGCCATCCTGATCGCCGTGTGGCTGCTGCCGCGGCGCTTGCCTGATCCGGAGCCGGTTCCGGCGGCTGCCTGATCGAGAGATTTCGCGAAGTTTGCTACGGCGTCCGCGGCCGCGTCGAGGTTGCCGCGTCGCGTGAACCCCTTGCCGCCACGCGGGCCCAGGTCGTGGTCGCCATCGCCGGCCCAATGGACGCGAATGCTGGGCGACAGGGCCATTTGCTCCACCTCTGCGCGGCTACCGAAGGGATCGCGCTCACCCTGCACGATGAGCGCCGGAGTTTTCAGGTCGACCAGATGCTCCGTCCGCAATTGGTCGGGTTTGCCGGGCGGGTGGAATGGATAGCCGAGGCAGACCAGGCCCGAAATACGGCCTTCCGTGAACAGTTCGTCCGCCAGCAGGCTCGCCACGCGGCCGCCCATCGACTTGCCGCCGATCAGCAGCTTCTGGCCTTTCGCGAGCCGCTGCCGGACCTCCTCGACGGCCGAGCGATATTCGGGCACCAGAAGTTCCGCCCTGGGCGGCGGGCGCCGTTTGCCGCCCGTGCGCCGGGCGGCCATGTAGGCGAACTCAAAGCGGGTGACGGCGATGCCGCGGTTGGCCAGCAGTGCCGCAATAGTCTCCAGGAACGAGCTTGTCATCGCTCCGCCCGCCCCGTGTGCCAGGACGAGCCGCACGGGTGAATCGGGGACGCCCGTATCGAGAAATTCAGTCATTGTACTTCGCAGCCCAGAGCAGATCTTGGCTGTTGCTTGCACGCCGCCGGATCCATGTTGGCCTCATTTCGGCCCTCAATTAGTTTAGAACGGGCCATCTTTGTACCAATTCGGGATAATTCATGCGCACAGTGGCCGCACTATTGTCCGCCATCTTGGCTGTAGCACCCTTAGGGTCGGCCGGCGCACAAGATGCGTCCGTGCCTGCAAAGCAGCTCTTCGGCAAGGTGTCCGGACCGGCTGAGCTCAAGCCCGAGGCGATCGGCTTTTACGCGCGCGGCTGCCTGGCCGGCGGCAAGGAGCTCGCCATAGACGGCCCGGCTTGGCAGGCGATGCGGCTTTCCCGCAATCGCAACTGGGGCCATCCGAGGCTCGTCGCGCTCGTCGAACGGCTGGCGACGGAGGCTCAGAAGTATGACGGCTGGCCGGGGCTGCTGGTAGGGGACATCTCGCAGCCGCGTGGCGGGCCGATGCTGACGGGGCACGCCAGCCACCAGATCGGGCTCGATGCGGACATCTGGTTCACGCCCATGCCGAACCGGCGTCTCACCGAGAAAGAGCGTGAGGAAATGTCGGCAGTTTCCATGCTGGGTCCCGACAAGCTGAGCGTCAACCCAAATATCTGGACGGACAGCCACGTACGCATCATCAGGCGCGCCGCTTCCTATCCCGAGGTGGACCGCATTTTCGTGCACCCCGCGATCAAGAAAGCCTTGTGCGAGGGGGCGGACAAAATCGGATCGGACCGGAGCTGGCTGCGAAAGGTGCGGCCCTACTGGGGGCACCATTACCACTTCCATGTCCGCATGGGCTGCCCTGCGGGCAGCGCGACATGCAAAGATCAGGCGGCGCCTCCTCCGGGCGATGGCTGCGGCAAGGAGCTGAGCGACTGGCTCGCCCTGATTGCGGCTCCGCCCAAGCCTAAGAAGCCCTCGAAGCCGAAGCCGCCGCTGACGCTGGCGCAGTTGCCGCATCAGTGCCGTGCCGTCCTTTCGGCGGATGCACCCGCCGCGGCTACGGCAAGCGCACCGCTCAAGGTTCCTGTTCCCGTACGCGCGACCAGAACGAAGGCGCAGCAGCAATAGCGATGTGCCAAACGGGGCGGGCTTTCCGGCCCGCTATCGGCTCGCGACCTCAACGCCCGTTCCGATCGGGCAGGACAGGCCGGTGCCGCCGAGCCCGCAATAGCCATGCGGAACCTTGGCCAGGTACTGCTGATGATAGTCCTCTGCGAAGTAGAACTCCGGCGCGGCACGGATCTCCGTGGTGATGGGACCATAGCCATTGGCCGAGAGCACCCGCTGGTAAGCCTTTTTCGAAGCCTCGGCGGCGGTGAACTGCTCGGGCGAGGTTGTGAAAATGGCCGAGCGGTACTGCGATCCGACATCGTTGCCCTGGCGCATGCCCTGGGTCGGATCGTGGCTCTCCCAGAACGTCTTCAGCAGCTCCTCGTAGCTGATCTTTTTCGGGTCATAGACGACGAGCACGACCTCGGCATGCCCGGTGCCGCCGGAGCACACCTCTTCATACGTCGGATTTGGCGTGTAGCCGCCGGCGTAGCCTGAGGCGGTGATCCAGATTCCATCGCCAAGTTGCCAGAACTTGCGCTCTGCACCCCAGAAGCAGCCAAGTCCGAAGATCGCCTTTTCATAGCCGTCGGGATAGGGCCCCTTCAGCGGCCGCCCGTTGACGAAATGGGTTTCGGCCGTCGGGATCGGTGTCGGACGCCCTTTGAGGGCCGTCTCAGGAGTGGGCATCTGCGTCTTCTTTCGAGGAAATAGCATGGGAGCACCTCGGTGCGATTGGTTGGGCAGTACGCGCGGCTTCGTCCCTGATATAGTAAGCCGAGCGCGGGGAACACCGCCGGGCGATCACTTCGCCGCGACGGCCCCGCTCTCAAGCGCTCGTCTGCACGGGAGGGGAACATGGTGGAGGGTGACGACGCAGGTAAGGGGCCCCCGGCTTCCGTCCAATCCTCGACAACCGAAGCTGACGCTCAGCCCAAACAGCCGCCGGCGGATGTGACGCAGGCAGAGACCTCCAATGCCACGGCAACGACAGCGGATACGCCGCAGCGGCACTCGTCTGCGCAATCTGAAAACCCAGCGTCCGATAAGGCCCTGAGCTCGTCGCTTGCGGCCACCGCCTCCAGAGAGCTCGAGAAGCCAGCGCAATCGAAAACACCCCAGCCCACCACCGGCACCAGCTCCGGCAGGATCGTCTATCAAGCGAGCACTGTGCGGAAGACGATCCTGTCCTTCATCTTCCTGATCCTTCTGCCGTTCTTCGTCAGCCTGCCCGCCATGATGATCCAGCGGGCGATGCATCAGCTTTGGCCGAATATGGTGGGCTTCACGATCTTCGCCGTCGCCTTTGCGCTGATCATGCTGCTGGTGCTCTTCGAGCTCATCCATTCGATCCGCGCCCGCGTTGCGATTGGCGAGAGCGCCGTCCGGCTGACATTGCCGGCGGCCCGCGGCATGGCCATTCCGAAGCTGTTCTACAAAACCCGCGAGGTGCCCTACTCCGAGATCCAGGCCGTGGAGACCCGGCGCGAGGTGTACGGCGGCCTCATCGCGCCGGTCATGTTGCGCGGGGCCCGGATCGTGACGAAAGGCGGCGACAAGATCCCGCTGGGGTATGTCAACGAGGCCAACGTCGATCCGGTGATGCCGGTCCCGCAGATCGCCGCCGAAATCGCGCGGCGCGCCGGCCTGGAGGTCATCGACCAAGGGACGGTGCGGCGGCAGGTCCACAAGAAGCTGCGCGGAATTCGGGCGACCGACGACGGCGCCAATCCGGTTTCGGAAGCAGAGATCGCCGCGCTCAACCGGCGCCACAACACTGCGATGCTGGTACTTTGCGGTTGCCTGTTCCTGCTCGTATCGGGCGGCCTCATGCTCGACATCTCGAAATCGGACCTCGATCTCGGTGAGCGGGCCCATCAGCTCGTCCAAAGCCTGATGAAGTCGTCTCCCGAGGTTCAGCAGGCCGGTGCGCCGCGGCGATAGCTCAAGCGGCCTTCAGTTGGTGAACACGCGGATCCGCTGATAGCGCCGGCGGCCAAGGATCCCAAGCACCGCGCCGATGCTGCCGAGGCTGATCCAGGCGGGTAGCCGCAGGATGGACAGGAGCACAGGATCCCACAGCAAGGGATGCAGTTTGCTCACCGCCTGCTCCATCGCTTTCAACGCCGCCGGGGCGGCATCGGCGAGCTGTTTGTACACTGGCGTCAATGGTGCGCCTGGGATGCCGAGCTGTGCGTTCGTCACTTCCGCAATCAAGGCGAGGGCGGCGGCAAGTAGGAAAATCCCGCTCAGCATCCGAAGTATCAGCATCAGCCCTTGTCCGCGTGTGCGCTTTGCGTGTTCTCGATACGGCCGTCAGTCGGCGGGAGCAAGCCGGCGGCGCTCAAGTGGATATCGGTCCTTTATCGCTCAAGCTGACCGCACCTCGCCGATGAACTGCAGGACGACCTCGCGCCGGTGCGGCGCATCGCGATGCTCGATCAGATAGAGCGCCTGCCAGGTGCCGAACACCGGCCGGCCGTCGACGATCGGGATTCCGATGGAGGTCGTGGTCAGCATCGACCTGATATGGGCCGGCATGTCGTCCGGACCTTCGATGCCGTGCCTGTATGCGTGTGACCGTGGCGCCAGCCGGTCAAGGGCGTCGAGCAGATCCCTCTGCACATCAGGATCGGCATTCTCCTGGATCGTCAGCGACGCTGAGGTGTGTCGGACGAAGGCCGTAAGCAGGCCTTCGCGCGCGCCGATCCTGTCCACCCAATCCTCAATCCTGCCGGTGAGGTCGATGAAGCCCGGACCTCGGGTGGAGATGGAAAGTGTCGTGCTCGCCTGCTTCAGCACATGCACCTCGGCCATCGGGGCTGTTGATCAAAGCTGGGTGCCATCCTTCCGGCCTTCTGCCCCGCGCTGTTCCTTCTCGAACCTTTCGATCCGCTCTCGGAACTTGCGGAAGATGTTCTCGAAGTAATCGAGCGCCTTGTCGACTTCCTCTTCCGTCGGCAGCTCGAAGCTCCTCTCAGGGCGCTCTGATGGATATGCACGGTCGGGGCTCGGCTCGGCGAGCGCGGCCTGATCCTTGAGGCGTTTCACCTCGGCCTTCAGCCGCTCGATTTCCTCTTGCAGGGCCTTTGCCTCGTCTTCCATCAATTCGCAAACCCACCTGCCGTTCCGCTGCGTGCACACGGACATGGCACCCGTTTCTGTATCGAGCCGCACGAAGCCGTTATCGACGGGGTTCATGACATAGCGGCCCTGCCGCTCCTGGCTCGCCACATTGGCTGCGCTGAGCCCGATTGCAACAATTGCAGGGATGGCAATGACGAGGGCTCGCATCTGCTACTCCTATGACTGATCCGTTCATTGCTGCACGCGGCAAGAGCAGCTGGCATTTGCTTCATGTTGCGCGCGAAAGCAGCCGATTCAAGCGCGCTTGCAAGATCAAGCTTTGGCCGATCCTCGGCTCTTGCCCGCATGAGCCAGAGAGTTGCGGCCAGTTTGCGGCCAGGAAATCCTCGTTCGACTGGAGAATTACTGTAGTTGGTAACCTTCGTTAACTGAACCTTTACTCGAGCCTGCCAGTGTTTGGGCGATGGTCCAGATCGTGCCGCGTTTCGGACCCCACGATCGCTCCTGAGCGGCACAGGCAAGGGCGGGCATGTCGCCACTTCTCCGATGGGGGCCGATCGAGGGCACTCGCGATCGCTGCGACCTCATTGGGGAAAAGGTATGTCCTTTAATAATAATCAAGGTTCGACGGGCGGCTTTCGTCACGAGGTGAGCCCACCATCGAGTTATTCCGTCTGTGGCGCCGGCGAGCTCAAACTGCTGTTGCAGCGTATTGCAGAGTACATCGCCAATGCCGATGAACGCCAACAAGCAGCCCTTGGCGAGATGCAATCGCGCCTCGCGCATCTTGCCGACGAAGCCCAATCCGTCCGCACCTCTATTACCCCGGAGCTCGCAGCAGCCTTCGCCCGTATCGAGGAGAGCATCTCGACGCTCACCAAACGAGTGGCCGCGGACGACCATGGCGGCACGGCGCAGCCATCGCGTGCCAGCGAGCTCGATCGCCACACGTATTGGCCGGGCTCCAGCCATGACGATCCAGCGTTCGGTCCCAAGCCTGGCGAGTCGAATGCCCGTTACTCGGAGCCGATCTGGTCGCGCAGCAGAACGGATCCGCCGCCGCCCCTGAGATCGGCAGCCGGCCCCTCTCACTTCGAAAGCTTGGAAGCCGCCAGACCTCGGCCGAGCTACGCCTCGGCCATGGCCGATCCGTATCCAGATATTCCCGATGCCGGCGATCACGGTGTCTGGGACACGGCTTCGGCCGAGGCGCTGGCGCGCAGCTACGAGCCGGAGCATTTCGGCGACAAGCCTCGTGGTCAATCTTTCCAAAATTCACACACGCAGCAGCACGCGGGGCAACCGTACCATGCGCTAGCCCCTGAGCGGAGCGACGGCCAAGGGAACGGCACAACCGGAGATCACTTCGAGCAGCGGTTCGCTGAGCTCGCCGACCGCGTCGAAGAGGCGCTGGTCGAGCTGCGGACGAATTCGTCCGTTACGGCACTGAGGGCGCGGCTCGACAGCTTCGACCAAAAGCTGGGCTCTGCCATCAGTGAGCTCGCGACGCGGGCCGATGTGGAAAAGTTGAGGGCGGTCGAGGCCCACATCAGCGAGCTGGCGCGCCACGTGGACCGAGCGCAGCACCGGCTCGCCCGGCTGGACGAGATCGAACACAACCTGACGCGGCTCATCGACCACCTCTCGGACGAGCGGCTCGCCCAGCTGTTCGATCAGCGCATCCTTTCGGAGCCACGACTGGCGGCGCTGGCCGAAGCCGTAGCCGAGCGGCTGTCTGCGCGCGAAACGGCCCGCGGCGACTTCGGATCGGGGTTGGACCGTTTGGGCGAGCTGCACGACATCATCGAGCAGTTCGTCAACGCTCAGAGGCGGGAAGGCGAGCAGACGGCCAGCGCGCTCGAGGCGATCCAGGAGGCCATGCTGAACGTCCTCGACCGCATGGAGGCGCTGGAGGGCGCTCACACCCCGGCACCTCCCGCCCGCCGGGCAATAGAGGCCGACTGGCGTCACGAGAGCGATGGTCTTGCAGCAGCCGATTCGGCCTATGGCCTGCAGCAAAACGATCAGCCGACGGTCAGCAGCGTTTTCCCCCGCGAGTGGCCGCGCGAGTCGAAACCCGCTTCCGAACAGCCGGGAATCGAGGCAGAGCTGGAGCAATTACGATCAACTGTGAGGATCGAGAGGGCCGATCAAGCGAGCGCCGAGGCCGCCTCACGCGAGGAGGCGACCGCCGTGGTGAAGGCGGAGAATGGCACCGAATCGAGCCCGCTCCGCGCGAGCCGCGAAGATTTTCTCGCGGCCGCCCGCCGCGCGGCGCGCAAGGCCTCTGCACAGACGATGGAAGAAACTGCTGACGTGTCGCAGGCGAAGGTCCGCCTGCAGCAGGCCGGCAATCGTCGTGCAGCCGGTGCGCGCCCGGTGACAGGTCTGTTGGTGGCGACCCTTGCCGTCGCTCTGGCGGTCGGCATCGGGGTTACGACCTACAGCATCTTCAAGGGCGATCTGGCGAAGCCGTGGGGCTTGGTCCGCGGGGCACTCGTGAAGGGCGGCACCGCAGCGACTGCGCCGGCCGGGGCTGGTCAAGGCAAGGCCGCTGGCGGCCTGAGCGACGGTGGCTCCTCAAGCGCTCCCGCGGGCACCACCACGCCGGAAGTGATCATCGATCCGCCCGGCGCCCGCAGCGGTCCGGGAGAGGACGACAGCCTCACTGGAGGGCCCCGCAGTGTAACGACGCTCCCGGGCGGCATCATCATCGACAACGGATCTCTTCCGCCGGTGATCTCAGCGGCACCCGCGCGCGCAGCCTTCAGTCCGGATACAAGAAGCGTCACGCCGCAGCCAGCGCAGGCTGTGCCACCCGTGCCGGCCAGGCGCATGATGCCGCCGGCTGCCGTGGGGCCGCTCTCTCTGCGTCTTGCCGCCGCCAATGGCGACCCGTCCGCCGAGTTCGAGGTGGCCGTACGCCTCGACGAGGGCCGGGGCGTCGAGCGCAATCTCAAGGAGGCGGTGATCTGGTACCAGCGCTCTGCCTCGCGCGGCTTCGCGCCGGCCCAGTACCGGCTGGGCACGCTCTATGAGCGCGGCCTCGGCGTGGCGGCAGATCGCGGCCGGGCCATGGCCTGGTACCGGAGCGCAGCGGATAAGGGCAACTTGAAGGCCATGCACAACTTCGCCGTTCTGAGTGCCAGCGGCGATCCCGCGGACTACAAGACGGCGGCCCATTGGTTCTCCGAGGCGGCAGAGCGGGGCCTGGTCGACAGCCAGTACAATCTCGCCGTCCTCTACGAGACCGGCCGCGGCGTCGATCGCGACCTCAAGCAGGCCTACAAATGGTTTGCGCTCGCTGCGCGCAGCGGCGACAAGGACGCCATGCGCCGCCGGGATCGCGTGAAGTGGTTGCTGAACGCGAATGAGCTCAAGGCGGCAGAAGGGCTGGTGCAGTCCTGGCATCCCCAGCCGGCCGAGCCGCTGGTGAACAACGTGCGCGCCGCAGGGGAGGTCTGGAAGCAGCGGGAAGTACAAGGCTGATCGCGCCGTTGCTGCCGGATGCCTTCAGGTGTCACCGGGTTGAGCACGATCGTATGCAAGCAGGGTCTCTATGAGCCCCCTGTCCGGACGATGGCTACCGCGTTTTGGTCGATCGCCTCTGGCCCCGCGGCCTCAATCGGGAAAAGGCGGCCATCGACGAGTGGGCACGAGAGATTGCGCCCGAGCCACGAGCTGCGCTGGGCGTTTGTTGCCAATCCGACAAAGTGAAAGGACTTCGAGCGTTGCCCGCGGAGGGAAGTCGAGCGCGGCGAATTGCCAGCCGGTTCCCGCGCGTCTGCGCGAAGTCGCGAGCGGAGGCCGGCCATGCCGCATTTTGCGAAAAGGGTGAGGTTCGCAATAGCGCCGTCGTCCTCAAGGCGGTGCTGGACGAGGTGTGCTGGTCACCTTCCCTATCCGACTTTTCGAGTGTGAGAGATCTATGTGGGCCGGAGCCCGGATCGTTGGGTTGCCCAGCGAAATACGGTTGACCCCGCGGTTCAGCACTGGCTTAAACTTGGCGCTCGTACACTCATCAAGAAAAAGCCATTCGGCTGAGTTAGGCTCTCCCGGTGCATAAGGTGGCCCCGGGTGCAGGAGCTTTCTACGCTGGGGCAGGCTTCGGCTCAGTCATGAACCTTTATCTCCCCATTGCCGAGATGTCCGTAAATGTTTTCGCCTTTCTCGGCATGGGCGGCGCGGTCGGCTTTTTGTCCGGAATGTTCGGGGTCGGCGGCGGCTTCCTGATGACGCCGCTGCTCATTTTTTCCGGCATTCCGGCAGCCATTGCCGTCGGCACCGAAGCGGCTCAGATCCTCGCCTCGTCGGTATCCGGCGCCATTGCGCAATGGCGGCGCAACAATGTCGACGTCAAGCTGGGAACGGTGCTGCTGTCCGGCGGCATCGTCGGGGCGGCAGCGGGAGTCGAGGCCGTGAAGCTGCTGCGGCAGATCGGGCAATTCGACCTCTTCGTTTCGATCGCCTACGTCACCTTCCTCGGCATCATTGGCGTGCTGATGCTCATCGAAAGCGCCAAGGCAATGCGGCAGGCGCGGCATGGAAAGGTGATGTCGATGCGGCGGCCTGGCCAGCACAACTGGGTGCACAAAATGCCACTCAGAATGCGCTTCCACCGCTCGAAACTTTACATCAGCATTATTCCGCCGTTTGCAATTGGAATGCTGGTCGGCTTTCTTGGTGCCATCATGGGCGTGGGTGGCGGGTTCATCATGGTGCCGGCCATGATCTATCTCTTGCGGGTGCCGACCAACGTCGTCGTCGGCACCTCACTCTTCCAGATCGTTTTCGTGACCGGGGCCACGACCATTCTGCACGCCGCACAGAACAAATCGGTGGATGTGACCTTGGCGCTGCTGCTGATGATCGGTGGGGTCGTTGGCGCCCAACTGGGCGCGGCGGCAGGCCAGAAGCTGAAAGGTGAGCAGCTGCGATTTTTGCTGGCGGGGCTGGTGCTGCTGGTGTGCGTCCGTATCGGCTGGGGCCTGGTTACGGCGCCGAGCGACGAGTATTCCATCAGTGACGCGATCGGGAGCCACTGATGAAGATTAACTGGCGAGTTCTGAGAGGTTTCCTGGGCGCCGTCCTGATCATCGTAGCAGCGGCGCTGCTGATCGGGGTCGAGATCGCCGAAGCGCAGCGCCGTCCGGGGCCCGAGCCGCCGGTCCGCTCGCCTGCTGTCGCGCCGAAGCAGCCGGTGCGTAGCGCACCCGTTGCACAGGCCGAGACGAGGCCGCCGCAGCCCGTCCCCGCGGAAGCCGGACCGCGTGAGACGGTGCAGGCGGATGTTTCCTCGCGGAGCGTCTCGGTCACCTCCAGCTTTACCGGCACCGAGATCGTGGTGTTCGGAGCCGTCGACCACAGCCGTCAGACGACCGCGGAGTCCGGGCTATACGACGTGGTCATCGTGCTCGAGGGTACCCCGACGCGCCTCGTCGCCCGCCGCAAGAGCAACGTTGCGGGGATCTGGATCAACACCCACTCGATCACCTTCGAGAGCGTACCGAGCTACTACGCCATTCTTTCCACGCGGCCGCTGGACGACATCACCAACCCGCTGGTGCTGCGGGAGAACGACATCGGATTCGAGTACGTCCGGATGACGCCCGTGCAAGGTTGGGAAACCGGCGTCACCACCGCGGAGCTGCAGGAGTTCGCCGAGGCTGTCGTGCGGCTGAAGCAGAAGGACGGCCTTTACGTCCAGGAGGAGTACGGCGTCGTCTTCATCGGGCGCAGTCTGTTCCGGGCCTCGGTCAATCTGCCCGCCAACGTGCCGGTGGGTCCGCTCGACGTGCGCGTCTATCTCTTTCGCGACGGCCAGATCATCAGCACCTATACGGCGCGCGTGCGCCTCGAGCGCGAGGGGCTCGAGCTCCTGCTGCACAACTTCGCCTTCAACCAGCCGCTGCTCTACGGCATTTTCACGGTGACGATCGCCGTGGGGGCCGGGCTCGTGGCGTCGGCGGCGTTCAAGCGGAGGCAGTGAGGTGCGATCCGGGTCTGCCTGGCCCTACCGCAGCTTCGCAAGCAATGGCCCGAGAATATCCGAGAAATCGTCGGTCCAGCCGCGAAGTCCGTTTGCCTCCAATTCATAAGCCTCCGGCCAGTCGCGGTAGCCATTGATAACGGTTTCGTCCTTGGAAAAGACCGCCACCGTTGAAGTGGAGCTGGCGTAGCTGCCGTCGGCATCGTCATCGGAAAGGATGAGGCCGTGGAGCTCCGGAGCCAGCGGAGAGGTGGCGGCGAGGACGGAATCGAGATCGAGGTAGCGGTTCGAGATGTGCAACAGAACGATGCCATCGGCCGTGAGCTTGGACGCATAGAGCCGCAGAGCCTCTGCCGTCATCAGGTGCACGGGCACGGCATCCGACGTGAAGGCATCGACGATGATGAGATCGAAGCTCGCGTCCGGCTCCTTGGCGATCGTCAGGCGCGCATCGCCGATCACGATGTCCGGCTCGGGCTGGCAGTAATGCAGGAAGCTGAATTGCTCCGGCGTGCTGGCAATGTTCACCACGAGAGGGTCGATCTCGAAGAAGCGCCAACGCTCGCCCTGCCGGGCGTAGCAGGCGAGTGATCCGGTGCCGAGCCCGATCACGCCGTATCGGCCCCTGCGGCCCTGCCACGCCAGACGCCCACGCACTTCGGCGATGGTGCGCGCCATCGGGCTCTTCGGGTGATAGTAGGTGGTCGGCGTGAGGTCGTCCTTGTAGGCGCCCTCGCTGTCGCGGATCCGTTGCGCTCCATGCAGTGTGGTGCCGTGGGTCAGGACGTGGAAGTTGCCGTCGCTCGACAGTGAGACGCGGTAGACGCCGAAGTAGCTGCGCTGAGCATCGCCGCGCTTCACGCCCGAGGGCAGCGTGACCACCGTCAGGAACATCAGCATCGCGATGGCGACCTGCCGCGGGGGATGCCGCAGCGACACCACGAGCAGGATGGCGAAGGCGAGGACAATGGCCGCCGCGGTACCCCACTCGAGCAATTTGTCGATTGCGGTGCCGACGATGCCGCCGGGGCTGATGTCTGAAAGCTGCTCGACGAGCCATGGTGCCCAATAGATTGCGAGCACTCCGCCAGCCACGACCAGCCAGATCCGCAACAGCTCTTCCCGGTCTCGGAGCGAGATGGAAAGTGCTCCGGGGCGGCAGGCCATGGTCAGCGCGAGCAGCAGCGGGTACTCGAAGACCTCGGAGAAGAGGTGCGGAGCGACCAACGCAGCGAACAGGCCCCCAAGCACGCCGCCGAGCGACATCCATAAGTAGAACTCGGTCAGATAGCGCGGGGCGGGGCGCAGGTCGTAAAGCGTGCGGTGCGCGACGAGCGCCGACGTGAAGAATACGACGACGCCCGTGGCACTGGAGATGAACCAGCCATCGTGCTTGGTTTGCGAGAGCTGCAGAAGTGCGGCGACCACCGCCGCCAGATGGACGATCAGCAACAGCCGCATGGGGATGAGAGCGCGCTCGCGAAAGACGATCACGAATGTGAGGAGATAGAGGGCGAGCGGGAGCACCCAGAGCAGCGGTGCCGACGCGACGTCCGTGCTGATGTGCGTTGTGAAGGCCGTCAGCAGAGCCGAGGGAACCAGCGCAAGGCCGACCCATCCCAGACGGCGCGGCCAACTCGGTGCCTGGTCGGCCGTTCCTGCGGCCATGGTCGCGGTCGGGACCGAGGCGGCAGCGCGCCCGCGCAGCACGAGAAAGCAGGCCGCGATCGCCACCATGAGCAGGACGAAGCCGGCGGCCCAGAAATCGGACAGCGCCCGCGTGCCGAAGGTGGGCTCCAGCAGAAAAGGATAACCGAGGAGAGCGACCAGGCTGCCGAGATTGCTTGCCCCGTAGAGAAAATAAGGATCGCGTGCATCCGGATGGCCACTCGCCGCGAACCACGCCTGCAGCAGCGGGGCATTGGCGGCGACGGCGAGGAACGGCATTCCGATCGCCGCCGAAAACAGGCCGAGCTGCCAAAAATAGGGATCACCCGGGGGTGGCTCCGCCCAGCCGGCCGGCAGGCCGATCGGCAGCGACAACAGGGCCAGCCCGAAAACCGCTAAGTGTACGAAGCCCGCAGCACGGGCGGGCACGAGCCGATTGAGCAGGTGGGCGTAGCAGTAGCCGACGAGCAGCGCACCTTGGAAAAAGCACAGCGCGACCGCCCAAACCGACGGCGCGCCGCCGAGAACCGGAAGCACCATTTTCGCGAAGAGCGGCTGGATCGAGAACAGCAGAAGCGCCGACAAAAAGGTCGTGGCC